>JAKSDO010000041.1 GCA_022360055.1 Cytophagales bacterium | reverse complement strand
GAAGCGGAACTTGGTTCCGTGCCGAAGCTGGGAGGCCGTGCCTGTCCGGGAATGATATGGGAAAGCCGCGGAAGTAACTTCCGCTCTAGTGTTGGAAATAATCTAATAGAAATGGCATGTGTTGTAAATGCACACCAGTTATGGAGGGACGACCGCCAAACCGAAATACCATCCCCCTAATATTTTTGGCATGAACCTGAGGAATTGATTCTGATAATATGATATTGAGAAGGTTGATTTAGCCCCTGAAGTCGCTCCAAAGCAACCTCAATAACCTGACACTTCGCTTCGTTTCATTTTCATTTCCGTCTGATCGATCATATGAGGATGTGGTAAGTCTTTGGTCAAAAACATATGAAAAAGGTTCATTGATCCAATCTTGTATGAGTCGAGCCGGATTGATGAGAACGTTCATCTCTGTTGGGGTTAACACGGATGGAATGATCATGGCACAGAAATCCGTTTTGTTCATAAAATAAGCCCTCATTTCGTTGCGCATGGCGGATGAAATATTTTCATCCCAACCAGTTTCGAATAATTGGTTGCCGATGTCTTTGAATTTCACTGTTTTTTTGTCCGGAATATCAAATTCCTGAACATAACGTGAATGCGGAAGTTTTCTGCTGTGAACAATTAATTCAGCGGCGCATAAAATAGTGGCTTCGGATGCATACATTACTTTAACGGGAACATTATGCCACCTTCCTAACTCTATTGTTCCGCCTGTACCATCATAGCTGTCTTTGTAAGATTCTTTGGTAATTCTATAAAATAGCATGAAAAAATAAATGAACCCCTTAGTTGTAAATAGTATGGTCTATTCTGTTTAGGATCGACTTTAATTCGCTAAATCCAAAGGCACTGTTGATAAAAATCTCAATCGGAGTCTGATTTTCTTTTTCGGTGATTTTTGTATGCATCCAGTCAACAAAATCACCAATGATGTAATCAAAAACATCAATCCCGGTAAGAATGATTTCCATAAGCTGTTGTAACCTGAATAACTCGTTCTTACCCAATTTTCTGCCCTCCCTCAATATTCGGTGCGCAGTTGTTTCAGATATACCAAGCATTCCGGCTAACACCTCTCGATTTATGCTTAAGAAATTCATCAGTGATTCCAGATTGACTTTGTCAGGCTTTAAATCGTTAAGTAGTTTTCTGTACTCTTTTTCTTTGAGAATTACCGGAGCGCCCGAAGTTACTATTTTTATCGGATCATCCGAAAGCTCAACTATAAATGATCCAAGTTTTTTGACCCCCGGTTTATGTGCCTTCATCATCCTGAGTCGAATTAATTGTTTAAGTAAATATATCAAGTTCAATTGAAATATTATATGTTTCATATGAATTATTGTTTATTCGGACCCGCCCCAGGTATAGTCAGTTACTTGGAATAGTTCTTCCCTTATTCCTGAAGCGGAACTTGGTTCCGTGTCGAAGCTGGGAGGCCTTGCCTGTCCGGGAATGATATGGGAAAG
>JAKSDO010000082.1 GCA_022360055.1 Cytophagales bacterium | reverse complement strand
GTCGTTTTTGCTTTGATTCGTTTGTATCAAGTAAAACCGGATAATTTCCGTCTTGCCAGACTTTATATCTTGAGTTTCTTTTGATCCTTTCAGAAGCTTTTTCAAACGATTCGAAAAGCCATTCCTTTCTGCTCATTGTTTGGTACAAGTCTCAGACTTGCGTCAGTGGAGTTTGTCAGTAACTTCATGTCAATAACCCTTCCAATAATTTTTAAATATTTTCTTTGTTAAATAAATTTCAGAATTAAGCCGGTATGTTCACAAGCATAATATCCATAACCCTTCTGCTTGTAATTCATAAGTATTAGAAAAATAACCATTTGTTTTCTATTCTCTATCAAACTTTGATATACCAACTACTATATAAGGTGAAATTATAGTTTTGCCTCTCCTATACACAAATTGTTTCATGTATACGTTCCTTCCTGTTTCGTGCTTACAATTAATTTTTTCAGTACCAATCATTTTATCTTTAGTTAAAAGGATTCTCCCAACTTCATTTTCAGAATTTTCCATATGCATGCCTTCCCTTAAATAGTGAAAATAGTAATAAACACTATCAAATTTCAAGTCAGAATTATTCTCTATAGATATAGAAACATCACAAGATATTGAGTCATTTTGAGGTGAAAGGATATTAGGCACTAATTCAACCTTTATATGCCTACTATATTTTTGCCACCTTGAACATTGCGAACTAGTTAATAAAACTAAAAACATCAATAGAACTATTCTATTCATTTTGATCTATATTGCTGGTCTAAAACTCTTCCGAAAATTTTCCTAAAGATATGACTACCAAAATTATATGCTGAATATTCGTAGGGAGAATTTTTATATCCATATCTAAGGTATTGTATAAATAATTTGCCATAAAATCGGCCAATGCCAACTTGTGATAATTGTCTATAATGCATCATTTCATGAGCCATCCCTCCATAATTATAAGCTAGCCCACCATTTTTAACACCAGAAAAAGTATCATTATCACTAATTAAATGATGTGATACATTTCTACCAATCGTAATACCTCTTGAAAAAAACCAGCCTTTTCTAAACACAGGATCTGGATATTTACTTGATGCACTAAAATAATCTGTTCCTAATTCTTTGTATATCAGATCGAGTTCTTCTTGATCAAGTTTTACCGTATGACCTAAAGCCGCAATCTTTAAGTTGGCCATTGTTGCTCCTCCAACAGCTCCATACAAAGCCCCTTGCTTAATTCCTTCACCAATACCTCTTCCATCTACTGCTGCGGATACGCCCCCAGTTACTGCTCCTGTAATTCCACCTCTAACTGCCTCATAACCTAGCTCTGCTCCAACATTAGCCAATGCCCCACCTTTCACACCTGTAAACTGTGGTAATCCGGTACCAACTAAACCGCCAGCTATGCCACCTATAATAGTACCTCCTGTTATATCACCACCCATTATTGCCGTACCTGCCACAGTACTGGCTGTATTATTTAATAGACTGAAGCCTGCCGTTTGGGCAAATGCACTATTTGTAAATGCTCCTCCAATTCCACCACCAATAGCACCACTAACAGTACCTAGTGCAACTGAATTTCCAAACTGTCCCCAATCCCATTGATTACCTGATACTGCTGTTGTCGTAGCATAAACGGCAGCAGAAGATCCAGCTCCAACAACAGCACCCCACAAGGCGACATCTATTACTGTTCCAACTCCTGGGAGTAAAGCACTAAACACAAACTCCCCATCGGGATCGACCATCATGACGGGATTGTTGCCCATTCCTGTATAAGGGCTATGGAATTGGCCTGCCGGGTCTACAGCCAGGAATCTGCCAATAGCCGGATCATACATTCTTGCATGGAAGTCTTGCCATTCCAGGCCTTGTTCTTCGATCCACTCCTTGCCCTGGTAGCCGTAGCTGTTCTTCGGTGATGCTGTCAGGGAGGCGCTCATCTCCATGCCAAATGGATAGTAATCCCTGGTCTGCTTCACTGAGCCCAGCTCATCGACCACAGCCCTTACACTGCCCAGATGATCTGTAATAAAGTATTCATAATCCGGACCAACTGTTGTGGGATCAAGTACACGCCCACCGGCAGTGAGCAATTGTTCCAGCATACCGTTTGCATAGATCATATTGCCTACATAATCGATGGTGGTTATTGGTGTTCCACTATTGTTTTCCAGGATCATCTGCATCTTGGTGCCATCTGCTCCGTACATAAATTTGATCTTGTAATTATTACTAAAGATAATCTTTTCCGGTAAATTAACCTCATTGTAGACAATGTCTGCATTGATTGCCTTATTCTTGTCATACTTCAACAATCCATTATCGTAGTAGGCATAGTCATCGCCACTAGTATTTCCATTGTTAAATCCGTTGGTGTTAGAAGTAGCATCTTCTACTTTGGTCAATCTTCCCGATGTATAGGTATAGTTTAGGTCATCAATCAATATATCCCCTTTTTCCCGCTTCAGGCTTTCTATATTGCCGTTTAAGTCATAGCCAATATTTCCATTATCATTACCAGATACACCATATATCCCCATTCCATCGGTCGCCTTGATCAGCCTGTTCATCGGGTCATAGTGGTACCCAAACTGCATGCTTGCAAAATTCAGACCCCATTGTACCTCGGCTATGTTTCCTCCATAGCGGACTGGAACTCCTGTCGTGATGCCACTGTTATACTTGATATCCATACGGAAGATCTCAGGCGTTCTTGTGTAAATCTCAGTCGTCCACCCCCTGATGTTGTATGCATAGTCCATCGATTCTATACTATTGCCTATGTTTTCTGTCACCAGTCTGCCCAATTCATCATAATCCAAATCTGCCAGGGTAACAGCAGGCTGACTACCTATCTTGTGCGTATGGGTCAGCATTCGGCCCATGTGATCATAGGTAAACTCTTCGGTTTCGGTAACCGTGGCCGATGTAGTATTATGTACATGCTCTGTCTTGGTCGGGTCTCCTACAAAATTGTATTCTGTGGTCACCAGGTCATATCCGCCTAAATGGTTTTCACCCTTCACCTGGATCACCTGGCCATCCTTATCGTAGTAGATCACTGATGACAGCCAGCCTGTTACTCCATCTCCAAGCTTCCTGACCTTCTTTCCGGTCACTTTACCCGCTACCGCATCACTCTTGTCCGTGCTGCTGTAGCCGAGCTTTGCAGTAAAACCATTATTCTCGGCATAATCGAAATCATAATCATCGTAATAAATCACTTCCAAATAGTCATCACTGCTTAACAACACCGCAAATGCATTATTTGTATATTCATGCATAGCCGCTCCTCTTTCCTCATAATAAAGCAAACTAACTCCAACGTAGGTATCCACAAAACTTTGCATGGATGCCAAATCCCGTGTATCACTATAAATCCCCTTCATCACCGGCCGGTTAATCTTATCATACTTAGTTAATGTCCACTCATCAGCATTGCGTTGTTTGGCATTCTGGCTCAACACCAATCTGTCCCTGCCGTCGTATACATAGTAGTTCCATCCCGTCGCCGGGACCTTATCCTTGATCATCCTGTCCCTGTGATCATATTCCCGCTGAAAGGCCAGGTTATCCATTATAGTTGAGCTTATCGTGTAGTTTGATGTCACACTACCGTAGATACCATCCACCAGTTCCGGGGTCAATGTTCTCCTTAGTCTTCCGTAATCATCATAAACATTATAGGTACATGCCCAGCCAGCATGAGAGGTTTCGGTCGGACTCGTAGAGGCCTGCACTTTCGTCAATATCGTCTGACCACTTTTATTTGTATAGGTGATTATGATATTCTCATCCGGATCTATGATTTTATTTTTAGCCAATACATTGGCAGTATAATAAGCCTGGCTGCCGGTCTTTACATTGCCGCTGGCATCTATCGTCCACAGGATTACCTCATTGCTTGCATTCGATGAATAGCTATACTCTATGGCCGTACCATCTGTTACCTCCCAGGCACTTCCGGGCGCACCCTGCTTTATTGGCCTGCCCAGTGGATTGGCCTCATATAGGGTCTCTGAAAATGCATAATCGTCTTCTGTACTCCCATAATGGGCTGTCCAGTTCGATGCCGATGTGGCGCCTGTCACATACTGGCCGCCATTGGCCGTCGTCATAGCAAACGGCAAATAATCCCTCTCCGGTCTACCCATGGCATCGAAACCGCCTCCCGGCCGGACGATATCTTTTCCGGCCGGGCTGGCTTCGATACCTATCTCTTGTATAAGACGGCCAAATCCGTCCACATAGTTTTTGCTTTTCCTGCTAACCGATTTGCTTGAAGCCTTGATGTTAACCACGCTGCTCTCCTCCACATTCGGATGATATTTCTTTACATAGTTCTTGTCGTAATCTGATGATGTTGTCATATAAGTGATCACCAATCTCGGATGTTTATTCAAATCGGTATGATCGCTTGAAGCAAATTCCATACTGGCATAGTGCGACTCAGTCTGTAATTTGAACCTTAATCCGTAATTTGTATAATCTCCATTTACCCAGCCCTGAACAAAGGAGGTCACATCCATTGTGTAGTTCTGGGTCGAAGATGTCGATTGGGCCAGGCTGATCCGGCCTGTCGTTGTTACCATAGGTTGTGTCGCCCAGGTCACTCCCATCTCCGTCCAGCCGCTGGTCACCCGCTCCAGGTAGCTGGCGTTTGAACTGGTCAACGGATCGTGGCCTGTACCGTACAGGGTCAGCTCGGCACTCATGATAGTGGCACCGGCGGGTATGCTGCTTAAGTCAAATTTGATGAACGAACACCAATAATATTCCTGGCCGGACCAGGTCCAGGTCCAGGCCCGATTTACCGTATAGTTACCATAATTATTATTTACTTTATCGGGATAGGCGAGGGCTTGTATGACACCAGCGTCAATATCCGGATATAATGTCACAGTTGTTTGGGCTTTTAACGTCCCGCTATAAACGGTGACCGTAACGAGGATCAGAGCACCTAAAAATCTTGTCAATGCATTCTCTGGTTTCATGACAGTGGGATTATTTATGTTTAAAAAATTCTTCCTTTTCTAGTTCGACTCATTCAAAGTCAAACGATCGTCACGGATAGCTAAACGACGGTCGCCACCGCGTTTCGTCCTTTTATCGTACCTGCCTTCCTTTGTCCAAACCTCGATATATCTGGTAACAGATGTGTAATCACCCATATCGATTTCAATTGCATCCCTTGACTTTCTTACACCTTCTACTTGTATTTTTTCAGAATCAATCGCGACATCTGCACTATCCAATGCCACTTTAAAAAGGTCCGATAAACCCGGACGACTACCCATTTTTAAATACAGCCTGCTATATTTTGAAAAAGCACTTCGATCAATAATGCAGGTCACTGAATATACGGAGTCAACCCCATCGCGAATTTCTCCTGTAAATTCCTGTTTGACTTTATATCTTAATTCATTTTGTGCCAGGGAATTCGTGGCGTGCACAAGAATTATTTGTATTAATAACATTGCAGCCATTTTAACATTTATCGTTGTTTTCATAATGATTCTATTCAATTTGTAAAATTGTTCTTAAAAGTAAGGTTCAATCAGAGGTCATTATATTCAACCCATACGTATCTGGTAATACCTCCTCCTTGAACGGCAATCTGAGCCTCCCTGTAATCGTCATATTGGGAACTAGTGCTACAATCTACATTTACAGTTGCGTTACCTGTTCCACTTGTTGAGCTGAAACTCAACCAGCCACTGTCTTGTCCATAATAGGTGACACTGATTGTCCAGGGAATATTGCTTGTTATCACCAGATCGCCATTATTAATACCATATTCGAAGTAAAATGCTGAAGGAGAAACAGTTAACGAAGCAGGGGCTCCGACCTGGGTTACATTTACGGTCTCTGTGAGTCCTTCGCCGGCTAAAGTTATTGTTCCGTTTCTGGAGCCGGTCGAGCTGTTTTGGGTATATGCTACCGCTATAGTACCATCGTTATTCCCACTTGCCGGTGTTACGGACAACCAATCTTCATCACCGGAGCTGATGCTTGTAACCCAGTTCACATTTGCGGTAATTGTTACATTACTGGAACCACTGCCATATGAAGGTGATAAGCTGCTTGGACTTGCATCTAAAGCCGGAGGGTCCATTCCGATCTCTCCATTTCCTTTGAAGCTGTACTCGATGTGCTCTAAGATATTGCCATTACCATCGTGTACAGTCTCCAACCGATCGAATAAGTCATAGGAATATGTAACTTTTTGATTGTTTATATCCGTTTCAGAAGTTTTTCCGATAAGTGGCTTATAATCATAGCTAACTATATCTGCATTGCTTGGATATAATCTAACATTATCCAGATACCATGTTGTAGTAACAGTACCATAACCGTAGTTACCAAATGCTGCCTTTTGGATGCCCGAACTGAAAGATCTAAAATTCCCATCGCTTATATATTTTACACCATCTACGTAAAAGTCAGCTTTATTCGCTGACGGTTTTGCAACAATTTTGAAATGGTACTTTTTCCCTACAGTGAGACCGGACTTTATCGTATTCCAAGCCCCTGTATAATAATACCAAGTTTCATCGTTTATAGCTGTCCATACCGCATTTTCAGTTCCTCCATTACCTGTAGCCCAACCATCCCCTCCTAAACCAATGGTTAAATCCCAATTATTACTATTGGCTATTGTTACATCAAATTCAAATACAACCACGCTTGTAACTTCAGTTCCAAGGTTCAGATAGAGTCTATCACATTCTCCACTTGAAGCTGAAGCATAATTAATCAATTTCAACTGCTCGTCATAAACTGACCAGTTCGTGTCTCCGTCACTATCCCCAATTCCCGTCCATTTCGTTAAATTTTCATCATCAAATACATCGATAAATGACTTAGCATATGTTGCATTGTTCACAAACCCAACCGGCAGGCTATGGTCATAGCCCATGATCTTTGCGTGATATGTATCATTGATCTCATCTCTGGTCTCTATCACGTTTCCGTAGTTGTCTACATCTGTCACTGTTGATACCTTACGCCAGTTCGTATGGGTTGAACTTCCAAAACTAAAATCTGAGAATGTCCCGGTTCCATCCCATACATAATTTTCCTTAGGGTAATTTACGGTTTCGCCTGTAGTCCAGTCTACTACATAAGCATCAAGCGTCACTCCTCCCACTGTCCTCTTTGTCTGCACTGTGCTGGCATATAAATTCTCTGCCTCAGCAAAATTATAGTCTGCATCCGTGATCTCATGTAGATAATAATAATCTTCTACAATCGTCTTACCTTCACTATTTGTTGAGGATCTATAGGTCAGGTTACCTGTGCTATTGTCATAGGAATAATCTTCTACTACTGCTATACTATTAGCTGTAACTTCCGTTTTATGCGGTCTAACCATGTATCCCATTGCTATCTGTATACTTGAACTATTTAATATTGGTTTTTTAATTAATCTCCAAGTTGTTTTCTCCTCTCTCACAACGGTACTCGTTCCTTCAATTAATTTTTTCAAGTAAAGCTTCCCTAAGAATCTTTTATAGTTTTTCAAAGCTCCATCTTCAGTATCTATGCCACTTCCGCTGTTTGGAAAGGTAGTGGCTGATTCTCCATAGTTCAATCCATTGAAAAAATAGTATTCGGTTTTCCCAAATGAACTACCACCAGTACTATTGTCTTTATGAGTAACAACTACCTTATTGTACATTGCTCCCTTTGAATTTTCACAATATAGACCTTTTGTAACATCATAACTTATAGAAATATACTTGCTGTCACTACCACTATTAATCTCTATACCTTCTACAGGGTATTCTACAATATCTCCTGATATTCCATCATCCAAGAATTTCCAAAGTGTGAGTTGCGTTGCATCAGTTTCATACATAAAATCCTGCCCAACTGCATCATATGAGTTATAGGTAATCATGATATCATAACCATCGGCTTCAAGGGCCATTTGCCTATTTGAAATAGGTCTCTGACTACCCATATAAATGCTCTGCTGAACTGTTCCGTTTTTAAGTTCTCGATAGTATATTTTGTCGGACGTACTAAGCGTTGTTGGTTCTTCAGATATGAGATGATTTGGATAGATTACTGTGTACAAAAAATCATCTGGTGGATTGGTTTCATAATCATATATACTTGAATAGGTATTATCGGAATCTCTTAAAAAGACTTTTTGTCCATTATTATCATCTCTTACAACTGAGTATCCATTTCTAGCATACAAGCCTGGGATGTTAGAGTAGTTCATTAAAAATTGGTTACTCCAAGATAATGTATTCGGTAAATATCTTGTTGCAAATACCTCTCTGAAAGATCCGCTTGAAAAAGAGGTCAGTAAATAATCATTTGCTACGGAAACAATTTGTGTTAAACTGGGCTTGTATGTGTCCCAGGTAATTCCATTATATCTAGCCCCTACATCGCTACTATTAAGGCAAATCAAATTATTATTTGTAATATAGACTGTGCCATTCGGATAGTGCTGATTGAAAATGTCGATTGGACTCGAGAAGTTATAATTTTCATCCCAATGATAAGCAAACTCGTGCTTATTAGTCGAACCATCATCGCCAGTCATTACAAAAGCAAAAGAATTGGATGGGTACCAAATGGATTTTTTATCAGAAGCAAATCCATAGCCACTTGGCACGCTAACACTTTGCCAAACTTTCTCTTCATTCAAATACCTGAAGTAAATTGCATCATTATTTTCATCATTGCATATTACATAGTTGTTTCCTCCAACACCATAAAATTCAACTCCTGAATGTGGAGTAGTACCACCTTCCCAAGAATCTCCATCCCATCTGTAAACAGTAATCTCACCATTTCTCTCCAGGGTTCCCACGAACTCATTTCCTGAGATAAGCTGCGGCATTTCGCTTACATATATAGTCTTTGTAGTAACGTCCCACCATTCTCCTTTGGTTTCGGCTTTCTTGTGATGTAGTCTCAATGTCCCAGAAGATCCTCCTTTGTAGTGAAATACAGCGAAATAATCCTTCCCGGCAGTTGCATCAAAATCGATATACTCATATGTGGGACTACCAATTCCTGTATTAAGATACATTTCTACATCAGAAACAGTATAAGAAGATGAGGAGGTTTGCCAGCCACCATCCCACTCATACATTTTGTAAATCACATCCATATCGCTTGTCACATGATCCCCGTTAATATCTAATTCTCTCCAAGCTACAGCTACAAAATTTTCTCCACACCATACTTTTGGTTCTGAATGTCCTACAGGAGCATCTATTGTTAAATCTCTATCGGAATAACCGAGCGAAACGCCGGTTTCATTGTAATGATAAATTACTTCACCACCTTTAGGATAAATCACTTTTTCCAAAGCCCCTTTTTTATTTCCACTTGTTTTATAACTAAAATCTATAGAAGGGAAAGTGGCTCCATCTTTATTTTTCTGAACTATGGATGTCAACAATCGCTTGGTCAGATCTCCATTATTTGGAACATCATAAACAAACTGAAAACTATATACGTCAGAATTGGATGGATCCTTGACCTCAATATTTCCCAGATATCGCTTCTCATAACGTTCCTGATAAGCATCTCCAGTGGAACCTCCCGTACCGTCGCTGTTGTCAAGTTCCTGAACCTCGGTATTAGGATCCTGATATTCCCTGGGTTCTTTTGGCATATCTATAAAATTGATGGTGTACCCAGTTGGACTTGTTACCTTTACTAAATAGCTTGCCTCTGTATGTCGTATTCCTGTACCGTTCTTGACAAAGCGCTCTACTTTTTTATATTTAAAAGTCACTGCATCACCCCAACGGTTTTGGATTTTAGCCAGGTTCCAGACTAATCCCTGACGGCTGGTATAACTTGAAGAATAGTTTGAACTGTTTCCTATCCAATTATCCCAATGCAATATATATTCAATAGCTGATCCATTGTCGAGATCATCGTCTCCATAGATATATGTCGTCCCATCTTCCTTTATAATAGTCCATCGTTCGTTTGACTTATCGTATAATATACTCCATTTAGCAAATTGTTCAGTTTCATATTCCCTTGTACCATCACCATTTATTCTTACACAATATAACCTATTAGATAAACCTCCATCCATAAGATAAAACTCATCGTCATCCCTAGCACCAGTAAGTTTATTATCAACAACTATCTTTGGAACTTCAATTGACCAACCTAAACCAAGTATCCCGGTCGGTAATTCAAGATTCCATGTATTTACAATTTCCTCTATATTGGAATTATAAATCAGGGTAACACCTGTATTTAATCCTCCTCTGCCGGGTATGTTGATTAATCCAATTGGAAGGTTAATTTCTCCATTAAACAAGTTGACCGAGTTTTCTACTTGGCCTAACTCATCGCTATCCATGAAAAAGGTCTTTACATCATTCGATACATTATCCTCTTGAGCGAAAACGCTAAAAGATATAATTATTGATATGATAGAGAATTTTAATTTGATGAATCTCATAACTAAAAAATGCTTTAGGGTTGAGAAAAAATTTTGTAATGAATCTCTGAACCTTTATTCAAATACAAAACCGTAAAAGTCAAATTTTGTAACGTGAGATATTGAGGTTTTCGAAAGCTTCAAAATGGACACAAGAAGATAGTTTTATGAATGGGACCTAACACAAAATTCTCTTTATCAAACATTTATAAGAGAAAAAACAAGTCCTTCACATTATTTCAATCCATTGGGATTTGTAACATGTTTTTTGTTAGCGAATGAGAAAATTGATCAAAAAATAATGGAGAAACATAGCGATATTACAGAGGGACAACATCATAGACTAAATCTAAAAGGTTATTGGCAGCCTTGTAAAACACTTAGAAATGAGAAAAGGAAAGGTTCTTTTACTGAAAGAATTCCTCTAGTTCGAAAATATCGTCTATTAGCTCCTCAAAAGGCAATAATGATTTACGGCCGTATGATTTGTATCGATCATATTCTTTTAGCAGTAAAGACTTGTCGCTGTTCGACATAGAGATTTTATTATTCCTGCATTCTGTTATTATACGGAGTAACTTTTCCATCAGATGGTAATCGCAATAAAATTTCGTTTTATCATTTAGATGGAAACCCGAAGGCTTCCTCATAATGAAATAATTATTTATTTTGTTGACAAACAGTCTAATTGCCTTTGCAACAATAGAGATTTTATAATGCTGCTCGCGATCGGTCAAAATTTCTCTTTTGTCATGTATTCCAACCAATAGATCATGAACAGCGTAATACTTTTTCAACTTAATTTGGGTTATGATCATTAATTCTATTAGCTCAAAACCAAATAATGAATCGTTAATTGAAACCGGGAAACCCTTCAATGATTTATCTAAAATGTCATAAACTACCCGATATCGTTTTAATCTAATTAGCGATTCGCTAAAGTATAGGAGATTGAGGATTTTGAAATTTCTCGGGAGCATACAATGGCAGCCTATATTAATTAAGCGATTATCTTTTTCAGCGATTAAAACAATTTTATTAAATTCATCATGCTCAAAGTAGTATGTTACTTTCAGACTATTCAGTACCTGAAATAGTAAATCGGAATTTAATATATCGCATTTCTTTTCAAGATCATCTATGATTATTTCTAGAAATGCTCTCCTGTAAACTAATGGATACCTGACTCTATTATATATATATTCATTAAATTTCCTTAAAACAGACTTTGTCAGATTGAATTCTTTCCTCAATCGAATTAGCTCTTTTATATACTGATTTGCGCAAGAGAATTTTCCCAACTCCCAACCAATCTGAGTAAGCAAATCCAAAAACTTTATTCTAATTAGTAAATCCTCAATTTTTCTTTTATTTAAATATCTTTTGAGATAGTAAAAGACCAAATTTTTATGCCCCTGGTAATTGATTTCTCTGAAAAAGGAAAATGTCTTTTCGGCATTAATTTCTCGCTTTGAATTAATCTTAAAATATCTTTCGCAAACAATTGTGAATAGTTTATCCCTGACCCTTGATTTTAACATCCGATACTTGACCAGGTTGGTATTACTGCCAAAAAGTAAATGATTTGCAAGTTGATCATTTTTGAATTTCTTTTTCAGCAAGCCCCTTATAAAGGAACCTTCCAGAGTTCCCTTTTTAGTCAACTCAGTTAACCTTAACGCATCCTCATAGAGATTATACACCTGAATCAACCCGTATAGGTCTTGCATCAATAATAAATGTTAGATATATATAAAATATATTGCATTTTTATCAATTAAAGCATACCAATTAATTCTGCTACATTCAAAATTAAGAATGCATAATAATCTCACTCATGTATCCTCCAATTTTTGAAAACAGTCAAGCACCTTTTTAAAAAATAAACAAAGGCTGTTTTTTTATTAATAAAAAGTTATGACCTTCTAAACATTTACACTCCCTGGTCCGGCTGACCAATATCAAGATGCATAATATCGAAGTACTCATCTAACGTTAAATTTGATTCTTTATTAAGAAATATTTAAAAAAAATTATCAGCATTGTGTCTCTCTTTTGAAAATTCGCCGTTATTCAATGTTACAAATTACTAATGGCTTGGGGGTATTTTAATGGCTAATATAAGTGTATCTCAAGTTTTAATATTTGAAAATGCTTTCCAACATTTTATGAGTTGCATCCAACAAGTTAATAAACAGCCAAGATTCGTAATTTTTTCGTATAATTTATTTTCAGTTTGGGAGGTTTTAAACCAATTAATTATTCCTACTAATACATTATTTAACAATACCGCACTATTTCCAGGTTTATCATTCATACAGACAGAAAGGGAGCCGGGCGTTGCAAAACTGTGGGCTCAGCCTGGTTACGGAGGGGTGAACGATCCGTAACCAGATGCCCTATGCTTCATTAAATTTTAGTTGTCCGAGTTCTTTCATTTTCAGCTTTAATGGTTTACTTTGAAGCTATGATAAACACCTTGACCCTTAACTGCATCATTCTATTCTCTTTATGACAACTCTAGGCAATTCTGCTGATTACAGATTCATACTATATTTTAATTACCCTTATTGTGAAACCTATGATATATGGAAAAATAAAAACGGTGACCCTGTCGGTAACTTATACGGATGATTCCGGTGTAACGAGCAAAGATTTTGAGACCTTAAAAGAACTATTGCTTTTTTTAAAGGAGAACCATGAAATCGCCGATAAAGTGAAATTTGATGAGATTGTAAAAAGGAAGTAAATTTCAGGTTACTGAAAATTCTATCCGAAGATTTAACCTGAAATATGCAATAGCCATTCTATTTCTCGCCCGTGAATCACATTACCTGTTCCGGACAGGAGCGCCCGGCTGGAAAATTCCGGATTTGTAATCCGGAATTGCCTGATAATAATATTTAAACATCGGATATTTTTGAAAATATCCGATGTTTTTGAGGAGCCGGGGATATGCGGGAAGAAAGCCCGGACGATGTTGGACATGCGTTGTAAACGCGTGCCGGAGAAGCGCCTGAGAACGGGAACCAGGCGGTTTGGACCATATACAATTGATGGCCCGGGTAAAACAAACACCCTGGAAAAGGGATGCTTCCTACAACAAAACCGACATTTGTGTCCTGAATACTTCCGGATGCCGATCAAACAGCATGTTTCCCGCATCATTACCGGCTCTGAAATCCATAAACAAACTTATAGATGCACGGAATCACGATCAAATTCAGCAGGGTTGCCGAGAGCAGTCCTCCCAGAATCACCACGGCCATGGGGCTTTGGATCTCATTGCCCGCTTCTCCCCCCTTTAATGCCAGGGGAATCAGGGCAAGACCGGTAGTAAAAGCCGTCATCATGATGGGATTGAGCCTGTCTAAAGCGCCGGTTTTAAGCAATTCAAGCCCGCTCAGCCCTTCCTTCCTCAGATCTTCGTAACGGGAAACCAGTAATATTCCGTTCCGGGTGGCAATGCCGAACAAACTGATAAAGCCAATGGTAGCCGCAATGCTGATGATCCCGGACGTGAAGTACACGATCAGGATGCCTCCGATCAGCGCCAGCGGCAAATTGATGAGCACGACAAAAGAAAGCAGAACATCCCTGAACTCCGCGTACAACAGCAGGAATATGACCAGCACAGCCATAATCGCGGTAATCAAAAGCAATTGGGAAGCCTTTGCTTCACTTTCGAATTGTCCCCCGTACGCTATGCGGTAGCCTTCCGGCACGTGAACCCGGTTGCCGACGATCTCCTGTATTTCATGCACCACACCTCTCAGGTCCCTGCCCTGCACATTGGCGGCGACCACAATCTTCCTCCTTACATTTTCCCGGTTGATGACATTGGGGCTGCTTACGGAGGTGACATCGGCCAGTTGATCCAGGGTGGTCTGGCCTCCGTCCGGCAAACTGATCAGGGCTGCTTTGATGCTCTTCATGCTGTCGCGGGATTTCTTTTGAAATCTCACCAAGAGATCAAAGTATTGCTGACCTTCGTAGATCTCCCCGACCTTTTCTCCGGCAAAGGCCACGTCTACCTGCTCCATCAGATCACCTACCGTCATGCCATAAGCGGCCAGCATCTGACGCCTGGGTGAGATACGGATCTGGGGGACTTCAATTTGCCGGTCAACCGCCACATCGGCAATGCCCTCCACGGATTTGATGTTGAGTTCAATGCTTTTGCCGATTTCAAACAACTGTTGCAGGTCGTCGCCAAATACCTTGACGGCAACATTGGCCCTGGTCCCTGAAAGCATGTGGTCGATCCGGTGCGCAATTGGCTGCCCCAGGGTGATGTTCACGCCGGGTACGATGCTCAGTTTTGTCCGTACTTCTTCAAAAAACTGCCCCCTGGATTTGCCCTGAAGCACAAAGGGGACGTCTATCTCAGCGGCATTTACGCCCTGAGCGTGTTCGTCCAGCTCTGCGCGGCCCGTTCTTCGCGTCACTACACGTACCTCCGGCATCTCCAGCAGCAATTTCTCAATAAGCATACCGTTCTTGTTGCTCTCCTCCAGGGACATACCGGGTACACCCACCGCACTTATCACCAGCGACCCTTCGTTAAACTCCGGCAAAAAGCTCCTTCCCAGCCGCGTAAACAAAATCAGGCTGACCGCAAAAACCACAATCGTAGATCTGATCACCATTTTGGGCACTTTCAAGGCTTTTCCGAGCAGGTATCCGTAACGCCGTTGAAGCCATTTCTCCACGCGGGTACCTGTTGCCTGCCTGGAAAGCACTTTCTTGTCTTTCAACAAATACGAACACAGGACCGGCGTAAGCGTCACCGCAACGATCAGAGAAGTCAGTACGGAAGTGATAAAGGCGATCCCCAAAGGCCGGAGCAGGCGTCCTTCCATACCGCTCAGAAAAAACAGCGGCGCAAACGATACAATGATAATAAGCGTGGCAATGACAATAGAGCTCCTGATCTCGACCGAGGCATTTTTAACTACGGCTATGGCAGACGAGCGCTCCTCTTTTGGTTTCCGGAAGTTTTCCCGCAAGCGTTTAAATACATTCTCTACGTCAATGATGGCATCATCCACCAACGCTCCAATGGCAATGGCCATTCCACCCAGGCTCATCGTGTTGATGGTATATCCCAACAGTTTCAGCACGATAATGGACACCAGCAGCGAAACAGGTATGGCCAGTAACGAAATGACGGTCGTGCGCCAGCTCATCAAAAAAATGAACAATACGATCGCTACAAAGAATGCCCCTTCCAGAAGCGTCCGGTTCAGATTGTCGATAGAGGCCTCGATGAAGTTCGCCTGCCGGAAAATGTGGCTTTTGATCTCCACACTTTCCGGAAGCGTATTGTGCAGGTCAGCAATTGCCTTGTCCAATCGCCCGGTGAGCTCCAGCGTATTCACATCGGGCTGTTTTGAAATGGTCAGGATCACGGCCCGGGAAGCGTTTAAAGAACCATCGCCGATTTTATCCGCCGCGCCGATTTGCACGGAGGCCACATCCCGGACCTTGATGGTCTGACCTCCTACCCGTTTCAATACCGCCTCTTCCAGTTGCTCCACCGAATAGGCGCGTCAGCTTCCCTTGATGATGTATTGATTGCCATGTTCGTTTAAAAGTCCTCCGGAGGCATTCACATTGCTTTCCCGGACTTTTTCCAGCAGCTTCCCCAAGCTTACATCGTAGTATTTGAGTTTTTCCGGATCGGCAAGTACCTGGTATTGCTTGTACTCACCGCCGACCACGATCACATTGGCAATACCCCCAATGGATTTGATCCGTGGGCGAATCGTCCAATCGGAAAGTGTTCGCAATTTCATAGGCGACAAGCTGTCCGAATGCACTCCCAGCAACATCACTTCCCCCATAATGGACGAGATGGGCGCCATCGTAGGCGTACCCACACCTGCCGGCAAGTTTTCGCGAACCGTGGGAATGCGCTCACTTACAATTTGCCTGGCCCTGTAAATATCCGTGCCCCAATCAAACTCGATCCACACAATGGAAATACCCGCGGCAGATGACGAACGGATCCTTCGGACGTTCGGCGATCCGTTCATGGCAGTTTCCAACGGATAGGTCACCAACTTTTCCACTTCCTCCGACTCCATGCCGTGCGCTTCCGTAAGGATCGTCACCATTGGCGCCGTTAAATCCGGGAACACATCCACATTCATATTCCGGGCGATATACGCACCGGCCACACTGAGCAGCGCCGCCCCCAAAAGCACCAGCAAGCGGTTGCGAAGCGATAGGGTTAAAATTCTGTTCAACATAACTACCGCCTTTTAATGTTCGTGACCATGTGCCGGAGCCTGGCCGGACATGGAAGCCATTTTCACCTGATAGGCTCCCTTGGTCACTACGACCTCGCCGGGCCGCAACCCCTGCTTAATCTCTATGCCGTTGCCGTTGCGCCTGCCCGGGATGACATTGCGCCTTTCGAAACGCTCACCCGAAAGCTGAACGATCACGGAATAATTACCATAATCCTCCAATAAGGCCGATGCGGGGACAACAGGGCCTTCCACGGCCGCCCCAACGGCTAATTCAACCTCCGTAAAACCACCTTCGGGCATCTCCACAGGTTCGTTGACCTCCGTGTATATGGAAATGAGCGGCTTATCTTTTTCCACTTTTTTGGAAACAGCCAGGACCCGCCCCCCATTTTGCGCCAGGCTTGACCAAACTCCCGCTTTTGCCTGGTACAAAACATCCCGGATGTTTTCAAGCATCATCGCATAGGTCTGGCCGACCTGCACTTCGAGAATACCTGATCGGTGACGGGCCACGGTGGTCAATGCGGCGCCCTGATCGACAAAATCGCCATTTGCCACCGCGATGGATTTGATATATCCGTCGAACGGGGCAATTATCTGTTTCCCGTTCGAAGCGTACCCGGCATTCAGGGTTTCATAGTGCGCCTTCGCCACCCGGTACTTTTGTTCCGCTTTCTCAAATTCGGCTTTTGAAACAATCCTAGATTCGTGCAGGGATTTTTTGCGTTCAAATTCGGCTTTTGCCTGTTCAAATCCCGCTTTTGCTTTTCGTATTTCCGAGCCCAGGTTGTTGCCGGTCAATCCCTCGCTGCTCAGACGCATCAACGTCTGTCCCTTGCGCACCTTACTCCCTTCCGTCAGTTTATCGCCCGGGAAACGTACCCGTCCGCTTGTGGTGGCCACAAGAACCTGGTCGTCGGAAGGCGCGGCTTTCCAGATTCCGGAGGTGGGAATGGATTCATACACGTTCGCCCTGATCACCGGGGCGGTCCGGAACTCCATTTTCCATGCCTGCTCTTTCAAGAAAGGAATAGATCCCTCCTCCTCTTTGCCCACTGATGCTTTCAGGGCCTCCCCGGCAGATGCATAGACCGTAACATCACCAACGGTAATCCGGTCGGAGTAAAAAGGCGTTTCCAAATCAAAGACCAAACGATGTGTTCCTGCCTCTTTTGGCTTTAATGAAGGGGAGAAAATCCCCGGCGAAGAAGGTGCGTCGACCGAATTTCGAATGCCGTTCTTGCCTTTGGTCAAACTGACCGTAACCTTTCCCTCCCGTACCGGCCGATGCCCGTCCATAACCGTAAAATGTGCGGCAAAACGACTGCTTCTTCCTGCAATTAAGGCCGGAAATTCAACGAATAATTCCGTATCATCCGTCCATACGGTTGCGTCAATGACGGGCGGCGCTCCGGCGGATTCCGCCACGTGATTGCCTGCCTCGTCATGTTCATGGCCGGCCTCATCCGTCGCTTGACAGGAAGCCAGCACTGCTGCAAAAAGTATGATTAAATATCGCATGTTTAAAATGACCTTTCCAGTTAATGGTTTTGATGCACACTTCCGTCTTCATGGACGTGGTGGTCCGGGGCTGTCGCCACCTCTGCGGAATCTCCTTCTACTGTAAACTCTTCCTGTGTGAGGCTATGGTCACCCTCATGCGAATGCGCTTCTTCGCCCTCCCCGTGGGCGTGCTCATGGGCGTTGCCCTGTTCATCGTGCGGATGCCGGTGGGCTTCCGTACCGTGCTCATGGCCATGATTATTTTCGGGTCTTTTACCTGAGCATGCTACGAAAAAAAGAATAACGAATGCGATAAGAATATTTGAAATTTTCATGATTTTACTTTTTAAATGTTTATAACTGATGTTTATGGATTTCAGCCCTGAGCTGGTGGAGCTGTTGTTCCATTTCCAGCATGGCATCATACGCCTGCCGATAGAACCTCAGCTCCATGTAGTATTCTATAAAGGAGATCTCGCCAAGTCGATAGGCTTCCAGGAGCAACCGGTCGCTGTTCAGGCCGTTCAGGGTCGATTCGTATTCCCGGAACTTTTCCAGCAGAACCCGGTACTCATTGTACTGCGTTTCAAAGGCGACATACGCCGTCCCGATTTGAACATCGGAATAGGATTCCTGAAACCGTAAATTTGATCTTGAGGCTTTCACCCGGTGTCTATTGCTCCACAACGGAATATTCAGCCCGGCATAGATCCCCGAATAGTTGGCTCCCGCCACTCCCTGATAATTGTATCCTGCGGTGAAGCCGGGCAATGATTTATTCCTGATCAGGCGCAACTGCCTTTCTGCGATTACCGGCCTGTGCACAACCTCCCGGAGTACAGGATCGCTGATCAACCTGCCTTGCCAGATGCTGTCCTTATCTTCAATTTCAAGACCGGCAAAATAATCCGTCTGATCAAAGGACAATGGATTATCGCCATTCAGATTCCGCAACAACAACAGAAGATTCTGTTTTTCGCCTTCCAGCACCCGAACCTTAAATTGTTCCTGCATCCAGGATACTTTGGCCTTGTTCATCTCCGGTGCGCCTACCTGCTCCTTATCGTACAATTCCCGCACCTGCTCATAAACCGTTTCGGCCTGTTCCACTCTGTTTTGCTCAAGCGCTATTCTTTTATGGAGATAAACGAGCTCCTGGCAAATCTTTTGAGCGGCCAGCAGTACCTCCTGTCTTTTGGCTGCATAATCCAAATTCAATTGCACGCGCCGTGCGTCTGTCAAACGATTCCGGGCGCTGTAAACTGTTGGAAATTCAAAAGACTGGCTGATCTGAAATTCCGAGTAGTCCCCTGTGACGTGCTCCCCGAAAGGCAGGTAATAAGCACCCAACTGCGGGTCCTGCAAATTGTTACCGGATTTCAATTCAAGCTGTCTGCTTTCCATTTGGGCAGATAAAGCCTTGAGCTCCGGATTATTTTGTTCGACTTCGCGCAGTACGCCGGCAATGTCGTCCGGCTGGGCCATAAGCCCGGCAGACCACAGGCATCCGCAAAGCGCGAATGCTATTTTTTTATACATTGAAAATGATTTTAGGATGAATCAAAAAAATGATTTGCGGTTATCTCCGCGGTACAGTGGGTTTCTGACACCACTGCAAAGTGACTATCCTAAAGCAGGCGGGCCCCGGGGGGAGACAGATGAAAGAAAAACAGGTTCAAAACTGCTCTGTTTAAACAGGGCGTACCTGTGCAATTCTTCATGCAAGTCATATGAAGCAAGCGCTTCTTTTTCGGCAA
The DNA here is from genome assembly GCA_022360055.1 of Cytophagales bacterium. GTDB lineage: Bacteria > Bacteroidota > Bacteroidia > Cytophagales > Cyclobacteriaceae > JAAUQL01. Next base: position 9,177 of record JAKSDO010000082.1, on the reverse strand, counting down.
AACAGGCTACGGACAAATCAGAATCACCCTTTACTTTTGTTTTGCCGGTGGCCAGGGAAATAAATTCATGGGAATGATAAGTGTGCGCGTGTGATTCAACGGGCGTAAGCGCTATATGCTCATGCCCTTCATCTTTTTCTTCATTCCCGGAATGCCAGTGGTGATGATTACTTCCGTGGTGATGGGCAGAAGTCAATACCTCATCATGCTCCCCGTGCTGATGGTGAACATGCGGGAAGACGTTGTGCACCATCATGATTCCGATGGTGAGCAATAAGAATGTTGCTTTTATTTGCATAATCTTATTCATCGCCGCAAAAATATGAAATTATCGGATAACAATAAAAGGAGAATTTGACACTTACCCGGCCCTACAAAGCATAAAACGTTCAAAAACAGGATATGTCCCGATTTATTCCCAACAAATCATTTTTCGGAGAATAATATATCTGCAAAAAAATAAATCATAAGCAAATACGCCCGATCATTACTCTTCCTGACGTTTTAAAATCCGGGTCAGGAACGCTACTTCTTCTTCCCTGTAGGGCGAGCCGTCGGGTTGTAAAATGTCGTGATACCACGGTTCGGCCTCCCGGGTGTATTGTTTTTGCCAGCTATCGTGCGGATAAATGGTCTGGCTTTTTCCTTTTACAAATCCCCAGTTATAGGCTCCGACGTCGTATTTTCTGAAAATCGGATTTGATCTGTTTATCTACCACATCCGGCCCGATTTCAAGTAGTCGGTCGATCCCGGTACGCGTATTGCCGGTTTCTTCCCGGAAAGCGGGAGCACTATTTACCTTCCTGCCGAAATAATTCCGCTCCATAGCGATCGACAATTTTATTATAGGCTTCCGCTGCCGCCCCGTTGCCCCAGTCGTAGATGGTAAAAACGCCTATGCCTCCGCCCTGCGGATTCGTATATCCGCCGTGTCCGTAGTTTTCCATCATGAAGCCATAATCCTTCTCGTTAAAAAACGGATAACGGGTTTCCCATTGCAACTTGGTTTGTGGATTCTCGGGACAGTACATCATACTGAATGAAGCTTTCAGGGAAGCGATACCTCTTTGTATGTATTCTTCGTTCTTAAGGATTTTTCCATACCGGATGATTAATTCCGAGAACAGCGCCTGACGCGAATCGTTCCATTCCCCATCTGCATTCATTACGCCAAACCCGCCGAAAACCGTCACGTACATATACGGAGGCTGCCAGACTGCCTGTGCCATCAGCAATTCATCCAGGGTGCGCTGCCCCAGCTCCAGATACCTCATTTCTTTTGTCAATTCATAACAATTGAGCAAGGCTTCCGCCGTCCAGTAGATCGAGAGCGTGTTTTGCTTAAACATGTTATTGCGGGGCACTTTCTTTCCGACTTGCGTTTTACTGCCCCAGCGGCTGCACGACCAGTAGGTCTCGAAATCCTCCCACTGCCCTGTTGGAATTATTTCCCGGATCACGGCTTGCATGGCCTTTAGGGCCGCCTTCTTATATTTGCCGGCTCCGGTAAGTTCGGACAATTTCAGCAGGAAGGTGACCGACTTGGCGGTCTCCGGTGATCGGGCCAGCACCTCCAGGGGCTCTAATGTTTCAGCGGAAATCCACGCCGGAAAGAAACCATCCGGATCCTGGTATTTCAAAAGCGCATCGCCATATTTTTTTGCGTAAACCAGCAACCGCTCATCCCGATCCAGCTCTTCGTACCAGTTCAGCATAAAGTAAGCCGTGCAACTCATATCGAGAATATGCAAGGGGGATTTCCGGCTATCCCTCGAATACGGATTCCGGTTTGAATTTCCGAAGTAAAAGCTTTGCCATCCCTTGGAGCGGTTGTATCTCCTGCCGTCAATATCCACTGCTTCCATCTCTGTTGCGATCAGCCCGGGAAAAAGTCCCTCTTTTTGAGGAAAGGCGAGGGCCAGCTCTTTGGTCATATTTGCCCGGCGGATGTAATCGCGGTTGTCGGTACGTTTGCCATACCTGTAAAGTCCTTGTGCCGAGCGCAATGAATTGAACCAGGCCTGGTTCCAGACAGACCGGAATTCGCGCTCGTCGACATGCCCGGGATAATTGGGGCTTTGAGTATAATTTACAATGAACACGGGAGCTCCAACCTTTTTCCCGTCGAGCTCAAACTCCTGCCAGACCGCATCTTCCCAGGTATTAAAAGCCCAATTGTACGTGTGAGCGATGTAGGGATCTATCGGACCGTTAAGCGGCTCACCCAGTTCGGCTAATGCTTTGCCGTACTGCCGCCACATAAAAGCTAAAGGTTTGCGCCAGGGATTGCCCGGTGCTTCCGGTTTAGGATCGACCATTAAAAAAAATGAAAGGACGAGCTCCCCCGTTTTAAAGGTCGTCGAATTCGCTTTCTTAAACAAAACATGTTCGTCCACCACATAATCGCTGACCCCAACGGTCAGTTTATTTGCCGGGACATCCAAATCGAGGTACCACCGGTAATCACTGTTTGCCCGCACATCCAGATCGGGCATCATGGTGATGCGTTTGCCGGCAGAAGAACAGATTATTGCCGGCGCCCTGAAAACATGGTCCGAAATAATATGGTCCCGGGCTGGTGTGAGATGCGGCGCCCAATGAAACGTGCCCTCAAAATTCGGGTAAACGATTACTGCCCAGCCATTATGCTTCAATTCCTTTTCAATCCGGGCTTTAACAGTGACCCTGTACAGCTCCCCGGATATCTCCTCAAATACCAATTCCGGTTTGGCCGAACCAATTTTACCGGCTTCGATTGATTTGACGTATCTGCCCAGCGATCCAGGCAATTCCTTACTTTTTACAATTGTCCCCGGGACCTGTGCCCAGACATTGCAATGATCCGGACAAAAAACAAAAAACAGGAGCATACTGAAAACGAGGGATTTCAAAGACCTTATTGTATTGAGCAGGTTCATTTTCATAACTTCAGATGCCAATCATTGCTTCGACTTACCTACGCATGGAAAATCCTTTGATGATCCATGCGCCGTACATACACTGAATAATTTGTTTTTTCAGGCACTGAAAAACTTTCTCAGACATAATACGAACAATTCCCGGATACGTAAAAGGGCCGCATTGCGTCGTCTCTTTTCATGTTCGAACCGGGACACAACCGATTTGTATTTATTACAAAATCGGTTTTTGCGATCTTACCGCGATAAGATGTCCGCCACGGTTTCCAGGCTCTGCCGTGTATCGTCCGCAAAGGTGCAGAACAACTGTACGCCTGACGCTGTCACGGGCACTTTCGCCATTTTTTTAACCAGTCCCGAAGGTAAGGCAAAGGATACCGGGAGTAAATGCATATTATGCATACTTTTGTGTATATTTTTACATCTGGGCTTTCTCGATCCTCCGGAAGGTGTCGCCGGGACCGGGCGTTCCAACAAAAAAAGCACCCGCAAACTTTACTTAGCAGGTGCTCGATTGCCGGGACTGCTCTTCCGGGATCGGATCTGCGACCTGTTGATCACCTGAACAATTTCCGGCACCGGTACGCGAACTGCAAAATCGTTCCGGAATAAGGCAGGCTACTTTCCTCCGATCTCCATATAATGCTTGTCGAGCTCTTCGGAATCCTTGTATTTGATCCTCATTTCCCGAAGTTCCGTTTTAAGTTGTTCCCGAATTTCCCTATAGGTCGCCACATCATATACATTTTGCATTTCCATCCTGTCTTTTTTCCGGTCATAAAGTTCCCATTCATCGATATCATCGTAAAAATGTACCAGCTTGTAATCCGTAGTAACGATGCCGTAGTGTCTTTTTACCATGTGAGGTCCCGGGTATTCGTAATAATGATAATAAACCGCGTGCCTGGTCCATCGGTCCTCCTGCCCTTTCATGAGCGGGATCAAACTTTCTCCCTGCATATCCGGTGGCGAAGGAATGCCTGCCGCCTCCAGAAACGTCTGGGCGAAATCCAGGTTTTGCACCATTCGGTCCGACCTGGTTCCTTTTTGAATTACCCCGGGCCATTTGACGAGCAATGGAGTCTTAAAAGATTCGTCGTAGATGAATCGCTTGTCGAACCATCCATGCTCGCCCAGGTAAAATCCCTGATCGGACGTATAGACAACCATTGTGTTTTCGCTTAATCCCGTTTGATCCAGGTAATCCAAAAGCCTCCCCACATTTTCGTCAATGGCGGCCACACATGCCAGGTAATCCTGCATATAGCGCCGATATCTCCATTTCATAAAATCCTTGGGGGTCATCGTCGGATAGGTCTTTTTAAATTCTTCGTTCATCGGCATATAAACGGAATCCCATACGGCTTTTTGTTCCGGGGTAAAGCGTGCATATTTCATATTAAACACTTTCCTTCCCCAATCGGAATTTTCATGAATTCCCAATTCATCAACTACTTCGGGATAAATCTTTGAATCGGCCGAATTGGTCATATGCATCAGCAGATTCATCTCTGCAGATTTTGCCGCCTGCCCCCTCCCGTTATAATCGTCAAAAAGTGTGGCGGGTTCGGGAAATTCTTTGTCGATGTACGCTTTGAAATGCCTTGGAGCCGGGAACCATTCCCGGTGAGACGCTTTGTGCAAATACATGAGTAAAAACGGTTTTTCCGTGTCTCTCCGGTTTTCAAACCAGTCGATCGTGAGGTCGGTAATAATATCCGTCACATAACCCATTATGGTGGTATCGCCATTGTTTGTGATGAAATCGGGATTGTAGTAGTCGCCCTGCCCGGGAAGAATCTTAAATTCGTCGAATCCCTTTGGGTTATTCCCAAAATGCAATTTCCCGAACATGGCGGTTTGATATCCCGCATCATGCATAAGCTGGGGAAAAGTGACATTTGACGTATCAAAAGGCAGCCGGTTGTCGATCTTGCCATTGAGATGCGTATGCTTCCCGGTGAGGATGGTAGCCCTGGAAGGGGCGCAAATGGAATTGGTGACACAGGCGTTGTCAAACACGATTCCCTCGTCGGCCAAACGATCGATGTTGGGCGTTTGGATCAACCGGTCATCATAGGCACTGACAGCCTGGTACGCATGATCGTCGGACATAATAAATACGACATTCGGTCGAACCGAATTACTTTTTTGTTCCTCACAGGAATAGAAAGATGCTGAAAAAATGGCCAGGCCTATTGCAAGCCGGATCTGATGTATCAATATTCTCATTTTAAATACGAGTTGGTAAAACCGATAATTACACGATTGACGAATCGCCGGGAACAATCACATATCCACGCGGAATGCTTCCGTGGTCCTAGGCTCTCGCGTTTCATTTTTATGATCATTATACTTTAAGAACTTTGCGTGCAATCGCCTGACAAGCTTTTCATATCCGGGATCGTCAATCAAATTATTTTCCTGCCCCAGATCATCGGCGAGATTGTACAACTCCTCCGCTTTATTTTCCCGGTCAACGGTCAGCACCCAGTCTCCCTCGCGGATCGCTCCGTCGCGGGAATAGCCTGCCTGGTACAAGATAAACGGATGCAGCGATTTGCCTGGGTCCGGTTTACCGGTAAGCACCGGCATGAGTGACGTGCAATCCATGGCCTGATCCTCTTCCATATTCCGGCCTGTGAGCTCATACATGGTAGCCACCCAGTCCTGGGCCAGGACCAACTCCTCCGAAACCGATCCGGGCTGTATTTTCCCGGGCCACTTGATGATAAAAGGTACCCGGTGGCCGCCTTCATAAACGGAAGCCTTATATCCCCGAAGCGGCCCGTTGTTATCGTGGTCCGCCACTCCAAAATCGCAAACCCCCGGCCACAGTGCGCCGTTGTCGCTCGTAAAAATGAAAATGGTATTTCCGGCGATTCCTTCTTCTTCAAGCTTCTGCATAAGCCTGCCAACCTGCAAGTCGAGTTCATAGATAAAATCTCCGGTCCGGCCTCCTGTTTTTCCGGCAACAGGTTCGTTGATCTCGCGGGCATCGCCATCAAAATCAACCGGAGGGGTATGCGGAACATGTATCGCCTGTGAAGCAAAATACAGCAAAAACGGGCGGTCTTTTTTTTCAATTCTGTTGGAGGCGAGATGATTGTCTATGAAGTTAATGGCCTTATTGACCATCATGATCCCCACCTGGCTCGAATTATAATCGATATCCCCGATACCTGTCGCTTCCTTATGCTCTACAATTTCGGATATCCCGTTCTTTCCGTTTTCATACCGTCCGTTTTTCCACATTTTTGTGCTCCTGTTATCGGCCGGTCTGGCCGGATCGAAAGGCATAAAAATTCCATTCTCAAAAAATGCAAACGGAGCGTGCTGAATGCCGCTCGGAAGTGCATAGGAATAATCAAACCCATATTCATTTATGGAATTGTGAACGCCTTTGCTAAAATCCATATGATGAATTTCTTTCTGATTCCGGATCAGACGACCTTCGTGATCGCGGATATCGCCCCCCAAATGGGATTTGCCAAAAAAAGCAGTCCGGTATCCGGCGCGTTTCATGACCTCCGCTACCGTAATCTGTCTGCCTGCGGCCGTATGACGGTTCAAATCGCTAAATATCGAAGGCGTATTGACATTCCATGCCCCGCCGTCCTTATGAGCGCGGTAGGGGTAACTGCCCGTAAGCAAGCTGAAACGCGACGGGGCACACAGCGCTGCCGGGGCATGTGCGTCCGTAAAGCGCATACCGTCACCGGCCAGCTTGTCCAAGTTAGGCGTGGGCAACTTTCCCCCGTAAGATCCCAGGTCCCCATAACCAATATCATCGGCGAGAACAAAGACCACATTGGGCAGATCTTGCGGATCAACTGCCAGAGCGGAGTTTGCCCAAGGCAAAAAAACAAATCCGATTCCTGAAAAAAAGACTTTCAGTCGGGTCGTTAATCCGGATGTTGTATTCATGTGTCACTATTTATTGTTGTTTGTAATTTATGTATTGTGCTCATGCCGTAATTGTTTAAAAGACAATTCTCAAAAATATGCTATAGCGCTCGTATTCCGATCTTCATCTTTTATCCGCCCGTATCTGTTTTTAATACAAAGGATGCTGACAAAACATCTCTGGAGTTGCCTCCTGCGTAAACTTCAAATTTGCCCGGTTCATAACCGTATGTCAGGTCATATGAATAAAACGCAAGGTCTTCCGGCGCTAAGGAAAACAGTACCGTTGTTCTTTCTCCTTTTTTCAATGCGATTTTCTTAAATCCTTTCAACTCTTTAACAGGCCTCGTTATGCTGCCCACCATATCCCTGGTATATAATTGTACGACCTCTTTCCCATCGTAATTTCCTGTGTTTTCAACGTCGACGGAGACTTGTATCGACTTACCCACATATAGAACCGAATCCGAAAGCTTTAGATTTGAATAATCGAATGCGGAGTAACCCAGCCCGTATCCGAAAGGATAAAGCGGTTCGTTGGATACGTCAAGATAGTTTGACGTAAACTTCTGATGCTCAACTCCGGGTGGTAGGGGACGGCCCGTATTTTTGTGGCTGTAATAAATGGGCACCTGTCCGACGTTCCGCGGAAAAGTCGCTGTAATTTTCCCGGAGGGATTTACGTCTCCGAACAGTACATCGGCGATTGCATGTCCGGCCTCACTTCCGGCAAACCACACGTTCAGAATTGCGGGAAAATTGTTTTCTTCCCAGGCAAGCGTTAACGGCCTGCCGGTAAAAAGTACCAGCACAACAGGCTTGCCGGTTTCTTTCAGGGCTTTCAGCAGATCTCTTTGAACCCCGGGAATCCCGATATCCGTGCGGCTGCTGCTTTCTCCGGTCATCTCTGCCGATTCGCCTACGGCGGCTACAATCACATCCGCCTTATGGGCGATGCGAACCGCTTCGCGGATCATATCCGTTTCAGGCCTGGAATCCCGGTAGGTAGGTTTTCCAAAAATACTGACCCTGGATTCCAGGATAGAATCTCCGTAAATATTGGCTCCCCTGGCATAAAGGATCTGCGCCTTATCCCCGACTGCAGCTTCAATTCCTTCTCTCAAAGAGATGGCCTGTTTAACATCCGCCGCTACACTCCAGGTGCCGGACATATTTTCCCGGTTATCCGCCATAGGTCCGACCAATGCAATTACCCCCCGCTTTTTTAAAGGCAATGTGCGGCCTTCATTTTTGAGCAACACAAACGATTCCGCAGCAATTTCCCTGGCTATTTTTTTGTTCTCTTCAGTAAAAATCTCTGTTTTGGCCCGTTCCAAATCGCAATATTTATACGGATCATCGAACAGACCCAATTTGAATTTCGCCTCTAGGATCCGGGCACAGGCGATATCTATTTGCTTTTCCGTAATGGCGCCGTTTTGGAGTGATTGTTTCAAGGTCGTCAAAAACCCTTCGCCCACCATATCCATATCGACACCGGCGTGAAGCGCCAGCGCAGACACAGTTTTCAGGTCTCCCAATCCGTGATTCGACATTTCGTTAATGGCGGTGTAGTCGGTCACCACAAACCCGTTAAATTTCCATTGGTTCCTCAGCAATTCGGTCAGCAACCATTTGTTGGCGCTGGCAGGGATTCCGTCAATCTCGTTAAACGAGGTCATGATGCTGCCTGCTCCTTCCTCCAAAGCTGCGCGGTATGGCGCGAGATATTCGTTGTACATTCTGATCCGGCTCATGTCCGTGGTGTTGTAATCACGTCCGGCTTCGGAAGCCCCGTACAATGCCATGTGTTTCACGCATGCCATGATCGTATTATTATCGGCAAGATTATTGCCCTGATACCCTCTTACCATGGCCCGCGCAATTTCGGATCCCAGGAATGGGTCTTCCCCGCCGCCTTCCGCTATTCTTCCCCACCTGGGATCTCTGGCGATATCCACCATCGGGGAAAAAGTCCAGCATATGCCATCAGCGCTCGCTTCCTTCGCAGCCACCCTTGCCGACAGCTCGATCATTTCCGGATTCCACGTACACGACAAGGCCAATGGTATGGGAAATACGGTCTTGTATCCATGAATCACGTCCATCCCAAAAATCAATGGAATTTTCAGACGGCTCTCTTCTACGGCAATTCGCTGTACTTCACGGATCTTTTTTGCTGTTTTTATGTTGAACAGTCCTCCTACATTCCCTTTTCTTATGCTTCCGGCAATATTCGAGTTGGAGGCCTGCCCTGTATTTATATCGCCGGCGCCCGGGAGGTTTAACTGGCCGATCTTCTCATCTATCGTCATTAAGGACAGCACAGAATCCGCTCTTTGCGCATAGTGT
>JAKSDO010000235.1 GCA_022360055.1 Cytophagales bacterium | reverse complement strand
TAGATCGAATCATTTGTTTGGGCAAAAAGATCCGTCGTAACAAAACTTACAAATAAGATCAATGTGAGTACGAATGATTTTTTCATTTTATTAATCTTTTAGAAATTTTAAGTGCATTTCTAATTCCTGAATTTTTTGTGCATTTATTTTTATCTCTGAGCGCTTTACCCAGTGTTTTCAAGATCATTCCGGCAAGGCTATGGCTCTTCCGGGACGTGGAGCGCTCCCGGGAAGTGCCAAAAGATTATTCCATACAATCCCACGTTTCTCATTTTGCCTGAAGTGCCGAAAACCCATTCCTGCCGGGAGAATTCTATTGATGCCTCGGAGCCGGGCAAGATGATTCAGGCAATTACCTTAAGCTTTTCCGGCATTTTTGAGCATTCCAGCCTGCCTCCGTTCTTGAAATATCTTCAAATCGGATGCAGCCCGCTGACAGGTACGTGAATTTAATTGATAAAATAAACATACCCCATTTCGTTTTATTTACGGGTAATTTTTAATTTCGGCGGGTATTCTTTACATAGATAATGCGCGTTTCACAAAAATGTCGATAGAAATACGGGGACTTACCAAGATTTTTAATACTCAAACTGCGGTAAATAACATTTCATTTTCCGCTGAAAAAGGAGAGATCGTTGGATTTCTCGGACCCAATGGTGCCGGGAAATCGACAACTATGAAGATCATTGCCGGGTATATTCCTCCTACACACGGACAGGTAAAAGTTTGTGGCTTTGACGTAGTTAATCAACCCATACAATCGAGAGAAAACATCGGCTATTTGCCGGAACACAATCCGCTGTACCTTGACATGTATGTGCATGAGTATCTGCATTTTGTGGGTTCCTTACACATACCAAACAGACGTTTTTTAAAAGAAAGAATACCGGAAATGATCGAGCTTTGCGGGCTTTCCAAAGAACAAAATAAATTGATCAGGGCACTGTCAAAAGGTTATCGTCAAAGGATTGGGCTGGCCCAGGCCCTGCTGCACGATCCGCAGGTTTTGATATTGGATGAACCTACTACGGGGCTTGACCCCAACCAGATTGTTGAAATACGCGAACTTATAAGAGGTGTCAGTCGCGATAAAACGGTGATATTTTCTACTCATATTATGCAGGAGGTCCAGGTACTGTGCAACAGGGTATTGATTATCAACAACGGTCATCTTATCGCCGATGATGTTCCGGAGAACCTCCGGAATGTTAAAAAGGAAACCGCCGTCATTTCCGTAGAGTTCAGGGAAACCGTCGATTCGAACCTGCTCAAGAATCTTGATGGAGTTATTTCGATAAAACAAAACGAACATTTGATCCTCATCGAAACGGAAAGGGATATTGACGTTCGTCCGGCGATTTTTAAATTTGCCGCGGACAATGGTTTTACCCTGGTAGGGATGAACCGGGAAACCTCCTCGATGGAGGATGTTTTTAGACAGTTAACAAAGAACAAGTGATCCAAATCTTGCTGAAAGAAATCAATGCTTTTTTAAACTCGCTTATTGCGTACATCATAATTGCCGTATTCCTTACCGGGATCGGTTTGTTGATGTGGGTTTTTCCAGAGACCAACGTTCTGGACTATGGATTTGCGGACATGGGTTCATTTTTCTCTCTTTGTCCGTACATATTTATGTTTCTGATTCCTGCAATTACGATGAAAATGTTCAGCGAGGAAAAAAGGGCAGGCACCATGGAATTGTTACTCACACGCCCGGTTCGAGACATTGATATTATCCTCGGCAAATATATTGCCGGAGTATTTTTGGTTGCATTTTCAATTATCCCGACACTTTTGTATTATTTTACGATCTACTACCTGGGCAATCCAGTAGGCAATATCGATACTGCCGGAGTAACGGGTTCCTACTTTGGTTTGTTCCTGCTCGGGGCCGTCTTTACAAGCATCGGCATCTTTTCTTCTTCATTTACCGAAAACCAGGTAACGGCGTTTATCGTCGCGGTTTTTCTGTGTTTCTTCCTTTACTTTGGCTTTAATGCCATATCGGGATTAAGCGCACTTCGAAACGTATCCGACAGCATTGATCAGATTGGGATCCTGTATCACTATAATTCGATGAGCAAGGGGCTGATCGATACCCGAAACCTGGTTTACTTCTTCAGCGTGATCAGTGGCATGCTATTATTGACAAATCTAATTTTGCGGAGCAGAAAATGGTAAAATTGGACAGTAAAAAGCTGGAATCCGTACTTTATTTTTTGATAGGTGTGTTCATCATCATCATTGCCAATCAACTGTCTGCAAGGGTATTTTATCGATTTGACCTCACGGAAGAAAAACGTTATACCATATCAGAGGCATCCAAAAACATACTTGGCAACCTTGAAGACGCCGTTTATGTGGATGTTTATCTTGAGGGAGATATGCCTGCCGGTGTAAAGCGATTACAAAAAAGCATTCGCGAGACACTGGACGAATTTAAAGTTTACGCCGGCAATAACCTTCAGTACAGATTCATAAATCCATCCTCCGCGAAAAGTCAGAAAGCCCGAAGAACGTTTTATGAAAGTTTGATAAAGAAAGGCATCCGCGCCACCAATCTGTACGACAATGTAGACGGCAAAAGAACCCAAACCTTAATCTTTCCGGGCGCAGTAATAACATATGGCACAAAAGAAAAAGGGATCACATTCCTGAAGGGCAATAAATCATCTTCTCCCCTGGAGCAATTGAACCAATCCATCGAAGGGGTAGAATACGAACTTTCCAGCGCCATAAAATCACTCACGGAAGAAAAGACCAAAAGAATTGCTTTGTTGAAAGGGCATGGAGAGCTGGATACCCTACAAATCGCAGGTCTTACTTCCGAATTATTGAATAAATACCAGGTTTTCCATATTGATCTTACGCGAAAACAAAATTTGCTGGGTTACGATGCTGTCGTACTAGCCAAACCACAAGAAGCATTCAGTGAATTCGACAAGTATAAAATTGACCAATTTATCATGCGGGGAGGCAAAGTAATGTTTCTTATTGACGCCATGTACGCAAATATGGATAGCGCCGGCAGGGAAGATAATCTGGCCTTACCCATAGAACTGAATCTCGACGATATGTTTTTTAAATATGGTTTCAGGATCAACAAGGATATGATCCTGGACCGGAATGCCGCCCCGTATCCCGTGGTCGTCGGCAATGTCGGGGATCGTCCGCAGATTCAATTGTTGCCATGGCCGTTTTTTCCAATAGTGAATGAGTATTTTAAACATCCGGCCGTAAGAAATATTGACGCCATTCTTACCAGATTTACCAGCACGATAGACACCATTAAGGCGGATGGCATTACAAAAATCCCGTTGATGAATTCATCGCAATATTCAAAGGTTTTAAGTTCCCCCGTGAAAGTGAGCATCAATGAATTGAAGAAAGAGATGAACCCTGAATTTTTCAATTCCGGCAGGCAAATTACGGCCTGGATTTATGAAGGAGCGTTTACATCCTTATTCAAGAACCGCTTCCTGCCCGGAAATGCGGATGAGGCTCGTTTTATTTCCGATGGAAATCCGACTAAAATTCTGATTGTCTCTGATGGAGACATCGCAAGAAATGATATCAATCCTAAAACCGGGCAACCGGTTGAATTAGGGTTTAACCAGTTCACCGAAACCAGGTATGCAAATGCTGATTTTCTACTAAATGTGATGACGTATCTGCTCGAGGAAGACGGCATAATCCATACCCGGTCCAAAGAAATAAAAATCCGCCCACTGGATGCAGTAAAGCTTGAAGCACAAAAACTCAACTGGCAATTGATTAATTTAATTTCTCCGATAGTGCTGCTCGTTTTTTTTGGGACACTGAAATTCGTCTGGAGAAAAAGGAAATATGCGAGTTTTAAACCGAATAATGGAAAGCAGCCATGAATCAGAAATCCAAAAACATCACACTTGTTTCTATTCTTGGAATGCTGGTGATTTGCTCAGTTGTACTCGCTTTGACAAAGCACACCACCATCAATACCATCGGCAACAAAGTCCTGTTTTCCGTGGAAGACACCTCGGAAATTGACCGTATTTTGATAAGCGCTGCTGCAGGCCAGAAAATAGAGCTTGTGAAAAAAAACGACATGTGGATGCTAAATGAGAGATTTAAGGCCGAGCAAAATATCGTGAAAGTACTTTTGTCAATCTTAAAAGATATGGAAGTATCCAGAAATGTGCCAAAATCGCAACAGGAGGCAATTGTCAAGCGAATTCATGAAAATGGCTATTTGGTTGAGATATACGTGGAAGAGCGAATGATCAGATCTTTCCTTTCGGTCGGCAATGAAAATAAAACCGTTTCCTATATGATGCAAAAAGATGAAGACCAGCCGCTCATAATAAATATACCGGGCTATGGCAATTATGTGGCGGGAATTTTTGAAATACCATTGAATGACTGGAGAGACCGGCTGATATTGAGCGCGAACTGGCATTCGCTCCAGGAGCTCTCCTTAAACTATTCCGGGTTTAAGGAGCATGATTTTACAATCCGTTTTAAAAATACATTTCTAACCATCGACGGCATTCATGAGCTCGATACTTCAGCCATGATGACGTACATCGAAAATTTCAGTTATCTGCAAACCGACCGGTACCTGGATCCCGGGCAAAATGCGAAATATGACAGTCTGCTTAAAACTCCGGAAACCGCAGAGATATCTGTAAAAGATATTGATCCTGACAATTCCAAAAACATTCGATTTTTCCCTCTTCTGCCGGATGACCCGATGATGTTGGCCCACTTCAGGGAAGACAATCAAATGGTGCTTTTCGAAGCCCGGAGAATTCAGCATTTATTTGCCGTAAAATCTGATTTTGAGAAACAAAAATGAAAAATCCGGTTCGCTAAGTCCAATCCGGCTTCGCAGCTTTAGATAACCACGCTTACTTTCCTGTTTATCCGGATTTGCAATCCGAATCCTGCCGTGCGTTTTAGCTCGGGACCGGACATAAACCGAAAAACTCATAATTTTTCCTGCCCGCAGTAGGGCAGGCGCCCGAAGGGCCGATCATTATCCCGGGGCGCAGTCGATTATGATTCATCCTTTTACGGATATATTATTCTTTAGGAAATGATTTATTGGGAATAAATCGGGATAATCTCCCTTGCCAGGTATTTCTTTCCTTTAATCGCTTTTCGATTTTTGCAACAACCTCAAAATTCTTCCGTCCCCATTTCGGTGCGATGAGCAAATCATGCGGCGCCTGATTTATAAATCGTTCCACAGTAATCCCCGGCGAGAGCCGTTCCAAAAAATCTACCACCAGATCCAGATACTCTTCCATATTAAAGAGAGGAAATTCGGACGGATCCCTTTTATATTCTTTTGCGAACGCAGTGCCCTTGACAATTTGCAATTGATGGAGCTTCAACGTATCGATAGACAACTCCGAAATCCGGCCGGCGTGACGCAGTGCATCCTTTTGATTTTCGCCGGGAAGTCCCAGGATCAGGTGTCCTCCGGTATGAATATCTCTGGCTTTTGTAAGTGCTACCGCCCTTTTGACGTCTTCGAAACTGTGATGTCTGTTAATCCTGTCAAGCGTTTGGTCCAGGGTACTTTCGATGCCATATTCCACGGTTACAAAATAATCGTGTGATTTTTCTTGAAGCAAATCCAGAATTTCCACATTTACACAATCCGGCCGTGTTCCAATTACCAAACCCCTGATTTTTTGGTGATTTAAGGCCTCTGAATAAACTTTATCCAACAACCCGACCTCCTCATAGGTATTGGAATAAGATTGAAAATAGGCAAGAAATCTCATATCCGGATACTTCCTTTCAAAAAATGCAATACCTTCCTCAATTTGCTGCGTAACGGATTTATCAGGCTCACAATATGCCGGCCGGAACGAATTATTGTTGCAATAAGCACATCCTCTCACATCTTTTGTGCCATCTCTGTTTGGACACGTGAAACCCGCATTTATCGACAATTTCTGTACCCTTCCGCCAAATTTTTTTCTGATGAATGAAGGATAATCGTTATATCTGCGCCTGTGTCCCCATACATATTCCATCGGTTTTTGAGTCGTCGCCATTTATATATTTAAGTTGATGTCGAAGATATGCTTAAAGATCTCTCTTACGATTTCCTTTCTCGCCTTAGCGTCTTTGCTTTCTGTAATTTCGATGTTATTTACAAAAATATATGTGTTGTCATTTATCTCCAGATAGCCCACATACCAGCCCACTGGTGTTCCGTGGACAGACCAACCGGTTTTTGCCCGAAAAACATAATGATCGTTTTCATCTTCGATCAATATTGTCTTGACCGTCTCAATATGCCTTTTCTTAAAAGGAAGGTCATTTTCAATCAGTTTTTTCAAAAACTCAATCTGCTGGACCGGAGAGATGCGCAATTCACCTTCGAGCCAAAAATCATCAATATTTCTTCCGATTTGCCGATTCCCATATTCGATCCGATTTACCCATGATTGCATGCGCTCCGCTCCTATTCTGCGGGCCAACTCCTGGTAGAACCAAACCACCGAATATTTTATTCCCGTAGCCATGTTATGATCTTGATTCCAGATTGCTACGGGTCGCATCGTACTATCCCAATGAATTATTTCACGCTCGTCCTTCACTACTTTGCATTCCAGCGCAATAAGTGAGTTCGGAATTTTATACGTCGAGGCAGGCAGAAACGATTGATGCGCCCGTTCGATGTTGTATATCATACTCGTATCCCGTCTGAGATCATATAAGATAAAGCATCCCTCTACACTTCTTGATTCATACGCCATCCTTATCGAATCCGGTTTTAGCCGAGACAACCACCTCGAATCGACTCCGGATTCGCTTTTAGTATTTTTACTCCGGCAACCATAGAGAAATGATAGTAAAATAAAAAGGTAAATGATTCTCATTTGCACAAATCGCTTTAATAGATGTCCTGCCGAATTCAATGAGCCCTTCGTGTTGATATCACAGAAATACATACAGACATCGGCTTGCCTATCATAAATCCAACCCGGAATCTCCCGAATACGGATTGTTATTCTGCTTCATCCGGACTGAACTCCAGGCATTGCATTCAAAATTAATATCTCGCGACGATGATTTCCGAATTTCCCCGGATTGATTGTGAATAATCGAGGTTGATCGATCACCGAAAAATTCATTCAAAACTACAAGAAAAAAGCGCAAGCTCGACTTATTCCAGCTTGCGCTTTTTCAATTATTCCAATTTTCTTATTCAAAGCCAAGTTAATAATAATTATATATTTATATAAATTTATATCACAATTCGTTGCGTTGATCTATCAAAATTATTTTAAACTGTTAAAAAGTATGCATTACTTGTGTTAGTAATGTCACAATAATTCGGCTTGATTTTTAATCTCATTTGATATTTGATAAATTAGACAGTGAAATTTTCAATTTTGTATTCGATCCGACCAAACGATATGCTCAAGAAGAATAAGTTCGCCCAACATAAGTAAATAAACATCTGACAACCATTCATGAAAAGACCAATCCGATTATTAGATACAGGAAGCCTGCAAGATCGAATTCCTACATATGCCCGGGTAAAAGATCTCGATTTGGTAATTATTGCCTATGATTCAGACATCTCCGTTTTATATGGAAGATGTTTGCACAGGGGAGCGTTAATGGCCGATGGGACCGTTGATGGAGAGAATCTTATTTGTGGTGTACATGGCTGGGACTACAGGTACGATACCGGTGTGAGTTCGTACAACAATGCAGAAGCGCTCTATAAATTTGAATCCAAAGTTGAAAATGGCCGAATTATGATCGATGAGGAAGAGGTAGATGATTTTCTGATCAAACATCCTCAACCTTTTAATCGGGACGAATACCTCGGGCAGTATGCCGATACACATCCCGAATCAACGGAGCCGTATACCAGATATATTCGTGAGCTGTCGAAGCATGGATTACAAAAAACCGGCCGCCATGGATTTACGGAATCCATGGGCGTGGATAGAGATACATTGCCCAAATGGGACGACATCCAATTTTTACCTGCGCAATTGTGGAGAAAACCACTGTTGGATCATGAAGAGGTGATCACAACAACAATGATTGGACCCAGGGCCCGAAGACCGGTCAAACTGGACATTCCCATTTTTGTTTCGGATATGAGTTTCGGGGCGCTTTCCAGGGAAGCAAAAATCGCCTTAGCCACCGGAGCGGAAATGGCCGGCACAGGCATCTGTTCAGGAGAAGGTGGGATGTTACCCGATGAGCAAAATGCCAATTCTACGTATTTTTATGAATTAGCTTCTGCCGAGTTTGGCTTCAGTTGGGAAAAAGTTCAGCAGGCACAGGCTTTTCACTTCAAGGGAGGCCAAGGCGCGAAAACCGGAACCGGAGGTCATCTCCCAGGAGATAAAGTCAAGGGAGAGATCGCTAAAGTTAGAAACCTGAAGCCCGGACAAGCAGCAATAAGCCCTGCAACATTCACAGATCTTAAGACGGCAAAAGACTTTTCAGGATTTGCAAATGAAGTGCGGGCAAAAACCAATGGTATACCTGTCGGATTTAAAATTGCCGCATCCCATATTGAAAAGGACATTGACTTTGCGCTCGAGGCGGGAGCAGACTACATCATCCTCGATGGAAGAGGCGGTGGAACGGGAGCCGCGCCGACGGTTTTGAGAAACAATATAAATGTACCGACCATCCCCGCATTGGCAAGAGCAAGAGCACATCTCGATCGTTTAAATATCGATGATGTATCACTCATTATTACGGGTGGACTGCGCATTGCAGAAGACTTTGCCAAGGCCTTAATGCTCGGCGCCGATGCAATTGCCGTTTCAAACTCTGCCATGCAGGCCATTGGTTGTCTGGGAATGCGCGCCTGCCATACCAATAACTGTCCGGTCGGGATAGCGACGCAGAAAGAAAACCTGCGATCAAGGTTGATGATCCGGAACTCCGCAATTCAGCTAAAAAATTTTCTCGAAGCTACAACAAATCTTATAAAAGTAATTGCTCGATCCTGTGGTCACGGCAATTTTAAGGATTTCAACAAGGAAGACCTTTCCACATTTGATTGGAACATACATCAGTTAACCGACATCAGCTATGCAGGAATACGTAAATGTTGACCGGAAACTTCATCTTCTCTGTCAGGTTCTGGCAAAGATCGCGGCAAACCTGATCGAGGAAACGGAAGATTACAGCCATACCAACCTGGGCTTTGACCCAATTGGACGGCGCATTTTTACACGCTGGATAAACTCGGAAAAAGGAGATATCAGTTTGTGCGTGGATCTGAACAGGTTTTCATTTCAATGGATCGATCACGGGTTAAGGGTAAAAAAAGAAATCCCCATATCTGGCAAAACCTACGGACAGTTGGAAAGTGAATTGGAATTTTCAGCTTCGGAATTTGGATATGGCCCCGAATTGTACAAAAAACCGTTGAAATATGAAATTGAAGATTACCCGTTTAAAGAAGCAATTTACCGATCACTTCCCAAAGATGGATTGAATGACTGGATAAAATTCAGAAGCAGCGCCAATACCGCATGCGAGCATCTTCTGGAACATCTTAATGCCACTGCGGAAATAAGAATTTGGCCGCATCATTTTGATACCGGTATCTATACGGTACTTTCCGGCAAACTCGGGGTTGGATTTGGGCTGGCTGTTCAGGACAGCATGGTAAATGCTCCCTATTTCTATCTGAGCGGTTATCCCCTGGATGGGGGGCTAAAAATGGAAAATCTGCCAAAATTAAAAGATGGCTACTGGGAAACAGGCGCCTGGAAAGGGGCGGTATTGCCATTGAATATATTGTATGATCAAGAGGATACGTACGCTGTTATAGACAATTTCATCCTCTCGTCATTTTCGTGGTATCAGCAAACGATCTTATAGATTCAAACTTAATTGCACATCCAATGAACCATAAAAATCTCGTCTGGCATAAAGTGCTCGATAATAAAAATACGCTTGCCGAAGGAAGGGTAATGACCGTTACAGCCGGCCATAAGACTATTTGTCTGGCTCATTTCAACGGGAAAATTTGCGCTCTTGACAATAAATGTCCGCATCAGGGCGGGCCGCTGGGTGAAGGGAGCATTGAAAACGGGTTGCTCCGATGCCCCTGGCATGGCTGGGATTATGATCCATGTTCCGGTAAAGTCCCGGGCTACGATGACGGTGTGGATGTATACAATACAGACGAGCGAAGTGATGGGATTTATGTCGGATTGGAACCTGAAGAAGATCATCAGTATGACATATCGGATGTTATGGTTGAAACGATGATCAATTGGGGGCTGAATACGGTTTTTGGCATGGTCGGACATTCCAACCTCGGTCTGGCGGATGCCTTCCGGAGACAGGAAGAAAAAGGGAAACTTACCTACATCGGCATTCGCCATGAAGGTGCCGGAGCCTTTGCCGCGTCGGCGTATGGCAAGCTCACCGGAAAGCCGGCAGCATGCTTCGGCATTGCCGGGCCCGGAAGCACCAACATGTACACCGGTATGTGGGATGCAAAAGTTGATCGCGCTCCGCTCCTGGCTTTGACGGGTCAGGTAGCCACCCAGGTCGTCGGCACAGGTAATTTTCAGGAGGTAGACCTTGTGCAGGCTTTCCATACCGTAGCAGATTTTAATCATCGCGTACAGGCAGATAGTAAGCATGCGGAGCTGGCCACACTCGCGATGAAACATGCCATATTAAATCGAAGGGTTTCCCATCTTACCTTTCCGGACGAAATACAGATAAAACCGGTAGAAGAAAAAGCACAATTGCCGGATGGAAGGATATCTTCCTTGCGGATTACTCCTCCTGAGGATTCTTTGGCCCGGGCGATTGCCCTGATCAAAGGATCGAGTCGGCCGGTATTTATTGTCGGCCATGGCGCTCGATTTCATATGGAAAATATTGTTTCGCTGGCGGAACAACTCGGCGCGCCGGTCTGCACCACCTTTAAAGGGAAAGGGTTGATCCCCGACGATCACCCCCTTGGGTGTGGCGTCCTTGGCAGAAGCGGTACACCCATTGCGTCATGGTTTATGAACGAAGCCGATCTACTGGTGGTTTTCGGAGCTTCTTTTTCCAATCACACGGGAATTACGCCCAAAAAGCCAACGATCCAAATCGACCTGGACCCAATGGCACTTGGAAAGTTCCATAAAGTTGACGTCCCGGTCTGGGGGGAAATTTCCATAACAACTAGAATTTTAAAAGAACAATTAAGAGGGTTTAACTCCACGGCCAATCAATTGGACGAAGTAGAACATCGATGGGTCATCTGGCGCAATGAGAAAGCAAAAAGGTTACTTGAGGATCGCGGTAAGGGACTAAGTTCGATTGCAGCATTCGACGCTTTGACAAGATTAGCTCCACAAAATGCTGTGATATGCGTAGATGTTGGGAATAATGCCTATTCACTTGGAAGGTATTTCGAAAGCAAAAATCATAGTTTTCTTATGAGTGGCTATCTGGGATCTATCGGTTTTGCCTTACCTGCGGCCCTGGGCGCCTGGGCCGCAGTGAAAAATGAAAGACAGGTAATTGCCGTCGCCGGAGACGGTGGCTTTGGTCAGTATATGGCAGAACTTACGACGTCGGTAAAATACAATATGAATATTAAAGTTGTTTTGTTGAATAACAATGAACTTGGCAAGATCTCCAAAGAACAAATGGCAGGAGCATGGGACGTGTGGCAGACGAGTTTAAGCAATCCGAATTTTGCCGAATATGCGAATAGCTGCGGGGCCCTCGGGGTCCGGGTCACCGAGCAGTCCATGTTGGAAAGGTCTATGGAACAAATTCTGACCCATAAAGGCACTGCATTACTCGAAATCATCACGGATGTGAAACTGGTTTAGGACTATGAATTCGTCCGGCTTGTCAGGTTATATGCATCCACCTCGTCGAATCCTAAAGTCTGCCCGAACGAGGCCAAGGAACCGGATTGATCCTGGCTTTTGTGTATCAAAGGGTGGAAAAGAGCGTCGGAAATCTTCTGATAAGGTGAGCTGCCAGAGCAAGATCAATAAGAATTTTTAAAATTCGCTCACGGGTTCCGGCAAGATGATATAAAATTCCGCATGAATGCGACGATGCGCATACCGCTAAAATTGAAGATCCCGGAAGAATTCATGCATTTTTTGAAGATTCAAGTGGCTCAAGGCGTTGATTGAGCCTGTTGCTGCAATCAAGCGAACATACGTCTTCTTAATCAAATGAGGCGGCTTCCGGTAAAGCGAAACCGGGAAATACCAGTCTCTGAACGGTGAAGCAGGACGATCCGAAATACGGCATTCGAGCACGCCTTTTCCGAAAAGATCTTTGTGAAAAATATACATAAAACACCGTACGTGAATATCCTGTTCTGAATAACAAAGCTGCGGTATCTGTGGTAAAAGCTTAACATAATAATAGTATTACTATTTTTATAGCGCTTATAACAACATTTTATTAAAGTATTAAAACCTTTTACGCGTGTTTTAGTTTAATGCAGTAAAATTAATTATTATGCAGGAACTATTAAAAAGTATACAGATCAGAGTGAATGATAAGATCTACCTCAAAGATCCGGAATCCTCCGAACTTGGGAAAAATATTGTCCGGCGCAGTATCGATATGATTCACAGCATGGGTTTGGAGGCATTCACATTCAAAAAGCTTGCAATTGAATTGAGCACCACCGAAAGCACAATATACAGATATTTTGAAAATAAACACAAGCTGCTGATTTACCTGATCTCGTGGTACTGGGGCTGGCTGGAATACGAAATGGTACTCAACTCAATAAATATTGCAGATCCGGTCGAAAAACTAGGAAATACCATCGAAACCATTTGTCATCCGCTTAAAAATAATATTGAACATGATCATATTAATCTGCAGCCCCTGCACAAAATAATCATTGAAGAATCAAACAAGGCGTTTTTAACCAAAGAGGTGGATATTGAAAACGAAGATGGGTTGTTCTCGAATTACAAGCGAATTAATGATCGTTTAATTAAAAACATCAAAGAAATAAATCCGCACTATCCGTATGCCAATACCTTGGCATCTATAATAATTGACAGTTCAAATCATCAGCGTTTTCTGGCAAACCATTTCCCCAGGCTCACGGATATTGACAAGACAGGAAGTGATTTAGGGAGTTTTTTGGTTGAAATGGTATTAAAAACAATTAAGACCGACCGGTAAAATGGAAAATAAAAACCAACCATTGCGCCGGTTTTTCCGACTGCTGCAACCGGAGAGTAAAGACATCCTTTACGTGTATTTGTACGCCATCTTTAATGGATTGATCAACCTTTCTCTCCCTCTGGGCATCCAGGCAATCATAAATCTTATAACCGGCGGTCAGATTTCCACGTCCTGGACAGTTCTGGTCGTTTTCGTTATGATCGGCATTGCCATGACGGGAGGATTACAGGTGTTCCAATTAACGATCACAGAACGACTGCAACAAAGAATCTTTACAAGGGCATCCTTCGAATTTGCCTATCGTATTCCAAGGTTAAAATTGGAATCGGTCTATAAATACTACGTCCCCGAACTGGTAAACCGTTTCTTCGATACGCTCTCGGTTCAAAAGGGACTTTCCAAAATATTAATCGATTTCTCGACGGCCACACTTCAAATCATATTCGGATTGATATTGCTGTCCTTCTATCATCCGTTTTTTATCATTTTTGGTCTGATTCTCATCCTGTTTGTATACCTGATTTTCAGACTTACGGGTCCTCAGGGGCTAAAAACATCCCTGGCCGAATCAAAATACAAATATGAGGTCGCCCACTGGCTTGAGGAAGTCGGCCGGAACATGGGGACCTTCAAACTTGCCGGCGACACCGAGTTGCCGATGAAAAAGACCGATGAACTGGTATCAAATTACGTAGATGCGCGAAAGAACCATTTCAAGGTGCTGATAAAGCAATACATCAACATGGTTGGCTTTAAGGTCATCATTGCAGCCGGATTGTTAATTATGGGCAGCTTGCTTGTAGTCAATCAGCAAATAAATCTCGGTCAGTTTGTCGCTGCTGAAATTGTAATACTACTGACCATAAGTTCGGTGGAGAAGCTCATTCTTGGCATGGAGACCATATACGATGTCTTAACCGCTCTTGAAAAAATGGGGCATGTCACAGACTTGCCTCTGGAAAGATACGATGGTCTCAAACTTCAGAATGGAAACGAGAATAAAGGTATGTCCTTAAAAATCAGAGACCTGACCTTTTCATATCCGGACGGTAAAAAGAAAATTCTCAAAAACATCAACCTGGATATTGCACCCGGCGACCGGGTGTGCATTTCCGGATATAACGGCTCGGGCAAATCGACTTTGATGCAATTGATCGCAGGTTTATACGAAAATTTTGATGGCAGCCTAAACTATAACGGTATCCCTATCGGGAACTTAAATCTTGAAAACCTCCGCACGTACATTGGTGACAGCCTGCATGAAGAAAAACTGTTTAAGGGAACGCTTTACGAGAATATTTCACTTGGAAGGCCGGGAATAGATATGAAGGTGGTTTTACAGGTTGTAGAAAAGACATTCCTTTCGGAATTTGTTCAAAATCTAAAGGATGGTTTTAATACCATAATTGATCCTGAAGGGAAAACACTTCCCGACAGCATTAAGACCAAAATCATTTTGGCAAGAGGTATTGCCTGTCAATCCAAACTGCTATTGATAACGGATCACCTGAGCAGAATGGATTCTGTGGAGGGAGGCAAGATCGTGGATTTTCTGGTCGATAAGAAAAATCAATGGACGTTGGTACTCATATCCAATCAGTCGGAGATCGCAGCCAAATGCGATAAAGTGATCTTGATGAAAGAGGGAGAAATCATCAATGATGACAAATTTAAAAATCTTCGGAATAAAGATACGTTTTACCAGTCAAATATAGCTTAAACCATGCTTAATATATCGGGAAACAGTATATCGGATAAGGTTGATACCAAAAAATACGAAGCATTCGGGAAGGTGGAAAGCAAGACTTCGAGCAGGTCGCTTGCCAGGATACTCATTGGATTTCTCATTCTGATCGTCATAAGCTTGTTCATCCCCTGGACACAAAATATCACCGCCCGCGGTTATGTAACGACCTTGAAGCCCGACCAGAGGCCTCAGGCAGTACATTCGATCATTGCCGGGAGAATTGAACAATGGTTTGTTAAGGAAGGTGACTTCGTACATAAGGGAGACACCATCTTATATATTTCAGAAATAAAAGATGATTATTTCGATCCCAATCTGCTGGACCGAACCAATCAGCAGATCCAGGCCAAAGAGCTCACTCAGAAATCTTATGATGAAAAAGTAAAGGCGCTGGAAAATCAAATCGGCGCATTGAAAGAAATGCAGGAACTCAAAATGGAGCAGGCTCGAAATAAGCTTATCCAGTCAAAGCTCAAAGTTACTGCCGACAGCATCGAGTTTGAAGCGGCCAAAACAAATTTCAGCATTGCCCAACGACAGCAGGAACGTATGCGCGAACTATATGACGAAGGATTAAAATCTCTTACCGACCTGGAGAGCAGAATGTTGAAGTTGCAGGAAAGCCAGGCAAAATTGATTGGATACGAAAGCAAATTACTCAGCAGCAAAAATGAACTTATCAATGCCAAACTTGAACTGTCTGCCATAAAAAATGAATACCGGGATAAACAGGCCAAGGCCAATTCCGAAAGGTTCTCGGCATTATCAAATTCGTACAATGCGAATGTAGAGATCACCAAACTGCAAAATCAGTATATGAATTATTCCGTGAGGATTGGTTTGTACTATATTTTGGCGCCACAAAACGGTTACATCACACAAGCCATTCAAACGGGTATTGGTGAAACGATAAAAGAAGGTGCCTCCATCGTAAGCATTATGCCAGCCAAATATGACCTGGCAGTAGAAATGTACGTAAAACCTATGGATTTACCATTGTTGAAAAAAGGCCAGGAAGTTCGTTTTATGTTTGACGGATGGCCTGCGATTATATTTTCCGGATGGCCAAATGTTTCCTATGGTACTTTTGGCGGCAAGATCGTGGCCATCGATAATTTCACAAGCAAGGATTCAAAATACCGCATCCTGGTTGCCCCGGACGATACCAATACACCTTGGCCGGAAGCCATACGGATCGGGTCGGGGGCCAACGGATTTGCCCTGCTCTGTGATGTGCCGATATGGTATGAGTTATGGCGTCAGTTGAATGGATTTCCGCCGGATTATTACCAAACGGACAGCCAGGTAGCATCAAACAAAGCTGAAAAATGAAATTTGGAATGCGATTACTATTTGTTTCAATCCTGGCAATTCCTCAACATGGCTTTGGGCAACCGGACTCCTCGTATGTCAGTTTTGAAGCATTTATGCATATGGTCAGGGCCTATCATCCCGCGGGCAAACAGGCAGAATTGCTCATCGAATCCGGAGATGCAAACCTTCGCAAAGCCAGGGGGAATTTTGATCCTGTCATCAAATCTGACTACAATCAAAAACAATTTGACAGCAAAAACTATTACCAGATAAATTCCAATACACTGACCGTGCCAACTCCTCTTGGACTGGAGCTGAAGGCCGGATACGATAATACCAGCGGTGTATTTCTAAATCCGGAAAATCAATTACCGGCAAACGGACTGGCTTATGCCGGCATCGCCGTGCCATTGGGAAAGGGATTATTATTTGATGATCGGAGGCAGGCGGTAAGACAAGCTGAGGTATTTGAGAAAGCGACCGAACTTGAGCGGATCCTATTGCTAAATAATCTGATATTTGATGCCACAAAGGCTTACTGGGACTGGTATAGCGCCTGGAACATCTATGAGATTTTCGATGAATCCGTTTCTCTGGCGGAATTCAGGCTCCGGGCTGTAAAGGAAAGTTACATTCAGGGAGATGTTCCGGCCATAGACACCTTAGAGGCTTACATATTGGTCCAGAACAGGCAATTGAGCAGAAATGAAGCCGCTATAAAAATGCAACAGGCAAAATTTGAAGCGAGCAATTATTTATGGTCTCCCGATTTGGAACCCTTGAAACTCTCTGATAATTCCAAACCGATTGAGCACGAGGACGTCACCGTCGAAAATCCTGTCGATGAAGCATTAATAGCCTCTATCCTATCGGGCATAGACCGCACTCATCCCAAGTTGCAATTGTATTACAACAAGCTGGAAAATCTGAATTTTGAAAGAAAAATGAAAGCTGAAAAGGTAAAACCTCGGTTTGATATTAATTACAATTTGCTCAATCAACCTGTGGCGGGCAATCCTTTTGAAAACTACAGTACCAATGATTATAAATGGGGGTTCGAGTTTAGCATGCCGATTTTGCTGAGAAAAGGACGGGGCGATTTGCAACTGACTAAAATCAAAATGAATCAGACAGACCTGGATCGACAGCAGGAAAGCCTTAACATAAAAAACAAGATCAAAGCATATGAAATGGAAATCAATAATCTCTTCGACCAGATCGAATTATTCAAAGACGCTGTAAATAACTATCAGATATTACTTAATGGTGAGAAAAGAAAATTCGAAGAGGGGGAAAGCTCCTTATTTATCGTGAACAGCCGGGAAACAGGCCTGATCAATGCGGAAGTAAAACTCATTGAGCTTCTCGGGAAATACCAAAAGGCACAGGCGGGTTTGATATTTGCGCTGGGAGGAGCTGAAATACCAACTTAGAATGGGAGCAATAAAAAATTCATATAAACAAAAACAACAAACATAATTTAATACCTATTATGAAGGAAGATCAAAAAACCATCAAATCAATCAACACCTTGGAACTCGTACGGAAGGAATTGGGCAAACCGTATGAAGACTTTGAATTCTTACTGATTGCTTTAAAAGAAGTCCTTGAAGAAAACGGAGAAAAAGACATTGCAGGACAAATTCCTTGGATCTGTGCGTCAAAACCATTTGATGCGGAAATCTTTACCGAAAAACATATCCAACTGTATTCCCTGATCTTTCAGTTGATGAATATGGTCGAAATCAATGGAGCGGTCCAAACCAGAAGAGCCAGTGAAAATAAAGGACACGGCACCGGTATCAGCGGGCTATGGGCGGATAATTTGAAAAAGCTGAAGAGACAAGGCATCAGGGATGAGGAGATCGCAAGGATTCTTCCGGAGATTAGGATTGAGCCGGTGTTGACCGCCCACCCCACCGAAGCCAAAAGAGAAACAATACTCGAGCATCACAGAGAATTGTATTTGCTCCTCGTTCAGCGAGAAAATAAAATGTTTACCGTAAAAGAACAGGAAGCAATACGCGACGAAATAAAACTTGTCTTGTTTCGAATCTGGAAGACCGGTGAGATTTTTATCGAGAAACCGGATGTCCCTTCCGAACTGAGAAATATATTGCATTACCTGACCAATGTTTTCCCTGAAGTAATCCCGGTTATTGATAACCGGTTTAAGCAGGCATGGAAAGATGTAGGTTTTAATCCGGAATTGATTGAGCGTGCAACAAACTGGCCTAAAATTTCTTTTGGGAACTGGGTTGGAGGCGATCGTGACGGCCATCCGTTTGTCACCGATCGGGTCACAAAGCAAACACTTCAATTGCTTAGATTGCATGCATTGGTCGTAATTAACAGAAAGCTAAATCAGCTTGTCAAGCGGCTGAGCTTTGCGTTTACCTACAAAGAATGTCATTGGAAATTACGCGAACGTATCGACCAGATGATTAAAGAACTCGGAGCGAGAGGCCTTGAGGCATACAATAGAAATAAGGGGGAAGTATTCAGGCAATATCTAAACTTAATTATAAGCATGCTCCCCATAGATACGCAACGCGGTCACGCTACTTCACTTCACGAACATCCGGGAGGCTACAAGTACGATCATGAATTAATCGATGATCTACATATCGTGCAGACCGCTTTGCTGGATTTTGGAGCCAAATCGATTGCCTACTGCGATGTAAATGAAACAATACGGTTGGTGGAAACTTTTGGTTTTCATCTGGCGCATCTTGATGTCCGCCAGAATAGTCAATTTCATGAAAAAGCGCTTGTGCAACTTATGCAAGCCGCATCGATCGACACTTCCGCATTTACAAACAAAGATGAAAAGAAGAAACTTCAGTTTATAAATGAAGAATTAACATCGAGCCGTCCCTTTTCGCATGTCAGTATGAAAGTGGGTGAAAACGCCAGTGCGGTCATTAGCTGCTATAAGGTGCTTAGCGAGCACATCCACAGCTATGGGATAAAAGGGTTGGGATCGCTTATTGTCAGCATGACAAGGAATGTCGCCGATTTGCTCACCGTGTATCTGCTCGCCAGGGAAGCGGGACTTATTAAGAAGACCGAATCTGGACAAATATGCTTACTCCCGGTAGTGCCCTTGTTCGAAACCATAGACGATCTGGACGGATCTGCTAAAATTCTCGACAATTTCCTGAGCCACCCGTTTACCAAAAGAAGCCTGGAATATCAAAGGCAATTTCATCCCGATAAACAAAAGATTCAACAGGTCATGGTAGGTTACAGCGACAGCAACAAAGATGGCGGTATTTTGGCCAGTCAATGGCACTTGCACAAAGCGCAAACAAAGTTGTTGCAAATTGGAGAAAAATACGGCGTAAAAATCCGGTTTTTTCATGGAAAGGGCGGATCCATAAGCCGGGGCGCCGGGCCAATTCACTATTTTATCAAAGCCTTACCGCATCATTCTCCATCGGGTGATATCCGCATTACGGAACAGGGAGAGACCATCGCTCAAAAGTATGCCAATAAGATTAATGCAGCCTACAATCTGGAACTCTTAATTGCATCAACCACAGCGAAGTCCATCGCAGATCGTTTCAGGAAAAAATCAAAATACCCGTTTGGAGAACTCCTCGAATACCTGGCACGAGAAAGCAAAAAAATGTATTCCGAGCTGATAAATGATGATCATTTCATTGAGTATTTCCGCAAAGCGACACCAATTGACGCCATAGAGTCAAGCAGGATTGGTTCGCGCCCGTCCCGGCGAACCGGCAGCTCGACCATTCAAGATCTGAGAGCCATCCCATGGGTGTTTAGCTGGAACCAATCCAGACATAACATGACGAGCTGGTTCGGGGTGGGAAGCACTTTGAAAAAGCTTGAAAAAGAAAAACCCGAAGAGTTTAAATCGTTCAAAGAAGCGATAAAACACGACGATTTTATTCGGTACGTATTTACCAACATCGATACGAGTTTAGCCGCCAGTGATGTCGGGATCATGAAAGAATACGCAAAGCTGGTTGAGGACAAGGTGTTGATCGATAAATATTTCAATGTATTTAAAGAAGAACTTATAAGCACACGCGAATCATTGAATAAGATACTCGGCAAACCTATTGAAGAACGGAGAGTTCAACACTTTTACTCGAATGTATTGAGGGCTTCCATTCTGGATCACTTACATTTAAAACAAGTTTCCTTACTCAAAAAATGGAGAGCCGAAAAAGAATTGGATCAAAAGGCTGAAGAAACACTGTTGAGTTTGCTGCTTACGATCAATGCGATCGCCGGCGCTTTGAGAAATACCGGATAATGATGCAGGGATAAATCGCTCAAAATATCAAAATACATATTTGTGAAAACCTGCTGCAAAAATCAGGCGAAGAAGAGCTATAAAAACCAGGTGTGTAGAAATGCTTTTACGGTCAATATCAGGACATCACCGGATATGCAGTTCGAATACAATCCGATCCGGCAATAACTTCAATAGAGGTTTTTGAATTATTTGGGAGGACTGGCCTGTCAATGGCAGACAAGCTTGCGTAATTGCCCTGTATAATCCATGTCGATTGCGTTAAACCGCTGTAATGAAACGAATTTGGATCAAGCGGAAAATATGATGCACGCCTGTGTCAGGTGTTGCAATTCCTCGCGGAACTCCGGTTTATTTTTTTGTCTTAAAAGGAGGCAAGACCAAATTCAAATAATGGCCGGATGCTTCCAGGATCCCTCCGCTTTTCCGGTAATAATCCCGGTTTAAATTAAAGACGCCATCTACTGTTTTTGCCCATGTCGCATGCGGTTCCGGATGATACGTGCTCATGGTTTCCCAATTTCGATAGTTCTGATGTCCGTTGGTCTCCATCAATCCCATTCCGCCCAATCCGGGAAACGCGCTCAACCTGGCCGCCACGACCTTATTCCATTCTACCAGTATTGGATTTACCGTAAGATCAGCACAGAAACAGGGAACATTGTGGTCATGAGCTACCTGTGCGATTTTTAAGGTCATACTCATTGTTTTCGCTATGGCTTTCAAGGCTATGGCTTTATACCCCATTTCAATTCGTTCAAGCGCATCCTTATCCGTGTGGGCACTTTCATCGGCTGCCAACCGTATTTCTATATCATGAACATCGATTTCTGCGTGCTCCGGAAAAGGTTCTTCGATCACAGCTAATTGCTCGTAAGCTCCGATCTTTTTTGCGTGGTCCAGCAGCCTTAATAAGGTCTCCTTTTTTTCATACCTGCCGTTGGCGTCAAAATAATAAGGCAGCTTTCCGTCTTTTGTATGCTTCGTATTTTTATCGCCAATGGCCTTGTGAATTGCCGACAATCTGGCTTTATCTTTTTCCAACATCTCTTCCTGTGTACCGGGTTGGCCGATCTTGATCTTCATAAAAAAGTAGCCCTGATCAACCGCTTCTTTAATCTCATCGATTGGGATATTATAAGCCATCAAAGGAATGCTCGCAACTTTTTCGTGTTTGTCTGACAGGGCCGGCCGGTACGCTTTTGGAATGAGTTGATCAAAATTATCATATCCGTTTTCATGCGCGTAAAGCATCCAGGCGGCATTATCAAGCCCGACCAACGCGTTAAGAGCAAATGTCATTCTCAGGTCCGGATTCGAAGTGACTCTTTGTGCATACGCATAAACATCCTCTAAAATCGCCTCCTGAAGATCGACGGGTGTGGTAAACTTCATGCCCTTTACCATCTGCATGGCCCGTTCTGTGATCGCATACATCAAAGCATTGCCGGCAGCTTCGGAATTGCTCCCGAACACCGATGCGTCTGACCAGAGAACATTTTGCGTATCTAAACCAAGGCCTCGATTGCCCGACTCAGACGCTATAAGCGATACTGTCTGCCAGATTTCAGTCATATATCCGCCCTTAAATCCAAATGGGCGGATAAGCGGCTCACGTTCAAAATTTGAGTTTACATGAGATATTGTGATCTCCTTATCCTGGTTGCTTTGTGCCGCACACGAATTGATGAGTGGAGCTGCGACCAGCGATCCGGTGACCAGCGATGAGGATCTTACAAATGCTCTTCTGGAAATACTTGTCAAGTTGTTAATCATAGCATTGGATCAAATTTGAGAACAATTAATCTCTTTTTTCCACAATGGAAAATCTATTTTAAGTAGGCCCTGATATAATCCACATCTCGTTTCAATCGCGCTATGGCGATCTTCATTTTCTCCGCTTTCGGCAACTTGCTTTCATCTTTTGTAATTAGCGGATACTCCGAATGATTGGATATCGGGCCTCTGATTTTCATTTCATGATAAAGTTTAAAGTACTTTTCAAAATCTACCATGCCTTTCCCCATCGGGGTATTGTTATAGGTCCATTGTCCCTTATCATTTTTTGTCCAGTGAAAATCCTTGACAACGGTCGTCCGGACGTGCCCCTTTATCGCGCGAAAATCATTTTCCCATGATCTGCCGCCCTCAAAGGTTGCATGTCGTACATCAAACTGACACCCCAAATAATCGGGATCGATGCCCCTTAATGCCATCAAAAGATCCCATATCGAAGCGCCAAGCCGATTTCCCGCATGATTCTGGTATACGCTGCAAATATCATGTTTGGCATTTTTATCCGCCAATGCGCGTAAAACATCATGAAACCGGCTTATGTTTTTCTCCATAGAGATGTCGTAATCGTAGTTGAGGTATCCCATTCTATAGTACCGGACGCCATGGTCGGAAAGCACTTTTAACAAATCATCCAATCCTTTGTCACGCGGACCTGTGATCCGGGTAACGACCATTGGAACGGATATGCCCTGCCTATCCAGGGCTCTTGCGGCTTTCCCAAACGTTGTCTTTGCCTCGGAGGGTTCCACATGCCCTCCATCGCGAACAGTGAGATCTGCGCCATTAAAACCTGCCTCACGGAGAACAATTCCAAGATCGTCAAATTCCAACCATTCGAGATGCTTGGAGAAATAACATACCGGATGAGAGGTATCCGGATTTCTCAGGGAATTTCCATGTATGAGAGATGGAATAAAAGGCAGGGACCCAATAGCTGCTCCGGTCTTTTTTAAAAAAGCTCTGCGGTTTGTCATCATAACTTCCAGGGCTTTCTATACTCGTAATAAAGCAAATCATTTGCATTTTCGTTGTTGGTGATTTTCTCATTTTTAGCGTCCCATTCTATTCTTCCACCTACCTCGAGTGCAATGTTTGCCAAATGAGCAAAAGAAGTAGAGCGGTGCCCTTCTTCCAGCGGACATAACGGTTCTTCCCCGGATTTTACACAGTCCAGGAAGTTCCTGATCAAATTGGCAGTTGAATTCTCGGCGATGGCCAGATCGCCGAATTTTGCATTTCCCCTGAGCTTTTCTTCTTGCGGTTCCACAAGCTTTTCCCAAGTTTGAAACTGACCGCTTTTCGATGGAGTAACCGTGTATCCGTTTTGATCGGCTACCAGATTTCCTTTTGCGCCATTCAATTCCACTTCGCCGCCAGTGATGCCACCACCTCCGCTCGCCTCATGAATTGCAAACGTAATTATCAAACCGGAATCAAACTCGAACAGCACCTCCATGGTGTCCGGAATGTTCCGGTCATCTTCTACGGCATATTTGCCTCCATGGGCCGTAATTGCCGATGGCGCCTGCTCGCCGACCATCCATCTGATTACATCCATGTAATGAACGCCCCAGTTTCCCATCTGACTGGAATACTCTTTCCACCAGCGGAAATAATACGGGGCGATATTATATTGATAGTCTCTTTTCGCGCGGGGTCCCAGCCACATGTCCCAATTGAAGTCCGCGGGAGGTACTTCACTGCTTAACTTTCCAATACCGCTCGGGTACATATTGCTGATCCTGAGCGCCCTGGCAGTGGTAACCTTTCCAATCAAATCATTTTGCACTTGCTTTGCCAAATGTTGGTAAATTGACGAACCTCTTCTGTTCAATCCAACCGCACACACCCGGCCGGTTCTTTTTTGCGCCTCTATCATGGCCCTGCCTTCCTTCAGGACAATTGTCAATGGTTTTTCACAGTAGACATCTTTACCCGCTTCGAATGCCAGGATCGTCTGTAAAGCATGCCAGTGATCGGGGGTGGCAATGCAGACGGCGTCAATATCTTTCCGATCCAACAACTCTCTGAAGTCTTCATAGCGCCTGTATTTTCCGAGATCTTCACCCATTTTCGGCACCTTTCCACCTTCAATATATCGCTTGTCCACTTTTGATCTATCCCTGGAAGTATAAGGCTCGTACACGTCACAAAGAGCTGCAATCTCTACGTCTTTATTGTCCCTGAACCATTCCAACAATTGACTCCCCCGATTACCAACGCCAATAAATCCCATGCGAACCGTATCATTTACATTGCGCCGTTTGGCAATAAACGGCGCTCCGAGGATTTTTCCGCTTACCGAAACCCCTGCAGCTACAGCGGCTGAAGAGGTGATAAATTTTCTACGTGTCGCTTTCATGTTTTGTTAAAATATTTAGGTTAAGTATAATTCAGGCTTTGTATTTTGAGATAATCCATGTCTGAACTAAAAAATAAAATGAGATCAATCTCAATCAAAAATTGTACTTACAAGATTGCCGGGCTACTATTGTTTCATATTCAAAATATAATTCCATATTTGGAACTTTTAATAAAAATAAAAAAAGAAAAATGTAAAGCAAAAATTTTGATGCAAAATATTCTCAAAATCATATAAACCGATGTTATTAAGAATAAAGGCATATTCAATCTTGGAAAAAGAAAAAAAAGTTGGATGCTAAATAAAAATACATCATCTTCTACTTAATATATAAATCAATGTTTCATATATGAAACAAGACAATAGCGACGATTCAAAGTACATCATTCCAAATCTTCAAAACGCGTTGGAGCTGATCGAATTGATTTCCGAATACCTTGAAGGTTTGAATTTGCCCAAACTGGTGCAGATGACCAAAGTCCCGAAATCCACAATTTTCAGGATTTGCAGTACTTTACTCACAAACGGTTATTTGGCCACCCCTTCGTATGGTAGCTTCGGGTCCTCCGTCAATATCAGACACTTTTCGGAAAGGCATATATGTGGTGAAAGATTAAATCCGATATAAATCCGGCGAATAACGATCGCAACTGCTGCTCAGGCCGGTTTGAATCAGGTTAAAACAACGGATAAAAAGTAATCAATTATATGACAGTTGCGAGATTTTTGAGTTTATCTGAAACTCGCAATCCCCGCTTATCTGCCTGATTCTGATTCAATTCAATCGTCAATTTTCCATCGTAATCAACAAAATTTATTATTGAGCCCAATTTTCCGTACCCGGCTTTACCAGAGACAATAAGTATCGGTTCATCTTTTGTCTTCATTATGATCTCGCTCATCTCGATTTTGCACGCTTCGGATACATACAATAAATTGCAATCGTCCATAGTTTCAGCGCATTCGTAATATCGGACTTCAATTGGAAAATTGTGAATCGCTTCTTTTTCTGCTGCAAGCAGTTGAAAACACTTAAAATCCGAAGCATCCCCCACAACTCCGATCACAAATTTATTTCTTTCTTTTTCCGCCGGCCATGTCACATACCGGCTAAGCCGAAATATAATTTCGATATGATGTTTTGCCTTTTGTGCTACCGAGGAATAACTTAAAAAAATTAAAAGGCAGAATAAAAAAAATCTCCGCATCCCTTACAAAATTAAATATATGCTGTGCTAAATTGAACAAACCTAATTTA
This sequence comes from Cytophagales bacterium, assembly GCA_022360055.1. Lineage (GTDB taxonomy): Bacteria > Bacteroidota > Bacteroidia > Cytophagales > Cyclobacteriaceae > JAAUQL01. The sequence goes on along the minus strand of JAKSDO010000235.1, from coordinate 9,456 downwards.
CGATTATTAAAATCAAAAAAAGAACGGGCTTTCGATCGTAAGCGTAAGATTTAAAGGGAGTATCAATTTTATATTCGGTTTTAAGTTTTTCCAATAGATATTTTACTTATTGCAATTAATCAAAAGATTTTCCCGGCCATCGGCCAGGTGTGCCACGAGTGCAATTTGGTGATCGATAAACAACAGGTAATCACGGACAAACAGTACTTCTTAAAGCTTTACTTCAATGATATCGGCAACCTGTTTCAGTAAAGCAATATGGACTTTTACAAGTACAATGTGCATAGCGCGGCTTTTCTTTACGTGTACAGAAAACCTTGCTGATTGACGATTAATTTTTGTCATGCCTCGTTTGCGCCGAGAAGTGTTAAGCTATTCCAAAAACATGAATTGCACAGGTATTACCGGCGCCCCAATTTGAGTTTGGATAATCGGATGATCTCCGGAATCCGGAAACATTTAACCTGAAAATTTGACAAGCCTGGCCGTCCTGTGCGGGTGAAAAAACCGCCGTCAAATTGGCTTTCGCTAGATAAGAATTGCAAGATTTATGAGCGAACCGGATACGATCAATCCTCGTCGATCTACGCTAGCCCTGTTGAGCTCAAACTTAATTTTACCATCCTGCTCCACAAAGTTAACCATAGACCCCTGAGCAGCAAGCCCCGGTACATCTGTGACAATGAGAACAGGTTTTGAACTTGTTTCATGTTCAATTTGTCCCAATTCACCAGACATATCTTCGGAAATAAATAAAATATTGCAATCATCAATTTCAGAAACCGAACTGTATTTTTTAATTTCCAACACCTTGCCATTTACTGTCTTCTTTTTGGCTGCGGTCATTGCATTAAGCGATTCCAGGATTTTTGAACTTCCAATAACGCCAATTACAAATCTATTTGGATTGTAAGATTCGGGCCATTTAATGTACTTGGTAAAATTATAGATAAATAAGCTTTGATATTTCTCTTTTTGTCCATATCCTGAATTGGCAATTGTAGTAGCAAGTAGCGCAAAAAAGATTACTTTTCTCATCAATTAGTTTCCTTATGTAAGATTATTAATACATCTCAGGTCGTTTTTCAAAAAATTGGAAATCTATAATTTATTCTTTGTTTTATACAATTGTAACCGCTCCTCTTGCAAAAAAAAATTTTATTTTGTCGATCGGGGTTACATATTCAATCCCTGGATGGTCTGAACTGCTCCTTACCGGGAGATTTCCTTCTAATAATTTTTATCTAATTGATTGTCCTGCTTTTCTCCTTCGGCCCCGGAGCCAGCTTTGACGGCGGGAGTAAAGGATAAAAGAATACCGGCAATATAATGCTTTTTCAAATCAATAAAATTTGATGAGATGATATCTTTTATTTCTTCTTATAATCCTTTATTATTTAAAAAATTTCTCAATGATTTATGGCACAAAGCAATAGGAATAGAATAAATGAATACAAGAATTCAGGATTCGGCTCCAAAACGGATCATCAGCCCGCGCGATTATTAAATCAGGATGGCACCGTCAATGTAGTCAAAACCGGATTGAGTTTTTTTGATCATTTCAGCATTTTTCATTTCTTGGTCACCACCAATTGGGTAACATTCAATCTGCTTGTTATCGCAACATACCTGGCTGTAAATATGCTTTTTGGCCTGGTATACTGGGGCATCGGGATAAAGCACGGTACCAATTTTGAAGATTTTTTGGAATCGGTATATTTCAGCGCTCAAACTTTTTCGATCGTCGGATATGGCCGGGCCAACCCCGGCAGTCACCTCGCAAACTTTATTGCATTTTCAGAAATGTTAATCGGAATGATGTATCTGGCCTTGGCAGCCGGATTGCTATTTGCCCGATTCTCCAGGCCCGTCGCTAAAATCGTTTTCAGCAAAAAAGCGGTGATTGCGCCCTACGGAAGCGGGACAGGCTTTATGCTCAGGCTTTCAAATGCCAAGACGAACCTGCTGTTGGATGTTGAAGCAAAGGTATTGTTGTCCATAACTATGAATGAAGATGGGAAATCTGTCCGGAAATTCTATGATTTACCTTTGGAAATGAACAAGATAAATATGCTGGCATTGAGCTGGACAATTGTCCACCCCATTGATGGTCAAAGTCCGTTAAGAAATTTCGATAAGGAAACTTTTCATCAATCAAATGCAGAGTTTATGGTTTTGATCAAAGGATTTAACAATACCTTATCCCAGAACGTACATTCCCGAACCTCCTATAAACATTACGATGTGGTTTGGGACGCAAAATTCTCACCTATTTTTTCAAATCATCACGGCATGGCAGTTGTGGAATTAGATAAAATCGGTGAATACAAAAGGGTAAACTGGTCTTAGCTTATGACCGCGCAATTACGAAACAGCCCGTGTACACCTCAAAGTTTACGGTTTTTTGAACCACCATTTGAGGATCCTTAGAGCCCTGAGTGTATTCCTCCTGCCGGGTTTACCGACTTTTTCCATATCAAAATACGCAAGCCCGCTGTATTTTTGTTGCAAAGGCCATTTCCCGGCCTTTTCCTTTTTCTTCAAGAGGGTGATCGCGTCGCACCTGGGATCATGCGGTACATCGATTTCCCGGAAATAATCCGATGCGCTCATGACGCCGTATTTCCATCATGATACAAGGTCTTTCATGGTTATTCTAATTTAATACAATACTCGCGCCTTCGTTTATGATTTTAAAGGATGCCTTATCTATTCCTGAATTTTCAATCGCTTTTTTCAACTCAGCCACAGGCTGGAACTGTCCGTCGTCCGCGAGCGGAAATGTTCCAAAATGCATCGCTATGCTCGTTTGGGATCCGACATCCCGGTGAACTTTTACGGCCTCTTCCGGAGAAATATGTATTGGGCTCATAAACCACCTTGGCAGGTATGCGCCGATCGGGATAAATGAAATTTTCATATCGCCATATCTCTCTCTGATCTCCTTAAAAAATCCGCCGTACCCGGTATCTCCGGCAAAATAAATATTTTCTCCTTCCAGTGTAATCACATAACCGCACCATAAGGTAGCATCCCTGTCATTCGTACCGCGACCGGAAAAATGCTGAGCAGGAACACATGAAATTTTCAGTCCGTTCAACATTTCTACGGTTTGCCACCAATCCATATCACTTACCCTTTTTGATCCCAGACTTTCTATGAATTGCCCGACCCCCAAAGGCGTTATCACCTGCGGATTGTGTTGAAGTATAAGCTTTTTCATTGTCGGAGCATCCAGATGATCATAGTGATTATGGCTGATGATGACAAAATCAATAGCCGGCAGATCTTCAAATAAAATCCCGGGCGGACGCACGCGCTTTGGTCCGGCAAACCGGACCGGGCTGGTACGCTGGCTCCAAATAGGATCGGTTAAGATATTTACTCCGGCCATTTGTATCAAAAATGTGGAATGATTCACAAAGGTAATCTTGATTCCGTCGTTAAAGATGGAATCCGGGGGCTTCCCCTGTGAGATAACGGATAGTTCTTTCCAGGATTCCCGCTTTCTGCTGGCTGCCCATCTAATTATATCCTTCAATCCTTTTGCTTTCACCTTGCCGGGATTGATAAAAACCCTGCCGTTGAAATGATCGGATACTTCGCCTTTATACCCGGGGACTGATATCACAAAACCGACAACATTAAAAATTAAAATCACAAAGATTATGAAGGCTAAAAACCAAAAAAACATTTTACCCATCCTTTTGTCAACCGTAATTAAACAATAAATGTAAAACAATAATCCCAAACAAAAAGAAATTGTTTAATGCCACAAAGGAAATGCGGCAGCCCAAAAATTGATGGGCGAATAGAAGATATAGCTTTTCACTTCTCCCTTAAAAAGCGGGGAAACACAGCAAAAAAATCCTTTTGTGATCGCTCAGGATTACGCTAAATGCCATTCAGTATTTTTTTCATTAACGGAAGTTTTCTTCCGTCCGGCCTGCTTTTTACTTCGCCAACTTTCTGATATCCGCAATCCTGATAAAAAGACATAACATTGGGATCGGAAACTACCTTGATCGTCTTATGAGGACCCGCATTTTGCTCGAGTTTTTCAAGCAACAGCCTGCCGATGTTCTTATCCATATATTCAGGCAATACCCAAAGGTGGAGGATTTCATAAACACCGTTGCCGTTTAAACTTTCAATGACTCCAAACCCCAGGATTTCATAGTGCTCATTTTGGACTTTAATGATGTTATGATTTCGAATATACCGCGGTGTTATCGTAAGCTCGTCTTTCCATAAATCGATCAGGTAGTCGGGATATCCCCAGTGCTTATTGGATTTGAAACATATGTCTGTTAGTTTCTTATAATCTTCCGCTTCCGGCTTCAGTATATGTAAAATCATTAAGTTGTGAATTAACTAAAATTACCCAATCGTGCACTCAAGAATTCTATTGCGAATTTAACAATGAATTCCGTAATTTCTCGAAAAAATTGCTTGTCGGAAGTAAATTTTTCATTCTTTTTTCCATACTTCAATTCTTTCATTCTCGTTTCGTGAACAACAAGGGAAAGCACACCGCCGAAACCGCCCGGAAATATATAAAATCAGCCGTCTTTTTCACGGACGGGATTAAGCATCAGGTCCCTGCGGAACCTGTCAAATGCTATACAAATCCGGGCATATAAATTCCATTCGGCGTCATCCGTAAAATGGCATACAAAGATCATCCGGCAATAAGCAACCTGCTCTCCGGACGGATTTCAGCTGCTCTGTTGCAAGCCAGGATGTTTCCGGAAACGCGATTAACTAATAATATTCCAGAATTAACCGATCAGCTTCTCCAAGCTTGGGCAGCAGGGTGTTTTGTTTTTTTTGATAGCGCTGCATTTTAATGAGTATGCGATCCAAGAGTTTTACCGCTTTTTCAATATAAATTCCCTTATTGAGCATAACACATTCTGCGCGCTGAGCCATTGAGGCGTCTGTAATTTCCGCTCTGGAGGGCACACCTTTTTTAGCCATGCTCTCAAGAACCTGAGTCGCCCAAATATCCGGGATATGAGCAGCTTCACAAATGCGAAGAATTTCCTCTTGTATGGAGGCAAAATTTTTCCAGCCGGTTTCAATGGCGAGATCGCCGCGAGCGATCATAACTCCGATCGGATAGGAGCGCATGGCCTGAAGCAGGATTTTCGGGAGATTTTTGAATGCTTTCTGAGTTTCGACCTTAAGTATAATACCAATTCTTTTCCCCAATTCCTCCATTAAATCCTGTAGTTCTTCCACATCGGATTTGTCGTTTACAAAGGAAAAATTCACTGCATCCGCATGATCGATTACAAACTTCATATCCTGCCTGTCCTTATCGGTCAGGCCGCTGATCGGGAGATCGCTTTCGGGCAGATTAATCCCTTTATCGGATTTTAGCTTTGACCCGAGCACCTTTGCCTGCAATATTCTGACAATTAAATATTCCGGATGAGCTTCCTCAATTCTACCTTCTATTTTACCATCATCAAAAAATATGGGTTCGCCCACCTTGACATATTTGAAGATCTCGGGAAGCGTACAGGAGATGAAAGCCGGTGCTTCTATTTGCCCGCCTTGATCATAGGTCGCATTTCTACCGGGTTCCTGGTCCTTTTTTAGTATCAATGTATCGCCGGATTTAAGGGTTAAGCTTTGCTCAAGTGGCAATAACTCTCCGACAAATATTGCTTCCTTCCCCGACTTCTTCCTGCGATGAACTTCCATCTCCGTACCGGTAGTCACGTACGCCGAATCCCGGCACAGCCCCCATTTCCCGCCTCCTTGCTTTTTATCGACCAGAATTTTGCACTTCTTGCCCCTGGAATCATTAAATAATATTTCGCTCCCCCTTTTAATTTTACTGAAGAGCTGTTCATCAATCGGCAAGATCGCATCGGCATTATCCTTCGGCGGCAACACGTCATAGGGCGCGATCCAAATCCTGGAAGGAGTTATCACCTCACCAAGATCATTCCTTTCCGGGCGAATATGAATCACTTTCGGGCCTTCTTCCATTGGGCCGGTTCTGAGTTTGGGCCCGCCCAGATCCATCATTACTTTACAATTCCTGCTCATAATGGTCTTTGCATCGTCCAAATGAGATATCATCTGCTTCCAAACTTCCGGATCATCATGAGCACAATTGATTCTGGCGCTATTCATACCGGCTTTCAATAATCTCCTTATGAGTTTAGGCTCTTCGGCAGCAATGCCGGGCAGGGTAACCATTATTCGTGTCCGGCGCTTTTTTGACTTATAACCGAAAAGAAGCATGGTATTTTTACTGAGAATCTTCTTGCTTTTGGCAGTGGTGATAACACCCTTTTTATGCTCTACTTTCTGCACTCCGAGTAAATGATTGATGATCGTTTTAATCGACAACAAACTTTCCAAGACGTGCCCTTCAATATTGGTAAGCGAAGGTAATCCCAGTGCTCTTAGCTGATCCTGTAATATATCCATTTCAAAACTTCTGAAAGCCAGGTAATGGATAAGGTTCCTGGCGCTGCGATTATATACCGGATGAACGCTGGAAATTTCAACGATATATTTCCTTTCGAGCTCCAGGGTCTTATCAATGATTACACTTATTTGCCTGTTTAGCTGTTCTAAAACTTCTGTACGGATCTTCATTTCGCTTTTCAGTGAATTTGATGCAGGGATGTAAAGATATCGGTTCGAGGTGCATTAACATATAAAAAAAGATTGTTTATATAGACTTAATGTATTGTTAACAAGGCCGCGCTTTTAAAAGATCGGAGTCGCCGGATCCGGCAAACCTGATGGCAGCAACCGTTCCCGTCAAATAATAGCGGACTTCCTTTTCTTTTCTTAAGTTCTATATTAAATTGTATACAGACAATAAACACCCTAAGTATGGAAAAGCAAGAGTTAACTCAACGAGTAAAAAAAGTAGTCGGCGAAGTTTTAAAAATTCCCGCATCGGAAATCGGCGATGACGCTAATTTTATTTTTGACCTGGGGGCTAATTCAATGCAGAGCGTATTGCTTGTCGGCGCATTTGAAGAAGAATTTGATATTGAAATGGACGAAGATGGAGCCCTGGAAGTTCAAAATATTGCAGATGCCGTTGATTTTATAAACGGCTACCTCTGATTATCCGATTTAAGCCCTTCATTATTTTTAAAGGTTATCTCACTTTTTAAAGCGCTCAGTCTCATGAAAAAAAGATCGTCACTCCACCGCAAGAATTTACATAAGATATTTTATCCCGATTCGGTCGCAATCGTGGGTGCCAACAAGGTAAAAGGTACCGTCCCGTATGACATTTTGATGAGCATTGTGCATGCAAACTTCAATGGAGTAGTATTTCCTGTAAGTCCGGGAGAAAGATTTATTGCAGGTATTCGGACGTATAAATACGTGATTGATATTCAAGAGGATGTCGACCTGGCGATATTGGTTTTCCCAAGTGCGGTTTGCCATCTGGCTCTGGAACAATGTGGCAAGAAAGGAATTAAATCGGTAATTATTATTTCAGCGGGATTTCGGGAAATCGGCGAAAAAGGTTTGGAAAGGGAACGGCAGATTCTGTCAATTGCCGAGAAATATGATATTTCATTTATAGGCCCAAATTGCCTCGGAGTTATTAACACAGACCCAAAGTCACACCTCAACGCTTCTTTTGCCAGGAAAATGCCTGAAGAGGGTCCCATTGGATTTTTATCTCAAAGCGGCGCACTTTGCACAGCGGTGCTCGATTATGCAAGAGCTAAGCACATTGGATTTTCGAAATTCATAAGTTTCGGGAATAAGGCAGATATCAGTGAAATTGACCTGTTATTTTACCTTATGGAGGATGAAAAGACAAAAGTCATCCTGCTGTATCTGGAGGAAGTAAGCAACGGAAAAGAGTTGCTGGCCGCAGCCAGGGAGGTAATTCAAAAAAGCGGAAAGCCCATCCTGATCATAAAATCCGGCAGAACCGAGGAGGGCGCCGCGGCAGCAGCGTCGCATACCGGATCATTGGCTGGAAGTGATGAAATCTGCGACGCCGCTTTTGAGCAGGCAGGCATTATCAGATGTGACAATATTGTAGATATGTTTAACCGCGCCATTGCATTTGCATATCAACCTGCTCCTAAAGGAGATAAAGTTGCAATTATCACCAATGCGGGTGGCCCTGGGGTGTTAACAACCGACGCGGCCATAAAAACCGGATTGCGACTGGCAAAGTTTTCCGACGAAACTGCGAAATACCTTAAACAACATCTCCCTTCTACTTCCAACCGCAACAACCCGATAGATGTAATCGGCGATGCCAGAACGGACCGGTATAATGCCGCAATGACAGCGACGTTTAAAGATAATGATGTAAACGCTGTTTTTGTGATCCTGACACCACAATCGATGACGGATATTGACTTAATCGCTCGCGAAGTGGCTAAAGTATCCAGTCATTACGACAAACCCGTGTATGCCTCATTTATGGGCGAAGCGGATGTACAAGAAGGAATTGAAGTATTACAACGCAATGGTATCCCCCACTATCAATTACCGGAATCCATGGCCGACGCACTAAGTTGTGTTGTCAATTTCAATAAAAGACTTGAATTGCCTGCATCAGAACCTGGCGCAACTTCGGACATCAATAATGAATCCGTACATCGGATATTAAACAAGGCCACCGGGAATAATCAACGCCTTATAGCGGAAAATCAAGCCTATTCCATTCTTAAGACCTATGGTTTTCCCACATTACCGGTTCGGGTAGTCTCATCGGAAGAAAAAGTTAAACCGGCAGCAAATGAGATCGGCTATCCGCAGGTCATGAAGATTGTATCCGATGATATCGCACATAAAACAGAGGTGGGGGGGATCGTCCTCAACATTCAAAATGAGGACGAAGCTGTCGAAGCTTACGGATCTATAGTTCGAAATGTAAAAGAGAAAAGCCCGGAATCCGGTATACAGGGAATAATGATCGCTCCGATGATCAAAGACGGTGTAGAAGTGATTCTGGGAATGAAACGAGATCCCTCATTCGGACCGGTGTTGATGTTCGGAATTGGCGGGATTCATGTCGAGATCTACAAAGATGTCAGTTTCCGTGTTGCTCCGGTATCTAAAGAGGATGCGATGTCCATGATCGAAGCGATCCGGGGATATCCGCTCCTTGGGGAATTTCGCGGGAAGAAAGCGCGAGATGTCCAACTCCTGCAATCTTGTATTGTTCGGTTGGGCCAATTGGCAACTGAATGCGAGCAGATCAGGGAACTTGACATAAATCCGCTCATTTTACTCGACAAGGGTTGCTATGTGGCCGATGCCAAAATAATGGTTTAACTCGAGCGGCGTATTTTTTTTAAGATTTACACAAACAAATGAAACCGGTAAGACCGGAGCAAATTCAGGACACACACGAGCATGATTATATTACTCAGTGTGTCAGCAATCTAAAAAATATAAACGGATGAAACCGGTAAGACCGGAACAAATTCAGAACAC
>JAKSDO010000050.1 GCA_022360055.1 Cytophagales bacterium | reverse complement strand
TTGAAAAACCGATGCTCCGACGGGCTCATATCATACATTGTATCGGTGAAAGCGAGGTGCAGGGGCCAAAGCGCATTTTTCCGGGGGCCAGGACGGCTCTGACACCTTACGGATTTACGGCAGGTACCCGGGATGCCGGACACACCAATGCGCCGGATGAAAAATTTATTGTCGGGTTTGTGGGGCGGCTTGATATTTATACAAAGGGGCTTGACCTGCTTTTGGAAGTCTTTGCGGGTTTTGTCGGCAAATATCCCGATTCTCAATTGTGGATCGTTGGTGACAGCGCCGAAAAAAAAGCTCTGGAAGCGGCCATATCTATCAGAAAACTACATGATCGCGTAATATTATGGGGGAGCAAATTTGGGCAGGAGAAAAGCGATTTGATGCATCAAATGCACATTTTTGCGCATCCGTCGAGAAATGAAGGGCTTCCTGCTTCGATCATCGAAGCCTCGTCGATGGGCATTCCGTGTCTTGTAACACAGGCCACCAATATGGGCGATCCTGTCCGCAGATACCAATGTGGGATGGTAGTGGAAAATGAAAACGTAAATATGTTGTATGAGGCTATGGTAAAATTAAGGACCCAATGGGACATTGACAGGTTGCGATCAGCCGGAGAACGGGCAAAATCAATGGTTTTGAATGAATATAACTGGAGCCGGATTGTGGGTGAATTTGATAAACTCTATAGCGTCAGTTAATTGATGAGACACAAAATCCGGTCGGATCACAGCAGGTTCCTGTCAAAGACCGACAGGCAGCTATTCATCATTTTACTGTTGATGATCGCGTGTTTTTTTACGTGGAGTGAACATGTGATGATTACCCGCGCGATCAAGGTAGTGGGCCGGATGAGTGTATTGCTGGCGTCCGTGGTGGTGTACAGAAAGGTCCTCAGATACGGCGCCGTAGATTCATTGAAATGGAAAAACATTTTTGCGCCTTTGCTGTATTTTGGATATCTGCTGCTCGGCTTCATTTCATTCCTGTGGAGCTCTAAGGTGGAGGTGAGTGCTTTACAGTGGTTTATGACCACTCAGAGCATGATATTCAGCTATTTTTTTATCAAAAGTCTTATCCTACTGGATGCGTATTTTCAAGGGCATTCCATCAGACTCTTCCACCTGCTCGGAAATGCGGTTTTTGTTTTGATTTGCGTTTTTATCATTGGCATGTATGCCGATCCGGATACGTTTTTCAGGCTGACACATGGTGGCGAAGAAGCGCGGCTTGGCGGCTACATTATGAATCCCAATGAGCTGGGGATGCTGGCGGGTGTAGGAATGGCCTGTCTTATCTTAGATATTTACCGCAACCATCGGAAGTGGTGGACCGTCGGCAAGATACTTGTAATCGTTTATGCGTTGTTCCTCACTGGTTCGAGGTCTTCATTGATAGGAGCTGTTCTGATCGTTTTATTTTACATCAGCCAGTCGAAAAACAAGAGGCTCAAGATAATGATCCTCGCCGGGTTATTCGCGGTATTGCCGGTGGCTGTAAACAAGGTGATCCTGAAAGATGATGGCGAACGTCTCGAGGAGGTGCTGAACATGACCGGGCGGCTTCCCTTCTGGACGGCGCTCATTAACGAAGGTCTGCCCCGTGAGCCCCTGCTTGGATTCGGATTCATGAGGATTGATTATAAGGAGTTTTTTCAAAGCACACATACCTATGCCGGAAAGATGACCCACAACACCTTTATACAGGTACTGATGAATTTAGGTTTTACAGGCCTCACCCTCGTGATATTCCAGATGATCTTTACCATCCGGGGCCTTTTGCATGAGAACAAGGAAAAAAAGCTGATGCTCTTTGGCATACTGATCCCTATTCTGATCAATTCAACTACCGAGTTTGGAATTTTTGGAGAATCCAACTACGGCATACTGTTCTATCAGTTGCTTGTTTTTTCCATTGCCCTGGAAAGAAGTCCTTTCCTGACCAGCCGGGAAAAAATCCGCCTGAAAGCAAAGCGCACCGATCTTTCCTTTGTCCAGGGGCCGGATCAATAGCTGATTGCCTCCCCCTTTCAATTCCAGGGGCGGGCATCCGTGCACACGAGCCAAAAGAATTCCGTCTCAGAATTAGCTGCCGTGTGATCGTCGGAGAATTTCCATTTTATGGAACCATGATCCGGAGTGTGGAAACGGTCCGGGCTTGATTTTTTGTAAAAAATTGAAAAACAGACACTTACAATAAAGGCATGGATTTGGACCATCCAAATGGAAACTTAATCCTATGTGTTATTTGAATGATATTTTTGAAAAGGCCGGTCATGATATTTCCATGGATCTGTCTTCGCCCGAATCCTCCCATATGCGGCTTCAATTCCTGCGAAATGCCGACGGAAGCATTCGGTGGATATGGCCCGCACATCTCAAAGAACCCTTATTTCTCAAGTTCTATAATATTGCCGGACATCGCGCGAAGTTGTTTGCCACGATCGTCAGGCTTATTTTTCTGCTTGGATTACAGCGCTTGTTTTTTAAAACCATCAAAGTATCCATCCAAGAAGATAAAAAGAGCATCCGACCGTTTTCAATGCATTCGGACTGGGCGCTTTTCATGGGGACACCCGGCCCAAACAGAAAATCAATTTTCTACATACACCGCAAATTTAACCCGGTATTCCTTAAAGTCGCCTGTACTAAAGAAGCCAAATTGCTGATCGAAAATGAGCATCGGGCTATTCTTGAACTTCGGGAGAAAGGAATCCTGTCATTTGAGTTTCCGAAAGTTATTGGGCGAAGTAATGACATGATCCAGCTTGGCGATGTATCGGAGGGGGGGCGTAGAAACCCGGAATTTGGCGAGATACATCTAAATGCTTTGAAATCATTTTCGGATAAAACCAGCGGAAGAAGTGCATTACACGATTTGAAAATATGGAATGATGCCAAAACCGCCCTGCATAACCTGAATAAAAAGGACGATTCGAGAATTCCCAAGGGGATGTTGCTAAAACTCAACACCCTGATGAACAGCATGGATAAGTCTATGTCCATTGTCACATCTATGAGCCACGGTGATTTTACGCCATGGAATATGTATGAGAAAAACGGCAAACTACACGTATATGACTGGGAGTACACCAGGAAGGCCAGCCCGCTCGGATACGATGCCTTTCATTTCATCATGCAACATGGCATCCTGGTAAACCGCAAATCCTGGAAGGAAATATACAATGAGATCCGGGAGAAACTTGATGCCGGGATATTCTCCGATTTACCGGCAAATCCGGAAGAAAATACGAACCTGTACCTTAAGTTGTACTTGATCATAAACAGCATCATATACCTGGATATCTATAGCAGGCAGAAATCATGGCATGTGCAGATTGCCTGGTTACTGAATACTTGGAACGAAGCCCTGAGCGATTTCTGTTCCGCTTCGTTTTCACACCGGTCGTTGCTTGTTACGGACCTTTTCGACTTTCTTGTGCATCGCGATTATGCCACCCTGAAATTTCCGGATAGCTCTCCCGGCAAACTCAGTATTTCGTCAGATGTCGATATGTGCGTAAAAAAAAGCGATGCCGGTAAGATCATCGGATTCTTGAAGGAATCCGGACTGGTGAAACGCGTACAACTGGAAAAAAGGTCGTTTATGGCTACGCTGCAATTGACGTGTATTGACGGGAGTTTGTTGAATGTAGATCTGATCTGGAAAATTAAGCGCAAGGCCATGGTGATTATGGATATTTCCGCCATCATCCGAAACCGAAGGATCAATAAGTTTGGGGTCAAAATGGCGGATCCGACCGATGAGTCACGATATATTGCTTTGTTTTATTTGCTGAATAAAGCTCCGGTTCCTCCAAAGTATTCCCTCGGGAAGGAGGGGCTGGCCAACAGCTCGCACCCGCTCGATCAATTGCTTTATGAAAGCTTCGATCATCCGAAAGAAAAAAGGGAAGAAGTTATAAAATGGCTTAACCGGATGGAGGAAAACAGAAGTATTGGAAAATGGAAGAACAGGCTTTACTACCTGTTTGATACGCTGAGAACCCGGTGGAGCCGCAGAGGTATGATGGTCACGTTCAGCGGAGTGGACGGTGCAGGTAAATCCACCGTGATTGAAAACGTAAAAAACATCCTGGAAAAGAAATACCGCCGGCAAGTGGTCGTGATACGTCACAGGCCATCTGTCCTGCCGATATTGAGTGCATGGACCAAAGGGAAAGAGGTCGCGGAAAAGGAAGCCGCAAACACGCTTCCGCATCAGGGAAAGAATACCCACTTATTATCTTCTTTGCTGCGGTTTGGTTACTATTATGCAGATTATCTTTTCGGCCAGTTTGTGGTGTATGTCAAGTATGTTTTGAGCGGACATATTGTGCTTTATGACCGCTATTATTTCGACTTTATCAATGACAGCAGAAGAAGTAATCTGAAATTGCCCGGAAACATTATAAAGACAGGCTACGCCCTATTGCTCAAGCCGAACCTCAATTTTTTCCTGTATGCCGAAGCGGAATTGATCTCTGAACGAAAGCAAGAGTTGGATAAAGACACCATCAGGCGCCTCACAAAAAAGTACCTTGATCTTTTTAACCGGTTCAACGGTGATGCCGGCGTCCGGCGATATATTCCTTTGGAAAACATCTTGCTGGAAGAAACCGTAGAGCGCATTTTGAATCAAATTTTAAGATCTGCTGCATAGTATGAAAAAAATCATTGAAAAGATCATACGCCTGCGAAATCCGGGGTTCGGGTTTGATCCGGATCTAAACTCCGGTTCCGTTATACAATTTCTCTGGATACAAATGTGGAATATCATCCGGGCGCTGAGCATGCTGGTGTATCTGCGCAACCCGAAATGGGCTATGTTCGGCAGCAGTGTGCGTATGTTCAATCTGTCGCGAATAAAATGGGGCAGGTTTCTAAGGCTTGGGCATCGCGTACATTTGAGCGCACTGGGCAAAGAAGGAATTACCTTGGGCAATAATGTCGGCATCGGTGA
>JAKSDO010000174.1 GCA_022360055.1 Cytophagales bacterium | reverse complement strand
GCTTCGGTGTGACAGCAGGTGAACCGGTATCTGACAGTAGACGGAAGGTGAAGCCGGAACTGTTGGGAAGACTAAATGTCCCGGCTACCGGGTAGAAACACCTGACACCGGGTGAAACTCCGTCGGGGATTCTGTCGGAAGTCCTGTCGGATAACCATATCCGACAGCGTTTCATCCTGCAGTGCATCCATCCGATAAATCTCATAAATATTTTGTTTCGTATCCGGAAATCTATTGTTATATAAACTCCAGATAATGTGAAACTTTTATTACAGGTTGTTTTTCCAGTTCATAATAGCAGGCACTGCTATGCACATATTCTTCGGGCTTGTCTGTCAGTTGCCATCTTTCCTGGAGTGGGTTATTATGAATATAATCAAGTTTAACTTCTGTTACGCTTCGACTTTCCAGGTATACTTCATCAAATCTGTCCTGCCATACTTTAGATATTTGTTTTTTAGAATTGGCCATCATTTTTGGCAAGAGCTGAGGGGAGTGTCTTTCAACTTGTTTCCGAATCATAGTTGAGGTATATTTTTTAAAATCTCTCATAAAATCGGATCTTTTCAATCCGTCTGTAAAATGTAGAATCATATGAATGTGATTGGGCATTAATACATACGCAAGCATGTTTGCGAAATACTTGCCGCAGCAGAAATTCAAGCTATCCGAGACAATAGCAAATCCATTTCCAATCGATATTAAAGGGAGCCATTTATAGCAGGTAGTTGTTATGAAAAACGTATTTTTAGCGTGGTATTTGTATCTATCTCTTAATCCCATATCTCAAAGGTAGGGAATTTTCGCCGCCACAATCAGACGGAAACAGTTGATGGCTTTCTGTCGGGTAGTTCTGCCGGATAATACTGTCGGATAACAATATCCGACAGAACATATATCAGACAGCGGTTGAACAGCGGGCGAAGCAGTATCCGATAGCGGGCGAAATATTGATTGATTACTGTCGGATGTTTGCATCCGACAGTGTTTTGATCCGACGGCCCGACAATTGGAGGTGGTAGGCTACGGACCTGTTCATGGGATTCAACTCACCAATCACAAGAAACACGAGGAAAGGTTGATCATAAACGGGCATTTATATTTTTCCAATCCGGTAAGCAGAGATACCCGGGAAAGGATGACCCTGAGACTTAGCCGGGATCAAGGAAAAACATGGCCGGACTAGTAAGGTGATTCACGAAGGACCCTCAGCCTATTCAGACATTGTTTTCTTGGGGAAAAATCAAATAGGAATACTATACGAGGGAGGAATCGAATCGCCGTATGAAGAAATATCCTTTGAAGTGGTTGAATTTTGAATGACACGACCACGTCGAACCGGGAAAGAAATCGATCAAAACGAAAACACTTAACTACTCTTTTTATAGCTGTAGATTGCCCAGCTATTGAAAAATAAGGCAAATCCGAGCAAAGAAAAGAATTGCGGCAGGAGATCCTTAAAACCGCTTCCTTTCAGAAAAACCATGCGCAACACCTGTATGATGTATTTCAACGGGCTGAAATTACTTAATATTTGCGCCCAATCCGGCATATTTTCGATTGGAGTATAAAGACCGCTCATAAAAATGAATGTCAATACAAAAAAGAACATCATAAACATTGCCTGCTGAACGGTAATCGCGTAATTGGAAATGACCAGACCGAATCCCGAGATCGCCAGAATGAAAATGGTTACAAACAAATAAAGCGTGCCCAGAAATCCGGCAGGTATAATATCCCAAACAAAATATGCCACACCAATACAGATGGTCAATACAAGGTATCCGATCACCCAGTATGGGATCAACTTGGCCAGGATGAAAGTAAATTTTTGTACAGGCGTTACGTTCATCTGCTCTATCGTCCCATTTTCCTTTTCACTCACAATATTCAGCGCTGGCAAAAACCCACAGATCATGGCCATCACCATGACCATGAGCGCCGGAACCATATATACTTCATACAACAGGCTTGGGTTGTACCTGTACAATGGTATTATTTCTAAAAATGGAACTTGAAGCTTGTTTGCGTTTCCGGTTAATTCCGCGCGGATATTGCCGTTGAAATCTGAAATTATATTCATCAGGTAGGCCGTTCCCAATCCGCCTTTATTCCCATTTACCGCATTGGCCGAGATCATTAGATCTCCTCTCGACGCCCGGACGAGGTCCCGTTCGAAATTTGAGGGAATCTCGAGAATGACGTCCGACCGATCGGATTCGATTTTTTCAATGGCATCCGAATACGTTTCGGAGACATCCGTAATATTGAAGTATCCGGAGGCAATAACCTTTTGAATCAGGTTTCGGGAATAGGAGCTTTTATCGTGGTCGATGACACTTAGATCGATATTCTTTACTTCAAAATTGGCCACCAGGGGAAACACCAACAGCACCATCATTGGAAAAATGATCACCAGCCTGGGCAAAAACGGATTGCGCCTAAACTGCTTAAACTCTTTTTCTAATAAATATCCAAGCATATCTATTCCAATCTTATTTTAAACTTTTTAAGACTCGCCCCAATCAACACAACGGCCATGAGCGAGAGAATTCCGATCTCTTTGATTACATCCGCAGGCCCCAGGCCTTTGATCATAACATCGCGTATGGCTTCGATATACCATTTGGCGGGAATTATCTGTGCTATTCCCTGAAGGATGAGCGGCATGTTTTCAATCGGAAACATCAAGCCGGACAGCATGACTACGGGCATCATCAAACCCATGGCTGACATCAATAATGCGACAAGCTGCCGGTTCGTTACAGATGAAATCAATAGGCCTAACGCCAAAGCGACAAAAATAAATATGATCGAAACCAGATAAAGAGTGAACAGACTTCCGTTTACAGGCACGCCCAACAGAAATACAGCCAGGATCAACACATTCGTAAAATTGATCAATGAAATGGTAAAGTAGGGAACGACCTTTGAGAGCACGATCAGCAATGGTGGCATTGGTGAAACAAGGATCACTTCCATGGTCCCAAGCTCTTTTTCCCTGGCTATGGATACCGAGGTCATTAAGGCGCAGATAAGCATCAACACCATACCCATCACGCCGGGAACAATGTTGTAAGCGCCCTCCAAAGTAGGATTATAGAGAAGCTTTACTTCGGTGTTGATTTGAAACGGCAAATGTTCAATGTCTGTTAATTCCTGCAGATACATCATGATTATTCTTGAGGCATAATTTGTCAGGGTTGAAGCGGTATTTGGATCTGTGCCATCGGCAATTAACAGGATCTGAGCATCGCCGGTATGGATCAGGTTTTCATAAAATCGTTCACTAAAAACAACCATCAGGCCAATTTTGCCCTCCTTGAAAATCAATTCGATCTGATCCGGGCTGTTCAGATATTCCGAAAGTATAAAGTACTCGCTTGTCTCAAGTTTTTTGATAATGTTCTGGGTAGCCAGATCTTTTGAGGGGTCGTATACGGCAATTTTGCTGTTTTTAATTTCCGTGGTGATGCCGAATCCGAAAAGGATGATCATGATCAGTGGAAAGGCCAATAACATCAACATGGTCCATCGATCCCGTAAAATATGATAGAATTCCTTGCGCGTAAATGTTATAAACTGCCTCATAATTAGTTATTTCCCCGGGTTGCTTTTCGAGCCAGTTGATGAAAGATCTGATCCATATTTTTTGCGTCGAATTGTTTTTTAAGATTTTTAGGGCTGTCCAGCGCTTCAATTTTTCCGTCGACCATAACGGAAACTCGATTGCAATACTCGGCTTCGTCCATATAATGCGTGGTTACAAATACGGTGATTCCGCGATCTGCAGCCTCATATATCAATTCCCAGAACTGCCGCCGGGCGAGGGGATCAACTCCCCCGGTGGGCTCGTCGAGAAATACGATTTTAGGATCATGAAAGATGGCTGTTGAAAAAGCCAGCTTTTGCTTCCACCCAAGCGGCAGGGATTTTACCATGGTATCCTTTTCATTTTCAATACCTAATTGAGCCAGGGCAGCATGGATTTTTTCATTGATTTCTCTACTTGGTATACCATAAATACCACCGTATAAACGAAGGTTTTCCCATACCCGCAAATCTTCGTACAAAGCAAATTTCTGACTCATATAACCGATATTGGCTTTTACCTTTTCCGGTTGCTGCTCGATATCGAATCCGGCTACTTTCCCCTGGCCGGATGTGGGCTTACTCAATCCGCATAACATGCGCATAGCGGTGGTTTTACCAGCCCCGTTTGCGCCGAGAAAGCCGAAAATCTCTCCTTTTTCTACCTGGAATGAGATATTGTCAACGGCAACAAATTGTCCGAACTTTTTGGTTAAATTTTCCGCTTCAATGACTTTCATGGTTAGTTTGCCAACTCCATAAAACAATCTTCAATGCCCGCATCAATGGCTGTAATTTCAATCTCCGAATGCGATTTTTCTTCCAGGAAGTCTTTCAGATCTTTAAAGCCAAAGCGGTCTTCTTCCCCACTCGGTTTTTCTTGATTAACCGTAACATGGTGCGTATCTCCGAATGCAAAGCATGTCATAATATTTTTGTGGGTTCTCAAATCTTTCAGGAGCCTGGACATGTCGTTGCTTCTTACGGACCAGAGTCTTTTTGAATACTGGTTTACAATATTTTGCGGGGAGTCGATCTTTAAAAATGATCCTTCCCGGATAAGGGCGATCCGGTCACAGAGATTTGCTTCGTCCATATACGGAGTTGATACCAGTATCGTAATTCCTTCCCTTTTCAAGTTCGCAAGCATTTCCCAGAATTCTTTCCTCGACACAGGGTCCACACCTGTGGTAGGTTCGTCGAGAAACAATATGACGGGTTTGTGAATCAAGGCGCAACTAAGCGCCAGTTTTTGCTTCATCCCACCGGAAAGCGCCCCGGCGCGACGATTTTTGAACGGCTCTATTTGCTGATAAATATCTTTGATCAGGTGATAGTTTTCTTCAATGGTGGTCTTGAAAATAGAGGCGAATATGGTGAGGTTCTCTTCAACCGTCAGATCCTGGTAAAGTGAAAATCGTCCCGGCATATAGCCCACTTTTTTGCGAATTTCTTTGAAATCTTTTACTACATCATTGCCGTCGACAATTGCAGTACCGGAATCGGCCAGCAAAAGAGTGGTCAGGATTCTGAACAGCGTAGTTTTTCCGGCGCCATCAGGCCCGATGATTCCGAAGATTTCTCCCGGCCGCACCTCAAAGCTCACACCTTTCAGAGCTTCCACTTTATTATAGTTTCTTTTGATTTCGTGTACTTTTACCGCATGCATTATTCGGTCATTTTAAATCCGCCGTACATACCGATTTTCAGATAATCGTCATTTTGAACGGCAATTTTCACCGCATAAACGAGGTTGGCGCGTTCGTCCTGGGTCTGAATGGTTTTGGGGGTGAACTCAGATTTACTTGAAATCCAGGTCACTTTGCCCCGGTATTCCCGGTTTTCGGTTTCGCCGAATTCAGCAAGGACCCTTACTTCCTGTCCGATGGTTAATCGTGCAAGCTGATCGGCCGTGACGTAAGCCTTCAGAATCATGTGATCTACATCCGCTACCTTAAACAGGGCTTTACCCATGGCGGCGATTTCTCCTTGTTCCGCATACTTTACCAGTACGGTTCCGGAAATGGGGCTTTTGATGTTGCATTTTTCGATCCGGTCTTCAAGCTGTTCGATCTGAACATCGATCGAGTTGCTTTGCGCATCCACGGAATTCACACTGTTTGACAAGTTGCTTTTTTGAGATCTTAATCTGGCTTTTAATATTAATATCAATGACTCAATGTCGTCCAGTTGTTTTTGAGTGGCGACGTCCCCGGCCAATAACTTTTCAATTCGTTCCTTTTCCCGCTCCTGTTTTGCGATCTCTCTTTCCGTAGCCTCTATCTGAGCCTGAACATCCGGACGACCGGACAGCACGGTAATTTTATTGGCCTCCAATTGCTTTTTGGTGAGGTGTAATTGAGTACTGTCGATCAGGCCGACTACCTGGTCTCTGGTAAGTGCATCGCCCTCCCGAATGTTAAGGGCCAAGATCTTGCCACTGGCTTCTGCCGAAACTATGACTTCAGTGGCTTCAAATACTCCGGTGGCGTCGGTAAGCCGCTTTTCATTCCCGCAGGCCTGCAGCAAAAGCAAACATATGAATACTGAAAAAAAATAGGTTTTCATAGACTATTCTGATTTTATTGGTTTCCCGTTATATTAAGATATTGATATGCTTTCATGAGGTACCGGATCTCATGAACAATGAGCTGTTGCCTGGCCACACTTTCCTCATTAGTCCGGTCCAACAGTTCCGACATCGTGCATATCCCATTTTCATATTTGACGTCGTAGGCCTTTTTTATGCTGCTTTTAAGCGCAACTATTTCCCGGTCCTGATCAATCAGTTTTTTATGTTTCTCGAGATCATATTGAGTTTGTGTTAACTCAAGATTTGTGTTGAAGAGGAAGGTTTCTCTTTGTACATGTACTTTTTGTAGATTTACCTCGGAGAGCTTTTTATTGGTGCTGTTGGTATATAAATTTCCAAGGCTCCAATTGAGACTTATTCCGCCAATAAAAATATTGTTGAGTTTTGAAGTGCCAAAGTCGGCGCCCGGTTGGATAAACGTGCCGAAACCTAAAATTCCAATCTTAGGAAATAACATTGCTTTGTCAATTTGGCTTTGAGCGTTGATTAAGTTTTCCCGGTTTTGGAAGAGCACCAGTTCCGGCCTGTTATTCTCCACGGTCAGGAATGCGTCTTCAATTTCCGGCCGGATAAATTCTGCATCTCCTTCAATGGCCTCACCTGTCATAGCCGCCAGTACATTGACGTATGCGCTTCTGTTGGTGCTCAACTCCTCCGATCGTTGATCCGTATGGATCACTTCCACATCTAATTCATCAATGTCCGATTTGAAAGCGGTGCCGTT
Source organism: Cytophagales bacterium (assembly GCA_022360055.1). Classification (GTDB taxonomy): domain Bacteria; phylum Bacteroidota; class Bacteroidia; order Cytophagales; family Cyclobacteriaceae; genus JAAUQL01. The sequence continues at coordinate 1,191 of JAKSDO010000174.1, read as the reverse complement.
TTCGATCGCGATCTCAATGCGCCTTCTACTTCGCAACAAAGTGGACTTAAGGATTTCCAGTTGTTTTAATTGCTCATCAATCATCAATACACCAAAGAACAGGTTGTTTACTCTGTCTTCAAGGGCAAAAAGTGCAACTTCGAGATCCGCTTTTTCAATTTCAGCCGACGCTTCTGCAATTCCTTTTCTCGCTTTGGTGATACCTCCGTCCCAGATCATCTGGTTAAGTTGTATTACGGAGATGGCGTTGAAGTTCGAAGATGAAGATTCCGAGCCGGGCGGACTAAAACTGGGAAGCCCTTCGATGAATCCTCCGATAAGCGTGACATCCAACTGAGGAAGATATGCTTTGCCGGCATTTGATAATGTATATTCCTTTGAAAGTTCGATAAGATCGCATTGCCTGATCAAAGGAAAGTTGTTTCGCGCTTTTTCCTGACATTCTTTTAGCGTTACTTGTCCGAATGCAGGCATTCCGGTAATAAGTATGCATAACGGAATTAAAAAATAAGATCTATTCATTTTGTACAGGTTATCTGATTCAATTCGATTTTCCGGTAGTTTTGGTCATGTGAATCGGGGTTTTAGGCTGTTGAGAATGATGTGGACATTTTCCTTTTTCCTTCGTTCGAGAAGCTTTAAATATTCCTCATCAGAAATTTTGGTAATGGTTTTGAATATGGGTTCCGCAATAAAGGCTACAATATTCAATGAGACTATGGTCATGAGCAAATCGTAAATTGTCATTGGCCGGATATTTCCTTTTTTTATTTCAGCTTCCAGTTCATTCTTCATTTGATTCACCACAAGATCCGGTAATTCGCCGAGCTTATCCCGCAACTGTTGAAGCCGGTTTGGGTTGGAGCTCGCTTCGTTAAAAAAGAATAAAGGAAGCTTGGGCTCTTCCTTAATCGCATCAAAGTGAGATTCAATTTTTCTGGTGAGCTTTTTTTCAAAAGGGATATCTTCGTGATCAATTTTAAACAAACTCCCGATAAAGAATTTTATTTTTTTCTCAAAGATTGCCTCAAAGAGCCGCTCTTTTGTTCGATAGTAATAGTGTACCAGCGCCTGGTTACATCCCACTTCCCTGGCGATTTCTGTTGTGGATGTTGACCTGAAACCCTTTTCAAGAAACAGTTTGGTCGCTGTTTCCAGAATGGCTTGTTCCATATTTTGCTCAGTGTTAAT
>JAKSDO010000190.1 GCA_022360055.1 Cytophagales bacterium | reverse complement strand
CCGAATTGTTCGAATACAAAAATCGGTTTTTTATAAATCCAACCAAAGCAAATCTCTGACAGTGTTCCGGCCCCGCCTCCTATTGAGACAAGGGCATCACAAGCAAGCGCGGTAATCGCATTTCTGGCATCCCCCATCCCTGTGGGAATTACAATATTGCAATATTGATTGGCCTCCAAAATGGATGATGACGGTAAAATACCTATGGATATTCCTCCCGCCTGAAATGCCCCTTTATTCACCGCTTCCATGATACCTCCCCTTCCTCCGGTAACAATTGCAAAGCCCAGGTTTGCGATTTCCTTGCCCACCTTTTCGGCAAACTCATACCCTTTCTTATCTATTTGAGCATTCCCGATAACGGTAATCTGTCTGATTCGACCTTTCATACAACGAATAAATTATCAATATTCCCGGAATACAGGCGATCAATTCCTGTTTCTTATATCTGCACTTGAAGAAGTGTTGGTGTCAACGATATGAGGCGTGCCCATATACTCAATATCGGCTCCTCCGCTGGCTTTTGCTTTTATCTCTTCTTCGACAAATACTTTGATATCGGAGCCGCCCGAGGCTTCCAGCTCTGCCCGTTCGGCTACAAGATCAAATGCTTTTAGATCGCTTCCTCCGCTGGTATTGGCGTATAAAAATTCAGTTTTGCCGGAAAGAGCCACATCAGCGCCACCGCTAATATTAACTTCAAGGTGCTCAGTGTGTACATCAAGTTTGATATCGCTTCCTCCGGACGCTTTTAATTCCAGATCTTTCCCTTCAAGTGTATGCTCTCCTGTGAGGTCAGAACCACCGGAAGCGCTGATCCGGTCAATTTTTTTTGCTTTTACATAAACCCGGGTTTCTTTGTGCCAATTCAGGAATTTATCGAAATAAATTTTGAGCTTATCTCCCTTTACTTCCGTGATTAAATGGTTCTTTAGGTTTTCAGGGACTTCCACGACTAGGCTTTCTTTGGAATCCATCGATAAATAGACATCTATCCCATGACTGATCTCAATCTCGCTAAAATCCGATATGTTTCTCTTTTCAGTTTCCAGCGGGCCATAATCTTTGCCGCTGATACAAGAAAAGCACTGTATGAAGACTAAAATAACAGCACCTCGCGATAATCGGTGTATATTGCTCATGATTTTCAATTTTCCTATAAATTAATCAATTGAACCTAAAATGCCCATAATTATTATGGCAACGGCCAATATTATCTAAAAATGGTTTTGGCGTTAAAAAATATATACGGGGTTGAACGCCGGTCTTCATCAAAGCGACTACAGTGGGACATTTCAACTCCGGAATCGTCTAATTAAGCCTTATGGATTGAATTGGTTTTGATGCTCTGTTCTCATTGGGAACGGCAGATTTTCTGATCCATTTACAATTCAAAGCCTAGCATGACCTTACATCTACCATGGCTAGCTTTTCATAACTACTTATTTGCTATATTTACAACAACTGATATCTGTGTAGTCTAACAGACTACTTACAATGATAATTATGCAGAAAGTTATAATTAATTGTATAAATATTTGTTGATGACTATGATAAACAAGATAAATTATTTATTTGTAATAAAACTTCTCCTTACTAAAAGTCTCTTGTTGGCCCAAGATTATGATTCCCCAACTGGTGCAATAGAAGTCCCACACCAAGAAAACTGGGCATCAGGAGTGGATGCATACACCACTGTTGGGGCAACAAATCAACCTCCTGTAACTTGTGGAGGTCTTTACGACAGATGGTTTAAATTTACAGCTATAAGTACTTTTATGGAACTAAATTTTAACAGTTCCACAAACGAACGAACCATTTGGTTTGATCTTTGGGATGAATCACTTTCAAATGCTCTTATCTCTTGCTATATCACAAGTACAACTGGTAGAGTAACTTATGATCAATTATCAATTGGGTCCACCTACTATATTTCTGTAAATCAAGATAATAACACCATAGGTCCTTTTGGCTTTTCACTATCTTCCAAACCTAGTTACGACTTTCCAATAGGAGCATTGGAGGTACCTCATGTTGATAATTGGGCCTCAGGAGTAGATGCATACACCACTATTGGGGCAACAAATCAACCTCCTGTAACTTGTGGAGGTCTTTACGACAGATGGTTTAAATTTACAGCTACAAGTACGTACATTGAACTAAACTTTAACAGCTCTACTAGTGAGCGAACCATTTGGTTTGATCTTTGGGACGAATCACTTTCAAATGCTCTTATTCCATGCTACATTACCAGCACAACCAGTGGGGTAACTTACGATCAACTATCAATTGGATCCACCTATTATATTTCTGTAAACCAAGATAATAACACTATAGGTCCTTTTGGCTTTTCGATTTCAGGAGGCACATCAAGATATTGGATGCTTTCAGAAAATGTTTTATCTCCCGTGGTATTAGGTAACAAAATAGGAATAAATACTAGAGAAATACCACCTGATTTTCAGTTGGCAATCGATGGAAAGGCAATAATGGAGGAGGTTAAGGTTCAACATTCGGAAAATTGGCCAGATTTTGTGTTTGAGAATGACTATAGCCTTAGAGCTCTTGAAGAAGTCGAGAACTACATAAACGAACACAAACACCTACCCGAAATCCCCAATAAAGAAGAAGTGACTGAAAACGGAGTCAATCTAGGTGAGATGAATGCTAAGCTGCTTCAAAAGCTTGAGGAACTGACACTCTATCTTATTGAACAGAACTATGAACTAAAAGCTCAGAAGGATCAAAATAAGGCTCAACAGAACCTAATAAATGAACTCCAAAAAAGGATTGAAAAACTAGAAAAAGATAAAAACTGAGAGTGGGCTGTAGGCTTCTTAATGCCTGCGGTACAATGCAGCCAAACCATCTAGCAGGCTTGTTTGCAAAGATCTTGAACACCGCTACATAGAGTCCAAGATCTCTCAGGATACGAAGGTTTTCCATCCTGTGATTTTGATGACTTCTCCCCGATGGGGGCATTGGTTATAGGATTCACAATACTGAGCTTGTTTGTCCTCTCTACCTAGTCTCTTTACATGGTTCCTGTTTATCGATACCGAATTTTGCGGTCCTGCTTCATTCTAATAAATCGGAACTTGTGACTTACTAGCTGCCCTGTACTCGTTTCGGTGACCCTATGCATATGGGACTCGCACCCTTTGGAATAGTCTTGTATCTTCAGATATCCCTGACAAAAGCAGAGTTTATACAACGGTTGACGAAAAATACTAATTTTAAGCTTAAATGCAATTGATTTCTCAAAAGCGATATAGCGCATTCCGCAAAGGGGTATCCTGCCCAAAGGCCGACAAAGAAACTTGAAAGTGGAGTGCAAAACAGATATCT
>JAKSDO010000251.1 GCA_022360055.1 Cytophagales bacterium | reverse complement strand
GATCAACTCTTTCATCTGCGGGATCATAAACTCATCTAAGTATGGACTCCGAGGGCATATCTTTTCGGCAGAACGGCTTATGACGTTGCGCTGCCCCGAATCCAATCCGGGTTCAACATAATATTGCACACTCCAGTCCGGGTGCTTTTTGATTATCGCAGCGTCATAGATGCCGCTGTAATGGCAATGCCCTCGGAGTCCATACTTAGATGAGTTTATGATCCCGCAGATGAAAGAGTTGATCGACCGTTACGGGGTCGACGGCTTTTGGATCGATGGTGAGCTCTGGGCGGTGGAACCCTGCTATTGTAAAAAGTGTAAAACGGCCTGGACTTTGAAAACCGGCTACGAAGAACCTCCTTTTAAAAAGTCGGACGACCTGTGGCCGGTCTGGTGGACATTTACCCTGGAAAGCTTCAATGAATATGTTACCCGTTATTGCGATGCGATCCATGCCTATAAACCCGGTATATTGGTTTGCTCCAACTGGTTGCAGACCTTTTCTAATCCCGGTGAGCCCAAGGTCCCGACAGATTGGATAAGTGGGGATAACATCTGGGCACACGGGGTTGACGGCAGTCGTTGTGAAGCGCGCTTTCTTTCTACCAGGAAAAAGCACTGGGATATTATTCTTTGGAATTTCACCAAAGTTGGCGGGATGTCTGATCCCACGCGGCCATGGTTTGCCAAGCCGGTAGAAATGCTTAAGCAAGAGGCCGCAATAATTCTCAGTTTCGGTGGATCGGTTCAGATTTATGAAAACCCCCAGACTGCGGGTAAAGTCTTGCGCAACGGCCGGCTTATTGATTGGCGATTACAACGCCTCAAAGAGGTTGGACATTTTATAAAAGAACGACAGAGTCTTAGTCAGGATAGTGAAACAATACCACAGATTGCCATTCTCAATTCAGAAAACCACATACGTACTACTACTCGTGGCAAAAATCTCCAATGGAGCGTGGACCTAGATCCGGTCCGTGGCGCTACCTTTGCACTTTTGGAGAAACACTACGGAGTCGATATTCTTGATGAATGGGCGTTATTTCCGAGGCTCGGAGAGTTTCCGATGATTGTTGTTCCTGAGCGTGAAGGTCTTTCAAGAAAGATGGTAAGAGCCCTTAGAAATTATGTGAAAAACGGTGGGCGGCTCTTGATTTCCGGTTCGGAATCTTTCCTTGCTTTCGGCGGTGAGTTTCTTGGCGTGGAATCGGGCAAGATTGAGGAGAAGAAAACCTACTACGTCCCAACTCGTCGCGAAACTGCGCCTTTCTATAGTGAACAATGGCGGTTGACCCGGCCGACTACGGCCAAGACAATTGTATTTTTAAATGAATCGGGCTTGATAGAGGATTACAAGACTATTTTTCCGGCCTTTACCGTCAATAAGGTAGGCAAAGGTGCGGTAGGCTATATCCCATTCGCAATTTTCCGGTCTTTTCAGCACAACCGCAACCCCTTGCAACGGGAATTCATTGGCGAAATCGCTCACGAATTAACTTCGGATTTTCCCATTACCATTGAAGCTCCTGCGTGTGTTGATGCGGTACTTCGCCATAAAACCGGGAAGCAAGTGATCCACTTTATCAACCGTGGTACCGGATTGCCCACAAGCGGCGGAACTGTTGCGGTGGATGAGATTGCACCTGTGGGACCTTTGACCGTGAAGGTAAAATGTGCAAAGAAACCCATTGACATTCATCTTGCCTTTGAGGACAGAAAGATCGATTTCACTTACGAAAAGGGATTGCTTACCATTACCGTCGATGGTGTTCACATTCATTCGGCACTGGTGATCTCCGGATAGACGGATAACTCGTTTTTACTCGAGAATATATAAATATCAGATCACCAAAGTATGGTCGCGCCAAATAGGTCCAAAGCCTTGGACACACCTCGGCTGATGATATAAATTCAATGTCTAATTTGACAATTACAATAGGGGAGATGAGCAAAAACCGGATCTTGAAAAAACTTATGGGATATAGTGAATAATTGAGAAAAAAGGAGCGCATTCTCGTAGTCCGCGATTGCAATTTTGCCAGTAGTTTTTTTCGCATTAATCCGGGAGGAAAATAAATATTGTTTGCTTTTTCTGTTATTTGTTTTCAAATTTATTTGTTCATCGCACCCAACCCCTATGTAATGCACAACTTTAAAAGGCATAGCTTTAAAGAAGACATACAACCACCTTTAGATGATTCAAAAACTTTTTTTGACGAGCAAAAAATATGGAACTCATTTTTGCTGGGTGATGAGGCGGCATTTATAAAAATCTACAAACGTTACTTCAACGATTGTATTAATTATGGGTTGCAATTTTTTGAGGGGGATAAGATCGTGGAAGATTTTGTGCAAGATCTTTTTATTGAATTAAGGCTGAAGAGAAAAAAATTCGGTCCTTTAAGACATTCCATTAAAGTATTGTTATTTGTCTCTTTAAAGAACAAAATAATAGACTATAAGCGTAAGCAAAAAGTCAAAAACAAGAATTTGGCTGCATATTTTGCTGAATTTGATTTTGTAATGCCAATCGAGGAAAATATTATCAGATCTCAGGCTTACCGTGAAAAAGTCAACAAATTGAGTACAGCTCTCGAAAAATTGACTTCCCGGCAAAGGGAGGCTATCTATTATCTCTATTATGAGAAATTATCATATGAGGAGATAAAAAAAATGATGAATTTGGATCAGGTGAAATCTGCCAGAAATCTGATCTATAAAGCTGTAAAAATGCTCAAAGATTTGCTGGTGACTTTTGTGTTTTATGCTTCATTATGATTTAATCGCTTTTACCCAGGCCCCATTAGATATAATTCATTGTTGCAAATCAGGCTTCCGGTCTGTAGCATCCTAGCCAGGTAATCATACTTAAACATCGGATATCTCCAGAGATATCCGATGTTTTTGATGAGGCGGGAACTGTACGGACGGAAGGATGCCAGTCAGGTAGAAGAGATTCCATGAATTTTCAAGTCATACTCAGATTAAAAAAAATCTTTTTTTGATGTCATTTTGAAGCGGACTACGTCCTTTATTTAAAATGGGCGATAATGGGTAACTATCAAGATTACAAATTAGAAGACTTTCTTTCTGATCCTCAATTCGTTGAATGGATTGTAGACCCTGATCCTGCAAAAGACTTTTTTTGGAAAAAGTGGATAGAAAATCATCCGGAAAAAGAAGAACTAATTCGTGAAGCGATATTTACTATAAAAAACATCAATTTCAGGCGCAAAGATGAAGATCCGCAGCAACTCAATCGTGTCTTGGATAATGTCCTGAGGAGAAGCACTTCCGATAAAAAGTCCGGTACCGGAAAAATACTTGTAACTTATGGTTTGAGGATTGCCGCTACAATTGCCCTGATCATAATCGCTTCTTTGATATTGGACCAAGCAATTTTTAAATACGGAAATCGCGAAATTTCAGAAATTCCCGCGATTAATTTTATTGAGAAGGAAAACCCTCGTGGTCAAAAGTCCGGATTTTATTTGCCGGACGGGACTTGGGTTAAACTAAACTCCAATAGTAGACTCATTTTCCCTTCTGCTTTTGCTCACCTGGGAAAACGGGAGATCGAGCTTATTGGAGAAGCTTTTTTTGATATTAAACCTAATGCGGATCAACCCTTCGTAGTTAAGACATCACAAGTTAATGTGGTGGCGCTCGGTACATCATTTAATGTTAAAGCCTATGACGATGAATCAGAGACCCATGTGGCGTTAACTTCCGGCAAAGTTATGGTGGAAAACAATCATCCGGATCGCGCGTCGGATACATTCTATCTGGAACCTGGCCAGAAATATGTTTACAATAAAGACGATAAGAATTTTTTGGTCACTGAATTTGATCCGATTTATGAAACAGGCTGGAAAGATGGTGTGCTGATTTTCCGCTCTTCTAATCTCGATCAATTTGTCGAAAAGGTAGAAAGGTGGTATGGCGTAAAGGTAGCATTCAATCAACGCCCTAAGAAAGAATGGCATATCAATGGCAAATTTGAAGATGTCAGCCTGGAAGTTTTATTGGAAAGTGTAAAATTCAGCAAGGGAATTGATTATTCAATTATAGACAAGCAAGTTTATCTAAAATTCTAAAAGAGATTCATATGGGAAATACGTCTTAAAAAAAATGAAGCTCTCCGGGAATCGGCACTTCCCGGAGAGCTCTTCAATTGAAATACTTATCTGATTGTAAACCAAATAATATGGACAAAATTATGAAAAATAAACTATTAAAACGAATGCTCATGCTTTCAAGATTACTTATTTATGGCGTGGTTGCCCAGTTTTTTCTGGTTACCTGGCTGTTGGCCAGCGAAAGCACAGCGCAGGATTATCAGAGCATCAGAGAGAAGACAATCGATATTTCTGTCAATGAAGTTTCCATTCGGGAGGTTTTTGACTTCATAGAGTCGGAAACCGACTATAAATTCTTCTATGATGATGAGATCCTCCATGGGGACATTAAATTATCCCTACAAAAGAAGAACATCCAGATCGCAGATATCCTATTGGAGGTTTCACGAGTTGGAGGATTGAAATTTAAACAGATCAACCAGATTATCAATGTAAACGAACGGTCGACCGGGTTTGATGATGAAGAACCCATCGAAGTGGTTATTCAGACGCGGACCATCACAGGTAAGATCACCTCCCTAGAAGACGATGAGGGACTGCCGGGCGTCAATGTGGTGCTGAAAGGAACAACTGTGGGCACAGTTACGGATGTAGACGGGAATTATATGATTGATGTACCGGATGCAACGGCGGTATTGGTATTTAGTTCGGTAGGTTTTCTTAGGGAGGAAATTGTGGTTGGTACCCGGACCGTGATCGATATGCAGATGAGCCCGGATATCCAGACGTTGAAAGAACTGGTGGTAGTGGGATATGGTATTCAAAAACGCTCTGACCTTACCGGGTCGATATCTTCAGTGCGATCCGAAGATCTTCGTGAGCGTCCGGCAACAAATCTTGCGGAAAAAATACAAGGAAAGGCCAGCGGCGTAGATGTTGCACAGAACAGTGGTGCGCCGGGATCTGCACCTACAATAAGAATTCGCGGGCGCAGGTCGTTTAGCGCATCCAACGACCCATTATATGTTGTGGATGGAATCCCTTTCCAACAAGGAAGCATTAACGACCTTAATCCCAATGATGTTGTATCAGTTGAAATATTGAAAGATGCGGCTTCATGCGCCATTTATGGTTCACGCGGGGCCAATGGAGTAATCCTGATAACGACAAACAGAGGAAAGGTTGGCAAAACCAAGGTTTCTTACAATGCATTTTATGGGCCAACGCAAATAAGCGAGATGGTCGACATGATGAATGGAGAGGAATTTGCTGAATACCGAAGGGAAGCCCATCGTGCCAGTAATTCTTACATCAATGACGAGCAATTGTTTGAACCCCTGCAACTGGAAAATCTGAAAAACGGGATGTGGTACAATTATCCGGACCTAATCTTTAGCAATGGGTATAAAACCAATCACCAGTTAAGTTTTTCCGGTGGAAACGAGAAAACACAGTTTGCTTCATCGTTTGATTTTTTCGATGAACAGGGAACGATAAAAACTATGTTCTACAGGCGTTACAGTGTGCGGTTAAACCTTGATCATCAAGCCAGTGAATGGTTAAAATTCGGTATGTCCACGACTCTATCCAGGAGTTTACAAGAAGCAGGTAATGCTTCAGGCACACTTGTTCATGCTTTGCAGAATTCTCCATTGGGGCAGCCTTTTGATCCTGAAACGGGGGAGCTGAATTTCTTTCCGACATCCGATGGATTGTTAGCTAACCCATTATTCAATCTTGATACAGATAATCTTTCAAATGAAACCAAGCGAAATAGGGCCTTTTCTTCCATTTTCACCGAGATCAATTTCTTCAAATATTTCCGGTACAAGCTCAATTTTGGCTTCGACATTTCGGATTACAGAAGAGGTTCATTTTATGGTTCCCATTCTACCTCTCGGTTGGGAGGAGATGCATATGCTTCAGGTACCAATTGGGAAGAATTCAATTATACGCTCGAAAATCTTTTGTACTACACACGGGAATTTAGCAAGCACCAGCTTGATGCAACATTGATGCAGTCGATTCAGAGCTATACACATGACAGGTACGATATCGCTGTCAGTGGTCTGCCTTATGAAAGTCAGAAATGGTATAATATGGACAGTGGAAATACCATAGAAGATATAGGGAGTGGTTTAGGCGAATGGAGCCTGGCTTCATTTATGGGAAGGCTCAATTACAAATTCAATGAAAAGTACCTGTTACAAGCAACAATACGTGCAGATGGTTCTTCCAGGCTTGCAAAAAATAATAAGTGGAGTTACTTCCCATCGGGAGCCATAGGATGGAGGGTCAGTGAAGAACCTTGGATGAAAAGTATTCCAGGTATCTCCTTTCTGAAACTCCGTACAAGCTACGGGGTAACAGGCAATACATCTATTTCGCCATACCAGACCCAGGGGACGCTTTCCCGAACCATATATGCGTGGGAAGAACAAATTGCGCAAGGATACCGGTTAAGGAACATTCCCAGTCCGAATTTAGAATGGGAAAAAACAGCTTCTTTTACCACAGGTTTGGACTTTGGATTTTTTGATGACAGGCTTTCCGGATCGGTGGATTATTACCACACCAAAACGACAGGATTATTAATGCAGCGCCAATTGCCTGCAACGTCAGGATATACCCGGATCTTAGAGAACATCGGATCAACACAAAACAATGGAGTCGAGGTAAGTTTAGAAGGAATAGCCTTTGATCATGAAAAATTCAATTGGACCATTGGAATTAACTGGCATAAGAATCATGAAGAAATAGTTGAGCTATATGGAGGTAAAGAGGACGACATAGGAAATAAATGGTTTATTGGGCAACCTCTTACCGTATTTTATGATTACGAGAAAATCGGAATCTGGCAGATCGAAGAAGCTGATGTGGCGGAAAGCTATAATAGCGAACCTGGAAAAATTAAAGTAAAAGACCAGAATGATGATGGCGCTATAACCGCAGATGACCGCATTATTCTAGGATCGAATGTACCTACATGGAGTATGGGGCTCACCAGCAGAATGCACTTCAACGGATTTGATTTTTCATTTTTTATTTATACCCGACAGGGTGCGACAATATATAGCGGATTCCATCGAAACCAAAATTATTTATCCGGGAGGTACAACAACCTTGATGTTGATTACTGGACGCCTGATAATCCGACGAATGCTTATCCACGGCCCAACTCTAGCGATGTTTCCGGCAGTTCTTTATACGGACCTTCATTGGCATATTTTGATGGTTCATTTATAAAAATCAATAATGTTACTTTGGGGTACACACTGCCTGAGCGCCTATTGAATCCTTTAAAAATCAGTTCTTTGAGGGTATACGTTACGGCAGACCGCCCTTTCATTTTTTCGGAATTTGAAGGATTTGACCCGGAGATATATAATGGTGTACTTTCCACGTATGTTCCGAGCAATAGATCAATTGTATTTGGTGCAAATCTGAATTTCTAAAGTAGAAACAAAATGAAACCGGTAGGACCGGAATAAACTCAGGATACACACGAGTATGCCTGTCTGTCGGCAGATAGGATTATATTTCGCTGTGCGTCAGTAAACTATAAAAATATAAACAGATGAAACAGGCTATGCCTGAGATAATTATTGAGACACATAAGATAATGATTATCAATGGCACATGGTGAGGTTTCTGCAAATTTTAAGCACATGAAACAAATTCAAAAAATAACGACCCTTTTCATAGGGATCATGGCCTTAACGTCATGTGAAGATTACCTGGAGGAAAAAATGGTTTCAGGTATTAGTTCTTCATCTTATTATGTCACAGAAGAAGGATTATCCGATGCCCTGGCCGCCGCATATTCTTATCTAAAAGACCGATATTACGGGCAGCAAACAGGAATGTATTTGACGGTATACGGCACAGATACTTATGTTATGGGGACTACCGGAGGTTATGCGGAATTGGACCAATACACGTTAACTCCTCGAAATGGTTATATAAAAAATCTATGGGTGAGTATGTATATTGTCATCAATCAGTGCAACGCAGTGGTCGACCGGGCAAACGAGAGTACTGAAATTAATGAATCGAAAAAATCCAAATATGTAGCTGAAGCACGTTTTCTTAGGGCATTGTATTATTTTATCCTCGTGCGACAGTTTGGTGATGTTCATTTAACTTTGGAAGAGACTGTCGGAGTAGAAACGGAAGCTAATAAAACTTCACGCGAGACCATTTATGAAACCGCTATTATTCCTGATCTTGAATTTGCCGTTGCCCATTTACCTGCGAGTCAATCAGATTATGGGCGGGCGACAAAAGGCGCAGCTCAGTTTTTATTATCAAAAGTTTATCTTCACCGCGGTTGGTTAACCGGCTCATCAGGCGATTTCCAAAAATCAATTGAAGTGGCTGAGCATGTAATTAACAGCACTGAATATACTTTGCTCTCCGATTATGCATCTCTGTGGGATATTGATAACCAAAAAAACAGTGAAGTAATTTGGAGTGTCCAGAATACGATGGATCCATTGACAAATGGAAAAGGAAACTATGCGCACATGCTTTTTTTAATGTGGTATGAGCGGCAACCTGGAATGAAACGCACATTGGAATACGGGCGTCCCTGGTTGCGGTTCAATCCGACACCATACGCCCTATCCCGCTGGGACCGCCGGTACGATGCCCGCTACTATAAGACTTTTCAACACGTATGGTACGCGAATCATCCGGGCACATTGCTTCCGGAACAGCAGGTCGGCGATACCGCAATATTCTTTCCGGGTGTGAATATCGGAGAGAAATTTTATGTAGGTGATGTGGATGGGAATCGTGTGGAAAGGACCTTGACCCAATCTTATGTAGACCAAAGACACAATAAGTCCTGCGTAATAATTACGCCCAACCCCCGTGGTGGCGATGTGAGTACAGGGTATGATGTGAAGATCGCTTTCCCTACGCCTGTGAAATTTCAGGATCCCAATCGACCTTCCGTAAATACCAAGAATGGCACGAGAGATTATGTGGTCATGCGTCTGGCAGAAATTTACCTGATTGCCGCTGAAGCCTACTTTAAAATAGGGAATAACGATAGAGCAGCCGAAATGTTAAATGTTGTTCGCAGGCGTGCTGCATGGCCCGGGTTTGAAGATCAAATGATGGTTGCCGCTTCGGATGTAACGCTGGATTTCATCTTGGACGAACGTGCCCGCGAGTTGCTGGGAGAGGGTGAACGCTGGTACGATTTGACGCGTACGGAAACTTTGATAGAGCGTGTTAAACTATATCATAACCATACAAACGGGTTGAACTACGCTGCCGGCAATATAGAAGAAAGACATTTGCTTCGTCCGATCCCCCAGGATCAGATCGACAAATGTTCGAATAACTATCCTCAACATGCCGGATGGGAATAACATCCCTTCAACCGGGTTTGCGTAATCATAGATAAGGTACAGATTCACTAACTTATTTAATAATTTTGATTATCCGCCCCTTTAATCTATGCAATGACTTGCATTTTAATGGGCATGAAATAGACCGGGAGGAGTGGATAAATCTTAAACGATTAGTCTTTAACATTAAATTTATAAGTTGATGAAAGCAGAATGCTTTATCAACAATTCAATCAATTACGAGCAATATGAAGAGTAATATTAGAAGTAGGTCGAAACACAGTTTATTCAAACGTTTTCAGTTATTAATGATCCTTGAAACTGCTATTGCATGCCTCATTATGGTTTCATGTAAAACGCAAATAACGGATCGGAGTGAAGAAGTTAGCATAACGGGAGATACGCCGTGGATAATTTCCGAAGAACAATCGGAACCAATGCTTAGGGCATTGGATGATGTAAAATCCGATTGGTACAAAGTATTCGGCAGAACGCCCATTGTTTTAAAACAACGACCTGCAACGTGGAAAGGAGCTGTAATTTACTTCGGACAAAAGGGTGAATGGCGTTCTTCGATGATAAAAGAACCGTTTCCCGGGCCTGAAAGCTTTGTTTTACGCCTTCGGAAAGACGAAAATGGTCGTCCGGCTCTGGTGGCAACCGGCGCAGATATGCGAGGTTCCATATATGCAGCCTATGCGCTCTCCGAAGAAATACTTGGTGTAGATCCGTGGTATTACTGGGTGGACAAAAAACCATTGGTTCAAAGTAGTATCAATATACCATCTGGGTTCAATAAACAGTTTGGTTCCCCGACGTTTAAGTATAGAGGTTGGTTTATAAACGATGAAGACCTTTTACATGGATTTAAACCAGACCCAATACGCGAGAATGTTTTTTCCCTGGAGATGTACGATCATATTTACGAAACAATTTTGCGGTTGAGAGGAAACATGGTTGTCCCGGCGACTTTTTTTTTCCCGGACGAGCGGTGCAATGAATTGGCAGCGCGCAGGGGCTTGGCCATCAACATGCATCATGCGCTCGTCGTAGGATTGAATGCATACCGTTGGCCAAAAGATATCCCGTTTTCTTATAGGAAACATCCGGACATAATGATCAATTACTGGCAGACCTGTATTGATGCGTTAAAGGACTATGAGGTAGTTTGGACGGTCGGTTATCGTGGAAAATTTGACAGTCCGTTCTGGAACTATGAGTCGGGATATGAATCGTCTGAAGCGCGGGGTAAAATTATTAGTTCGGCCATAGCAAAACAGGTGGAACTGATACGAAACGAACAACCAAATGCAACCATCATAGCCAATATGTGGAGTGAAGGGAAAGAACTCTACCGGCAGGGCCATATCAGTTTGCCCGAAGGAGTGATTCTTGTATGGCCTGACAGTGGCGGAGGAGTGATGCGCGATGAAGGGCAAGTACAGGCCGGGCAGGGAATCTATTACCATACCGCTTATATGGGACGAAGCAATAATCAGTTAACGGAAATGGTAAACCCCGACATAATTTACAACCAAATAGGCCGATTCATACGAGCGGGCGCTACAGAGTATATTCTGGTTAACGTAAGTGATATCCGGCCGGTTCCGATGACTACGGATTGTGTCATGAAGTTGGTTTGGGATGCAGCCCCATATCTTGATAAGACGGATGAACAAAATATGACCGATTTCCTGGTCGATTGGAGCAGACGTCAATTCGGGCCGGTTATTGCAGATAAGATTGGAAAGAATTATGAGCAATATTTCAAAATTCCCTATATGAATAATGATTTCTTCGGGGAGGCTTTACTGCACACTAAGCTCTATCATCTGTACAGGCGCGCGGAACCTTTGATTTCAGCAGGCAAACCTATTAGCGATACGGTGCTGTTGGATATGTGCACAGACCTGGAGAAGTTGGCGGGTGAGAATATCGGGTATGTGACCGGTTTGTTCACTCAAGCAGAATCGATTTATCATGAGATCCCGGAAAAACGCAGGGAATTCTACCAAAGTCATGTACTCGCTCAAATACAGATACAGTTGCAATCCCTCATCATAATGGATGCTTATTGCAAATCTCTTCTCGCATATGATTCAGGTAATAGATCCGATGCAATTTCGTATGCTCAAAAGGCATTTGATAGTTGTGGGCATTTGTTTTCTGAGCTTCGAAAGGCGGAATATGGTAAGTGGTCGGTGTGGTATATGGGTGAGAGTTTTACCAACCTCAACAGGACTTACGAAATAGTAAGACAGCTTCTCGCCCAGCTTAAAGGACAGCCTGCTCCCCCGGCTCGAAAGATTCATGGAAAAAGGGAATACAAAGTTTTTTGTAAATACCAAGAGCCTTTTTTGGAGAATTTTCCCTTGTTATATGGGAGTGAAAGGTAGGCAGGCAGCAGACACTGCATCTGGTATTTGCTTTTTGTAATAACCACTTAAAATCAACTCATTTCGACTACAAAAGAAATTAAAGGTTGGAATTTACAGTAAAAATAGAGCGCTTGCTTATACAGGAACCGGAATCGGATATTGCGCTGTCAAAAATTGTTAATAGCTGACAACTGCTCAAATCCAATATGTGTAAATTCTTCGTGCGCACTATATGGACCATGTATATATCTGCTGTGTCATTCTGTTCGAAAAGGTCGCCGGAGGAGCTTCAACCTTATAGCTATGGGAACCGGAAAGGATCAAGAACAATAGATGAAAGTCCAGAGATCCGGCATGCTAAAAAAATGTTTTTTTTTGATGTCATTTTAGGATAGACTACGTCCTTTATTTGAAATGAGCAATAATGGATTATTATCAAGATCACAAATTTGAAGATTTTCTGTCCGTTCCTCAACTTACTTATTGGATTAGAAACTCTGGTCTGAAAAAGACTAGGACATTTAAATTCTAAAAGAGATTCATATGGGAAATACGTCTTAAAAAAAAATGAAGCTCTCCGGGAATCGGCACTTCCCGGAGAGCTCTTCAATTGAAATACTTATCTGATTGTAAACCAAATAATATGGACAAAATTATGAAAAATAAACTATTAAAACGAATG
>JAKSDO010000271.1 GCA_022360055.1 Cytophagales bacterium | reverse complement strand
TTACAAATCGGACCTTCCCCGATCCGGTTGTTTATTTTGTCCGGATTATTCATCTCAGGCAATACACCCGGTCGGATCATGCTATTTCTTGGTATTGACGGTTGTAAGGGAGGATGGTACGGAGCCTTTGTGGAAGCAGACGATATTGAGATCAAAATAGCGTCCACAATATGTCTAATTTCGTATGACCGGGCCAACTCATCCTATGATTGCCACCAGTCTTTTGAGGGCATATATATCATAAATAGGGTGTAAAGGATCAAAAATTTAAGAATAGAGTATGTGTTCCTGCATTTTTGTTTAAAAATTCACCGGAATTCTGGTTATTCGATCATCTAATCTGACCTTCTTTCAAATGGGCACTTTTTATAAACTCACTTTAGCAAGCATCGCCATCCTGCTCCGGTCGTCTGTGGCCTTCGCCCAGCATGATTTCCAAATTAAGAAGTTTGGCTTCGGGGATGGGCTGTCTAATAACGAGGTAACAGCGATCATCCAGGACAAAAAAGGGTTCATTTGGATTGGAACACGTAATGGGTTAAACCGTTTCGACGGAAATGAATTTAAAGTATACCAAGAAAACTCTCGTTCCGGCTACAAACTGTCCAGCAGCTCGGTAGAAGACCTCTTCCAGGACAGCAAAGGGAATATCTGGATCGGCACCAAAACCGGCGGTGTTGATATTTATGACCCAAATACTGAAAAGATCTACCCTTTTGCGCGCATTAACTGCGGAACTCAGCTATTTAAGGATCGAAGGATCGTCCAGGTGATCGAAGATCACAACAATCAGGTGTGGCTTATCTCGAGGAACAAGGGCATTTACAAAGTGATCAATGATTCGACTTTTGAAGCCCATACCATTAAAGCAACTATTGGAAAAGTGTTCATTGATAACAACAATCTTTTTTGGCTTGCAACAGAGTCAGGCCTCATACTTTATGACACCAAAAACAGAACGCAAAAGATAATATATGCCAATAGCGCCATTACCAATATTGAATTTGATTCCGGCAGAGGTAAAATATGGATAGGTTCCTGGGGCACGGGGCTGTTAAGCCTGGACCTGTCACAGGGTTACTTTGCCCCTCCTATCCTTGAACAACACCCGTTTTACACTGGCAATGAACCACTGCATGTATACGCACTGATGCTGCAAAAAAACGGAGATCTTTGGATAGGTACCTGGGGCAACGGACTTTTTATTTTAAACAAAGAGGGCGACCTGGTCTCTCACTTTACCAAAAACTACCAGGACCCCAACACGCTTGCCAGTGATGTCATCCTGGCGATCTATGAAGACAGAAATGGCATGGTCTGGGTAGGGACAGACCGCGGTGGATTGCACCTGTTCAAACCTAACGAAAATGGGTTCGAGACACTGACCTATAATTTTTTTGACAGCAATTCATTAAGCAGTGAATACGTCAGTGATGTGATAAAGGAAAAGCATTACGTGCTGGTAGGTACTTATGGGAGCGGCCTAAACAAAGTGTCATTGGAAAATGGTATGATCACTAACTATGATTTACCCTTAGGCGAGCACTACAGCGGCGATAACGACGTACATTGCTTGTTAAAAGATCGTCGAGGAAATCTCTGGGCTGGTGATTTGAACATAGGCTTGTTCCTCTTTCCCGGTTTTAACGGGAATATCACTTCTGACTATGTCCTCTTCAACCCCGGGACGAAACCTTCTATCGGCGGTCTGAAAGTCACTGCTCTCGCCGAAGATGTATCAGGAGATATCTGGATAGGCACACAAAGACATGGCATCAATAAAATTGATCTGGATGAAAAGGGAAATGTCGTTCAGATCCTGAAAGATGATTTTAGTCTTTCGCCCGGCCTCAACAAACGTGTTACGTGTATTTTGGAGAACGGGGAAAAGCATTTGTGGGTGGGTACCTATAAGGGACTGTTAAAATATCCGAAAGAACGGATCAGAGATGGCACTATATCTGTCGAAAAGATCTCAGATGAATTGATCCTTTCCGCCTATTCCGACAGGAACGGGGGGGTGTGGATCGGAACTCCTAACGGGCTGCAACATCTGAGTTTTTCTTCAGATAACAGAGAAGTTTCTGTTAAAAAATATAACACGGATGATGGGTTATCCCATAATTACGTTACGGGAGTTATTGCCAGTCCCGATGAAAAAATCATTTGGGCGGCTACCAGCTATGGATTGAACAGGTTCGATACGCGGCATGGGGCGTTTAAAGCTTTTTACAAAGCCGACGGGCTGGCAGGGAATACGTTCAACCCTCATGGCGTGTACCAGGCGGAAGACGGACAAATGTTTTTCTGCGCTTCCGGCGGGATCACCTATTTTTACAGCGACAGCGTAGAAATCAAAGACGATCGCTCTGCATTTGTAATCACCGGCATGAAGATCAATGATGACCGGGAGGTAAAGATCGGAGAAGACTACTGGGGCAGCGTATTATTAAGCAAACCCTTATCAGAAACAAAGGAGATCACTCTCAATCATCATATCAATAAGATCACACTAAGTTTCTCTGCGTTTGATTATTTCCATTCTTCCAAAGCGATCAACTATTATAAGCTGGAAGGCTATAATGACAAATGGGTACCATTGAGCAATAGAAACTATTTGTCGTTCAGTAACCTAAAAAAGGGTGATTACAAGCTGATAATAAGAGCTTCCGGTCAAGACGGCTCAAGATCTTTTCACCGGACCAGCTTATCCATTACGGTGCTGCCGGCTCCATGGGCCTCTACCTGGGCCTTTGGTGTTTATGCTATTTTAGGATTGATCATCAGCTTTGGTATATATAAGATGATCGCCTCCCAAAGCAATCTCAGGAATAAGCTGAAGATAGAAAAAATTACACGTGAAAAAGAACACGAATTGCACCAGTTGAAGCTCCGGTTCTTCACTAATATCTCCCATGAGTTGCGGACCCCGCTTACGCTTATAGCAGGTCCTGTAGAGGAATTGTCAATGCTTGAAGGCGCGGACAGTACCTTGAAGGACAAGATCCGGTTGATGAACAGAAATGTCAAACGTCTCCTGCGTCTGTCCGATCAGCTTATTACGTTCAGAAAGGTGGAAGTAGAACGAATGACATTAAACCTGTCAAAAAATGATATCGTGACCTTTTGCAGGGAGATCTATCATTTATTCAGGCTGGGCAGTGGCGATGACAAATATCGTTTTCATTTTAACTCACAACTGCAAAGCCTGACGGCTTTTTTCGACCTGCCCATGCTGGAAACTATCATTTACAATCTTATCTCAAATGCTGTAAAATTCAGCAAAAAAGAAGGGGGCGATATTTCCATCAGTATAAAAAAAGATCCGTCATCCGGAGATCACATCATCATAAGTATAGCTGACACGGGTATCGGTATTTCCAAAGATCACCTGGAAAATATATTTACCCGATTTTATCAGCTCGAAAGCAATGTGTTGAATACTGGCGCCGGAATAGGTCTTTCTTTGGTAAAGCGGCTGGTGGAAATGCATAGAGGGACCATACACGTTAAAAGTGAGCCGGGACGGGGCACCAGGATGTCACTGGTATTTCCATTTCTGGATGAGACATGGTATAAAAGCCTGGCAAGATCAGATTATCAGTTGTTAAAGGGAAACGTGGAATGGGTCCCCAAACACCGGGAAGAAGAGATCCAGGACCTGTTGGGAGGAGAAGCGCCGGTGGAATACTCTTTACAACTGGAAGGCCGAGAATCGATCCTGATCGTCGATGACAACGAAGATCTGCGCATATACCTTGATAAAATATTTGCCGCGTTGTATGAGGTACATCATGCGTCAAATGGAATTGAAGCATTGCAACTGCTGAGCAGACAACCTGTAGATATGATCATTACGGATATTATGATGAATGAAATGGACGGTGTCGAGCTTTGCAAAAAGATAAAGGTCAACAACTCCTATTCGCACATACCGATCATCATACTGTCGGCAAAGGTGGAGATGGAAGACCAGCTCAGCGGTCTCAAGATCGGGGCGGATGACTATGTAGAAAAACCGTTCAACCCTGAAATGCTGAAAACCAAGGTCAGGAACCTGCTGGACAAAAAGCATGAGATGCGCCGGTACTACCGCCAGGAGTTTTTGATGGAAACCGAACGTGGAGAAATAGAAAACCTCGACGAAAAATTCATCCTTGACGTCAAAGAGATCGTAGAAAATAACATCGATGATTCTGACAAGATCAAGTTACTGATCCAGGAACAGATAGCGATGAGTAAGCCTACTTTTTACAGAAAGCTAAAATCACTTACCGGCTATTCGTTATCAGAATTCATTCGCAGCATAAGAGTAAAAAAGGCCGCCTGGCTGTTGGAATCTGCCACTTCTCAGAACATATCTCAAATTGCCTATAGCGTAGGCTTCAATGACCTGAAGTATTTCAGGACCTGCTTTGAAGGAGAATTCCATCAAACGCCAAGTCAATATAGAAAAAGCCACAAAAAGGTCATATCATCGGATAAATGATCAGATAATATAGGTTCGGGTATATGTCAGAAATAATAAATTCTGGCCAAAAACCGGAGTTTATTTGGAGCAACCGAAATAGATCATCAGCCTAATTCCATACGATCACTTTAGCAAACAAGATCACATCACCCGAGTAGATCCTCACTACATATAATCCGCGTTTCATGTCATTGTAAGGTATTTTGAAGGAGAGAGGTACTACTCCGGCCTCAGAGTCTACTGTTTTAATGATATTTCCTCTCAGGTTATGTACTACGGCTGTTCCCCGGTCGGAATCAAGTCCTTTCACTTCTATATCGAACTCCCGGAGCTGCTGGTCCGTCATGACCTTAGTCTTATATTTCTGCAACAGCCAGGTGATATCGACATCAACAGAAACATCATTTCCGGGCATTTTAAAGGCAAATTTATGGATATTGGAGGGAAAGGTTTCTGAGATACCATCGACTATTATAGTGTCTACCACGAACAAGGGATGACGAAGGTCGATATCAAAAAAGATCGAGTCACCGGAGTAGAACCATTGTCCCGGATCAACTGTTTCCCCAAGACTGTCGGTCACCGCTAATGAACCGAAGTGGTCAATGATGTGATTCACACGATACCTCGATGAAACCAACAGCTCCAGGGAGACAGGATTATCGGGCATAATGAAGTCAATCTGTGAGGAGTCCCCATTCACAGAAGCCGTAACCCCTGTAATATCGAGCTGCCGGACCACATTGTTTTCATTAAGCCCGCTAATGGCAACCCTTACGGTATCGCCTAATTCGATCAATTCAGTTGCATCCTTTAGCATCCCGTTTACAGTTACTTCAGATGACGCATTACCTGTCAAACTGACGGTCAAAGGATTGGCTGTGGCGGCGTGGATCAGCTTCCACCGTGTCCAAACGCCCGTGGCACCGGCGCCGGTCTGTTCAATAAAAGGTGTGCTTTCGGTGGTCCCCATGATCCTGAACTTCTTATCGGTCTCCCGGTTAAAGATATGTGCATAACCGTCTCCGGTGCTCA
Organism: Cytophagales bacterium; assembly: GCA_022360055.1. GTDB lineage: Bacteria > Bacteroidota > Bacteroidia > Cytophagales > Cyclobacteriaceae > JAAUQL01. Next base: position 58,395 of record JAKSDO010000271.1, on the reverse strand, counting down.
CCAGTTTCCACTGCGTAAAATTGCCGGAGAATGAAGTTGGTTTGAGCTGCATCCTGGAGCCGACATCGTAATTTATTGGCCTGAAATATTTACCTGTTTCACGATTTTTTAAGTAGAAATAACTGCTATCGGTAGGGATAATCTCCCATTGTACCCATGCATCTGTAGCATCTGGTGCCACACGTCTTATCTGGGCATTGTCACCGGCGTTGTCGGGCCTTAGTTTGTAATCATTGGTCAGGTTCACCACGTAAAAGAATGTGCCCGGACTGGCTACGAATACCTGTATTTCTTCGGATGCAGATGCTCCGGTATTGTCGGTAACTGTAAGTTTTACCGTATAATACCCAGGCTGTGAATAGGTATGAGTGGGATTTGCCGATGTGCTTATACTCCCATCGCCAAATTGCCAGAAATAAGAAAATATCGAACCGTCGGGATCATGAGAGCCTTCGCTGCTGAAGTCAATAGCCTGGCCTGGTCTGCCGTTTTCAGGGCCGGTCACTTTTGCTATCGGCGATAAGGGCTGCTCTCCGGTCAATTGGTAAACACGTACATAATCCACCAGGTAACGATTGGGAAATTCGGTGTCTGATGGGTCACCTCCATTGCTACCTATGGCAAGGTTAAGTATCAGGTAGTGTGGCTGCCTGAAAGGGTTTTGCCCCGGACATCTGGCACTTCCATTGAACGTTTGGTTCAGATCAACATCATTCAAAAATATGTCATCGACATAAATGCTCATGCGGTCTTTATCCCAATCGAGTGTCCAGATATGATAACTGTCCTCCCAGTCAGGCCCTAAGCTGTTGACCTGTCTGCCGGTGGCGTCCCATTTTGCCTTCCATCTTGTATCTGTGCCCCAGGCATAATTGGCCAGGATCTTATTCTGGTAATTTTCCATGATATCAACCTCTCCGCTGGAAGGCCATTCACAGGTGTTGCCGAGGGTCCATATAGCGGGCCATGTCCCTTTCAGGTTGGTGATCTTAGCCCTTACTTCAAACCTGCCATATTGCCATGAATGTTTTCCCCTGGTGCTTACGCTGGATGAGGTATAATAGACAAACTCCCTCGATTTTCTCCAGTCGTTAGACTCCGGATCATAGTTGGGATTGGGAAAAGTATCTCTTCTGGCTTCAATGACCAGGTTACCGCCTTCCTGAAAGGCATTATCAGGCTGATACCACTGCAGCTCCCGGTTACGTACGAAACCTTGTGAAAACCCCCAATCGCTTTCATTTACCAGCCCGTCTTCATTAAACTCTTCAGACCATACCAGCTCATAAGGTGACCCGGACTGTTCTGTTACTGCCAAATTATCTCCATAACCTGTCCCATTGCCGATATTGGGCCTGAATACGTATATCCTGGCATGTGTATGGGCGGGTCCCGTAGTGAACTTAATAGAGATCTGAACGTATTCCGGGCTGTTTACCGTCCACTTTTTTTCATTTCCGCCATACTGCTTCACACCTATACGCAACGGGGAGCCATCGGAGGACCTGGCCCATCCTATTAGTTCGTACGTGGTGCCAGGGGTCAGCCCCGCGATCACCTGTTCAGCCGCGCTGCCGGCCAAAATGCGAACGGCATTGTCTCCGGAGTGTGCATCGGATTGAACTACCATCACATCGCCATAACTGCTCCATCCTGCCATTCCATCTTCAAAATCAGGGTTGATCAAAAGGTTAGTCTGCGCTTGTGCGCTATATGTTATCAGCATTACAAAAATCAACAGGAACCCATACTTCACTTTACATCCGTAGCACCGGGCGAATTGCTGAAATACCAAATTTAAATTGTATAGTTCTTTCATAATTTACCGTTATTTTTTTGCGGTAAATCTCATCATATTACCCGTACGGGCTGGGGTGGTTTGATTCAAAAAGAAGGGTAAATCATGAATCCGTTAAAATAAACAGGACAAAGAGGGGCCTTACATGAGCCGGTGTTTTCTCAGCTTGCCTCATACACCGTCAAATTTTCAATTTCTTCGGTCATGGCGATCAGATTTATCCGATCGTCAAATTCCGCATGGAAAGCAAAAGGTTTCTTTTCGAGAATGTATTTATAAATGTACCAATCTGTTTTGGGGGCAGGTACGTGCAAGACCTCGTCAAAATCGATCCATTTCAATTCCCCCTCGTTGCAGGGCGGCGGCGGAATACATTCTATCTCCGCCAGATAAACATAGTTGGTCCAATTGTACTCCACCGGTGAAGTTTCGGTCAGCAAGCCGCAAAACTTCATATGCCCGACATCTATTCCTGTTTCCTCAAACGTCTCCCGGATCGCGGCATTCAGCGGACTTTCATGTGGCTCGAGCTTGCCGCCAACCGGCGTATACAAGCCCTTATTCGGGGGTTTGAACCGCTTCAAAAGCATAAACTTTTGTCCGTTTTTCAATACACAAAGCGTAGCGGTTTTTTTCAGGCCAAAAGGTATTTTCACGAGGTTAATTTAAAATTTCGATTAAAACTGCTCATCGCCAAAGGTCTTTTTGGCTTTCTTTTTGGTTTTCCCATTTGAGTTGAACGCGTAGTTGACCCCGAATTCAAGAATCGGGCCGTAACGATTGTACTGCACTTCCTGGTAGAAGATCTCCGTTCCCGCGCTATCGAACGCCCGGGTGTTTAGTCCTTCCACGTTGGAAGCGAGCAGATCCATGCCTCTCAAGGCAAAACTCCAATGCTCCGAGGCCGGCGGCGTATAGGTAATGACGGCGTTGGCCAGGTAAAACAATTCGTTCGTCCCCTGGGCCGTAACGGTCGCCGATTTAAAATCAAAATCAGCCGTAAATTTAAAAGAGGACGAGGCCTTCCAGTTGAAATTCCCTTTCAGGCTCCAGTTTGTACTCTGGTTATTTTCCCGGTACCCGAATATATCTCCTTTTACCCTGTAATTGTAGAGCGACCCTCCGACAAACATGGTGATTTTACCGCCGATCTCGAGGTTGCCGTTCAGCTCGGCTCCAAGCGATTGGGTATTTCCCGAATTTGTATAGCTGCGGATCAATACATTTTCTTCCTGATACACTGTATTCACCCTGAAAATGGCGTTTTCGGTACCCCGGTAGAAGCCCGTTAAAGCAATATTCTGATTGCCGATCCATCTGTCATACGTGAGCTCCAAATTGGATATGTACTCCGGCTTTAGAGCAGGGTCGCCGACCACATATACCTCATAATGTCTCCGGTAGAGGAAGGGCGCCATATTTTTTGTCGGAGGCCGGTTGATGCGCCTGCTGCCGGCAAAGATCAGATTTTCACTTTCGGACAGCGACCAGTTCAGATGCAGGGCCGGAAACCAGTCCAACTGTTTCACTTCATAGGTCGATTCCGCAGGTCTGTCAAAAATGTTGAAATAATCGGGATTTTCCATCTCCAGGGTCTGATCCGTATATTCAAGCCTCAACCCGAACGAATATTCGAACCGGTCCGTTTTTCCGGAATAATCTCCGTATCCGGCGTAAACGCCCCTGTACAGATCAACGGCATTTTCGAGCTCCGAGTAACTTCCCCATTCCCCCTGCTCTACGTTGAAGGTGTCGTAGTCAAAAGTTCCCGTGTGCCGCAGAAACTGTGGCTGAAGCCCGATCGCCAAGGTATTTCCATTATCAAAGGTTCTGTCGTAATCGATGGCAATTCTGACACCGTCGAGTGGCGCATCATCGGCCTGCATGAAATGTCGCTGCAGACTACCCGGGGTTTCGCCGGGCTTATCATACGCATAATCCCGGTTGTCCAGGGATCTACTCAATGACGAATGTTCATAAAGCATCGAGGTGCTCAGGTTGGAATTATTGTCGAATTCAATCTTGTAATCAATATTCCCGGAATGAAAGATGCCATAGCGGTTATCCGTGTTGGGATTGTAAATCCACTGGTCGTCCGCCGGGATTCCGGGGACCGGGTCCTTATTGATATCGCCGTAAAAATTATTGTACACGTAAAAAGCCGAACGCCCTTCTTTCCGGTCGCCGTAGTAATAGGCTGCGGAGAAGGTCGACCTGTCGTTTACCTTAAAATCAGCCCCGACATTTGCCGTAAAATTCCGGTACCATTCGGGCCGCTCGCCGACAGCGACCATGTGATAATAGGACCCGTCTTCCTGGAGAATCCTCGCATCCCCGACCCGGTCGCCGTTTACATTTTTTTTGTTATAGTATATGCCTCCGTAAAAAGTCGATCGTTCTCTGCCATAGACAAGATTGAGTGTCCCGCCGTAGCGCGTATCATTCAATTCATACCCGCTTAAGGGATCCGTCAATTGTCCCCAGGGAGCTCCCCCGATAAGGGCATTCGCAGATACCGACAGGCCTTCGGCTCCCTGCCTTTTGGTTTCGATGTTGATGATGCCGCCCTTGCCCTGGGCGTCATATCTCGCCGTCGGCACTGTGATCACTTCAATATTTTCAATGGCGTCGGCCGATAATTGCGCAAGCAATACGGAGGGTTCAAGCTGCGTGGGTTTTCCATTGAGGTAAACCATGAATTGGGTAGTCCCCCGCAGCGAAACATTTCCGTCCGACCCAACCGAGATGGAGGGCAACCTGTTCAACAGATCGACCGCCGTCCCACCTTTGGCGGCTTCAAATTCGGACGCATTGTACGTCCTGCGGTCGAGCTCGGTCGTAACGGCAGTGGCCGTGCCCCGGACTTCCACCTCTCCAAGGCTTATGACCGTAGGGGTCAAATTTATCCTGCCCAATTCAACTTTATGGTTTTCTTCCGAGATGCTGATCTGCGAAAGGGTATCTGTCGTGAACCCAATAAACGAGATGATGATATGATAACTTCCGTAAGGAATCTTTTTCATCTCAAATGTTCCGTTTTCGTCCGAAACACCACCTGCCACCAGGTCGTGAAAATCAGAACCAAAAACGGCCACGTTGGCAAAGGGAATACTTTCTTCGTGTTGTTCATCGTAAACCTGGCCGGTGATGTGTCCTTTCTGCGCCGGGGCACTTAAAGTTGCCAGTACAAACGAAAGAAAAATGATCGTCCGGGTTACCTGCTTTCCAATAAGTATTGAATTTATCATGTCTGTGAAAAATTGATGGACCGGTCCGGCGAAGATTGCCTGCTGTGCAGTTTACGCGCCAAACATTTACGCAAAAAAAGCGCTCGAAGAGTTAATTCCATGGTTTGATTCAGCCGAAAAATGGTACTATTGAAAATATTGCTTTCGATATTGTATGGGGGTCATGCCTTCTATTCGTTTAAAAAACTTCACAAAGTTGGACACATCGCTAAAATTAAGTTGATAAGCAATTTCATTAATGGTATTGTCCGTATGCAACACATACCTTTTCGCTTCAAGCAGTATATGACGGTTAATAAGTTCGCTCGCTGTTTTATTGCACTGCTTTTTGCAAATGTTTGTGAGGTTTTGCGGTGTCGTATGTAACTTTTCGGCATAGTAGTTTACCTTCCGGTATCGTCCGGTACTATTTAAGAGCTGCCTGAATTTTTCATACTGAAGACTCGTGGCGCCCACGTCATTTATCTGCCATTGAGAAATGTTCAGCAAGTGCCCTACCAGGGCCTTGAGCAAGCCGTTCAATATATGCGAAGAATACACTTTTTCACTTTCATACGCTTCGAGCATGAGGTTTAAGACGCTGTCCGGATAATCTGCGTCCGGGATTTTACCTTGCACCCGGGCGGCGAGCTGTTCGAACAGATTCAAAGATCCGTAATCGCCGGTCAAATCAAAAAAGGATTTCTTAAACATGATCACAAACCCCTCGGGAATGGAAGTAAACTGCCAGTAGTGCAATTGTCCCGGACGCAGGATGTAGAATTCCGGCGCGGCAATTTGATATTGCTTTTCCTCGATCCGGTGAAAGCCCTCCCCTTTCTGCAGCATGATTATTTCAAAGTAATCGTCGTGTTTATGGGGGATCGTTTTCTTAATTTTCTTTTTAAAAGCAGAGATTTTGAATTCAAGCCCTTCGTTCAGCTTGTTTTTGGTTTCTATTCTGTTGCCTTCCATGCGGCAAAATTACGGAACTTATTCACAAACCGCAGCCCTATGGAATAATTGTAGTATTTTTCGCAAAACTTAAATCTATTGAAACATGCGAAAGATCATTCTTTACATAGCCGGCAGTCTTGACGGGAAAATTGCCGACGCCGAGGGAGGGGTAGACTGGCTACACCGGATCCCGAACCCGGACGAATCGGATTACGGATATGCCGGATTCATCAAAACGATCGACACGACGCTGATGGGAAATAAAACGTACCGGCAGGTCTTGGGTTTTGACGTTGAATTTCCGTACAAACAAACGGAAAACTATGTAATTACGCGCAACGAATCCCTGGTAAAGGATGAATATGTCCGATACATCTCAAAGCATGCCGCAGCTTTTATCCGGGACCTGAAAAACAAACCCGGAAAAGATATCTGGTGCATTGGAGGGGGCGGAATAATTGCCTTTTTGATAGATCATGATTTATTGGACGAAATCCGGATGTTTATCATGCCCGTTGTTTTGGGAGCGGGAATACCTCTTACCGCCCGGCTCCGGGACCAATGCGCCCTGAAATTGACGGATACCGTCAGCTACAAATCCGGGGTTGTCGAATTGCGCTATACCATACGGCATGAAAAAGGATCCGCCCAAAATTGAAATTACGGATGATAAGCGTAGTTCGGTGATTTCAATTCAGTAAATTTGCGCCTTCCAAACCGAAGGCATGATCGATAAAAAAGAAAAGCTGTATACGTCAAAGTTTTGGTTGCTGTGCTCAAGTTCCTTCTTGTTCTTCGCCAGCTTCAACCTGATCATACCGGAACTGCCGGATTATTTAACATCCCTTGGCGGCGGGAACCACAAGGGGCTGATCATCCCGCTCTTTACATTAACAGCCGGTCTTTCAAGACCGTTTAGCGGACGGCTTACCGATACGGTCGGCAGGATCCCGATCATTATCTATGGCGTATTTGTGTGCATCATAGCCGGAATTCTGTATCCGGTACTGACCACGGTATTCGGGTTCTTTTTACTGCGATTGATCCATGGGATGTCCACGGGATTCAAACCGACAGCCACCTCGGCATATGTCGGGGACATAGCCCCGGTAACCCGCCGCGGAGAAGCCATGGGGATATTGGGTATGTTCGGCAGTCTGGGAATGGCGGCAGGACCGGCCATCGGAAGCTGGATCGCGATGAATTTCGGATACAATCCGATGTTTTACTGCTCATCCGGTTTTGCCTTGCTGTCCATCGTGGTCGTTATGAAAATGCCGGAAACACTTCTTGCCAGGGAAAGATTCAGATGGTCGCTCCTCAAGCTGAAATGGAAAGACATTTACGAACCAAGAGCGCAGCCATCGGCGCTCACCATGTTTCTGACCGCTTTTTCATTTGGCACCGTTTTGACGCTCATCCCGGACCTGAGCAAGCATTTGGGACTGGAGAATAAAGGAGTATTCTTTTCCATATTCACCATCTCATCCCTTGCGGTGAGGCTCATCGCCGGAAAGCTGAGCGATATTTACGGCAGAGTGCCCATACTTATGACCGGCTGTGCGCTTTATGGAATTACGATGTTTATGATCGGAACAGGAACCGAAATCTGGGTGTTTTACACCGGTTCGTTCATCTTTGGCATTGCCGCAGGGCTCGGCTCGCCGACCATATTCGCCTGGACCATTGACCTGGCCCATGAAAAACACCGGGGCAGGGCTATGGCGACCATGTTTATCGCCCTGGAGGCCGGCATAGGTATTGGCGGCGTCGTGGCGGGCTACAGCCACAACAACAACCCGGACAAATTCATCATTTCATTTTCGATATCCGGCTTTCTGGCCTTTGCGGCCGTTTGCTATTTATCGTGGTATTTGCTTAGACGGAAAAAAACTAATCGCCGGATATCAGCTCCGTAGCTTCTTTCGGTTTTTTGTTGTTCTGCGCCAGGATAAAGATCACGATGGAATAGATCCCGATAAAAGTCCAAATAGGAAATCCAAGCAGTCCGATGATCCCGATAATAAAAGCCAGTGTCAGCGCCCAGTCTTTTTTATACAACAATCCGATCCCTGCAATGAGTGCAGGTGTGGTGAGAATAAATGTCAGGGTGATGACGGCGTACTTTACAATTTTCACTGCCAGTAATACTTCAAAATCGTCGACGTGAATCGGGATCACCGCCGAGGAGATCAAAGCGACCATCAGTACGGCTACAAGATTCAACGAGCCGAATACGACATATAATGTTCCCAATATTTTTTTGTGCTGATCTACATTTACTTGATTTGCCATAAGATTATTTTTTATTAACCAGTACCTTGCATTAAAAGGTACGAAAAAACCTGAGATTTTTATTCAAAATTTCTTTAAATGGATGAATATCGGGATTATTGGTCAAACTCTTTTTACGTCTTCACACGAACGATGAAATTCAGGTATTTTCGGTTTGCGGTCGTCTCATCGCTCCCGCGCTGGATCAGCCCCGGTCAAAACCTGATCGGTTCGAATCCGCTGTTCAGGAATTTGAAGCCGACAACCGGCAAAACGGACATTGACCGGAGCCCGTATGGTTCAGAGGCATTATGAGGGCTGAGCATGGCGCTTTGAAACCAGGAGCAATCCGAGGAAGGTAAACAATCCATTGAGAATTAAGATCTCAAATCCGAATTTATAGCCCTGAAACCATGCTTCCGAGTTCAGGTTGAAGATATAAGACAGCAACGGCGACGCAATGCAGATCAGCGGTATCCAGCGGTCCCTTACGTACAGCTTTGTAAACATTCCAAATCCATACAATCCCAACAGGGGGCCATAGGTATAACCCGCCGCAATAAAGAGGGAATTTATAACGCTTTCGTCATTGATCGCTCTGAAGATCATAATTACCAAAAATATCAGCGCCGAAAAGCCGACATGCACCTTGATCCTCGTCTGTTTCTTATAGCTTTCCGGCTGATCTCCGAATTTCAGAAAATCGATGCAAAACGAGGTGGTAAGCGAGGTCAACGCCGAATCGGCACTTGAATATGCTGCGGCCGTAATGCCGAGTACAAAAAGGACCCCTGCGAGGGTATTGAAGTGATTCAATGCCAGAAACGGGAACAGGTCATCGCTTTTTTCCGGGATTGTAATGCCGTTTTGCTCCGAATAGATGTACAGCAAGGCCCCGAGCGATAAAAACAACAGGTTGGCGATCACTAGAATTATGCTGAACCAGAACATATTTTTCTGCGCTTCCCCGATGTTTTTACAGGTAAGGTTTTTCTGCATCATATCCTGGTCCAACCCGGTCATCACAATGGTTATGAAGGCGCCGGCAAAAAACTGCTTGAAGAAATTCCTTTTTTCCTTCCATTCCCAGACAAACACATTGGCTTTGTCGCCGGAAACGATCACGCCCGGCAGATCCACAAGCTTAATGTCCAGGGAGTTAAGAATGATAAGCATGCTCACCAATACCGCGAGAAGCATGAACAGCGTTTGCATCGTATCTGTCCAAACGATGGTTTTAATTCCACCCCTGAATGTATACACCCAGATCAGAACAATTGTGATGAGCACGGTAATCCAGAACGGGATGCCCCAATCCCTGAATATGGCCATCTGCAATACGCCGGCCACTAAAAACAAACGAAAGGAGGCGCCAATGGTTCTGGACAGCAGAAAGAAGAAAGCGCCCGATTTATACGCCCAGAAGCCAAATCTTTTTTCCAGATAAGTGTAAATGGACACCAGGTTTAGCCGGTAATACAGCGGCATCAATACGCCGCCGATGACGAGGTATCCCAACAAATAGCCCAGTACCATCTGAAAATATTCAAAGCCGCTGTTGCCGACCTCGCCGGGCACGGAAATAAATGTAATCCCGGAAAGCGAAGCCCCGATCATGCCAAAGGCGACGACGAACCAGGGAGATTGTCGCTTTGCCGTAAAAAATACTTCCGTAGTAGCTTTCTCCGAAGTAAATTTTGCCACGACCAGGAGAATTACAAAATAGACCGAGATTACGGAAAATACTAAAAGTGGTGTCATATGATCATCCGATTGAAATCAAAAATGAATAATTTTTTTTAATTTTGTACAAATTCCGTTAAGATGAATTTTAGTTATAAAGAAAAAGAGGATTTTGCGGTACTTGAGGAAGTCATCACCGAAGACTTGAAAGATCTTGTCGTCTACAACGACGATTTCAACACGTTTGAGCACGTGACCAATACGCTGGTAAAAGTTTGCAGGCATTCGGTGGAGCAGGCGGAACAATGTACCTGGATCATTCATTACAAGGGCAAGTGTTCGGTAAAGAAGGGGACGTTCGACGAATTGAGACCGATGAAAGACTCTATTTGCGAGGCGGGGATTGATGCCAAGATACATTGATCAGGACACCGGCACAGCAGCTTTTCTGAACTCTACATTAAATTCGGACCCCTTTCCAACATTGCTTTCACACCATACTTTGCCCTCCATGACCTCTACGTATTTCTTTACTATGGACAGGCCGAGGCCGATCGATTGCTCTCCGCCGGTAGGTTTCGGAGAAAGCCTGTGATATTTTTTAAACAATCCCGACAACTCATTCTTGGGGATTCCCGGGCCTTCGTCCCGGACAGACAACCTTATTACACGGCCCTTGTCTTCAATACGCACATCGACGTTTTTATCGGGTTTCGAGAATTTAATGGCGTTGGAAATAAGATTCTCCATGATTTGCATTACATAGTGGCGATCGGCCTTGATCGTGGAATCCTCTTCCCCGGCGAAAAAATTCAGTTTGATCCTCTTACTTTCGGCTTTAATTTTGAAGAGTTTTTCCAGCGGCCCTATCAGTTCATTCACGTCAAGGATGTCCATGTCAAGGTTTACCCGTTGCGATTCGGCGGCCTTTATATCCAGAATCTTCCGGATCATATCGTTCATCCGGTTCAAACCCCGCCAGATGATTTCACTTGCATGATATTGCTCCACGGACAAATTCCCTTTTTCAAATCGCACCAATTCCGTCATGCTCATCGCCGTGGCGAGCGGATTCCTCAGGTCGTGAGCGAGTATCTTCATCAGGTTGTTCTTTTCCTCGTTAATGCTCAGAAGCTGCTGGCATTGCTCTTCTATCAGCCTGTTTTGCTCGCCTATGTTTATATTCGCTTTTCGAAGATTGTCGGACTGAATGGCCAATTCCCGGTAAACGTTCGCATTTTCCAAAGCTATTTTGGTATAGATGGCAATATTCCGGATAATATTTATGTGGTATTCGTTAAAGGCGTTCTCCTCAAAACTTTGAACGGTTAAGACCCCGAGGCGTTTGTCGGAGATCGTTAACGGCAGGTACACGATCGAAGTGGAGTTGCCATCGCCATGCACGGGCGCCCGGTCCGGTTGAATATAGTCGGAATAGGTCTCAAAATAGTTGTCTATGATGATTTCGCGCTGCTTATTGAAACAAAACCCGGCAAGCGTCTTATTTTCATCAAGATCGACATATATGTTGTTGAGGCGCTGGTCCCGTTCCCTGACGCCCGGAAAATACAACCTGTTCTCGGTCTTTTCGAACACGCCGATGCCTAAAACCGAAGCGTTCATCAGGGTATTCAGGTTTTCATAAACGGTCTCAATGATTTCCTCAATGATCAGGGACGAAGTGATATCACGTCCGATGGTGCTCAGCAATTCAAGGTTTTTATAAGCTTCTTTCAGTTTATCCGATTGCATCTCGATCTTTTCATTTTGAACCTGAAGCTTTTTGTTGGCTTTTCGTTTTTGAAGATAAACCACGACAATAAACACCAAAACGAGGCTTATCAGAATGATCGAAAGAATGTAATACGCCTGTCTTGAACGGGCAAGCGTATTTTCCTGTTCCAGGATTTTCATTTGCTGCCGTTCGTTTTTTTGGATGGCCTCCCAGTTTTTAAGTCTAAGGTCCTGTTTTTCCCGTTCGGAGTTTAAATCCTCAATCTTTTGCGCATTCCGCTCATTCATGAGTTGCTCCCTGGCCAGTTGATAATTGCGAACAGCGCTATCCTCGGCGAGCTTCCGGTTTTGAATTTGCATTTCTTTCAAAGCAACATCCTGCCGGAAAAGTTCCAGTTCATTTTCCAGGGCAATGTTTCTGAGCTCCTTCTCGGCAAAAGCAAGCTCCTGCCGTTCCCTGGCTTCGATCAGATCCAGGGTTTGCTCTACCCGCAGGTATTCCTTTTCATTTACCTTGGATATTTCTTCCAATTTCTGTCTTTCAAGATTGGAGGCCTGAATGATCGAGTCTTTATAGGCGGCGTGCAACTCATAATGTCTGGATGCGTCTTCCCACTGTTCGATCGCGTCAAAGGCGCGCGCCAGCATAATGTGATTTTCGCTGATATGATTCAGGTTCCCTTCTCTATTGGCATAATACAGGGCCAGGTCGAAGTAGGTGATGCACGTTTTAAAATCTTTTTCCTTAAAATAAATAGCGCCGGTCCTGTTTAAGATCTTGCACGCGAGATCCGGGTGTTTCCGGAAATCCGTATGCTTCTGGGCTCTGTTATAAAACCTGATGGCCGTGCTGTAATCACTCCAGAATCCATGGTCCGTACTCCACATATATATATCTCCTTCGGTGATCAGGTTTTTAATGTACCTGAGCGACCGGATCTCCATATCGAGATATTTCTGATCCTTCTTGACCAGGTTAAAATAGCTTTTAAAAGCTTTGTCCGCCTGGTCGTTATTCCCCGCCTCGTAACTGATCTCACCGATCAAACTGTGATAGGTAATCTGATTATCAACATCATTTATACTTTGATAATAGTGCAAGGCATGTTTTGCGGCGGTAATTGCCCGGTCAAAATCATTCGCAACCCGGTATAGATCACACAGAATTTTCAATACTTCGATTTCCTCGCTTTTGCTGTTCGATTGTTTGTGAATCTCAATAAGCCGGGAGTAATGCTCAACGGCAGTTTTGTAATTCGACAAAGCGCTGTTTAGTTCCGCCAGGTTTGTGAGCAGCTCTTTTTGAAACCCGTAATCACTGCCGGCGCTTACGAGTGCATACGCCTTGGTATAATTCTTTATGGTCAGATCAACCAAATCGAGCTCAAAATAAAAATCACCGTATTCCTTGTAGATCTTGGGCAGAAGTAATTTTGATTCTGCAGATTCCAGCGCAGTGATCGCCTTTAAATAATATTTGAGCGTTGAGTTAAAGGATTGCTGATCATTGTTCAACAAGTGCATCTCTTTGTGGGACCGGGCCAATATCAACACACTCTGCACGGCAAAATCAGAATCCGGAAATATTTTGGAAAGCTCAAATGAACTTTCGGCGTAATCTACGGCCCTGACAAAATTGTTGGCATCATACGATATTTTAGCGGAATCCAAAAGTTTTGCGACGGTCAACGAATCGACTTTCAGTTTGCCGCCAAGGATCTCCAGACCCCCATATGCTTTATAGATATCCGGTACCGTGCCAAATACGGGAATCGAAAGCAGCGCCGAAAGGAATATAGCGAGGGGTAGTTTCATGAAACGTTCAACTGTTATTCTCAGGTAAAATTAATGCATAACCGGATAATATTCACAATCATTGGGATCAAACCATCTATTAAAATAACTCAAATGAGGGGATTTTAATGCATATGTTAAGACGAATGGTCAAATAACTTTATGACCTGCATAGTTTTTTTGTAATATTTCTCAAGTTTGATAAGCCGGATAGACAATTCTTTTTAATTTTGCGGCCGGATTAATAGCTTTTAAAATAAAATTAAAAATGAAGAACCTATCAAATCGCATCAATGCACTTGCCGAGTCTGCAACGATTGCCATGGCACAGAAGGCGAGGGAATTCAAATCCCGAGGAATTAATGTTATAAGCTTAAGTCTTGGAGAACCGGATTTCAAGACACCGAAACACGTGCAGGATGCCGCCAAACAGGCGATTGATGAAGGGTTATATTTTTCATATCCTCCGGTCCCGGGGTATCCGGAGCTGAGAAAAGGGATTGCCGAAAAGCTGAAAAAGGAAAACGGCATTTCGTGTTCCGATGCAAATATCCTTGTTTCCGGAGGGGCCAAGCATTCGATATCCAATGTCTTCCTGGCCTTGCTTAATCCGGGTGACGAGGTCATCATTTATGCTCCGTATTGGGTGAGCTATGTTGATATGGTGAAACTGGCCGAAGGCGTACCCGTAGTCATCGAAGGAGGAATCGAACAGGATTTTAAAGCTTCTGCAGCTCAGCTTGAAGCTGCCATTACCGATAAGACCAAAGCCATTATTTATTCGTCTCCGTGCAATCCAAGCGGAGCGGTATTCAGCAAAGCCGAACTGGAGGCCATCGCCGAAGTGGTGCTGAAGCATGAAAATATCATGGTGATCGCCGATGAGATTTATGAGTATATCAATTTCAGCGGCAGGCATGAAAGCATTGCTTCGTTTCCGGGCATGCAGGAGCGCACGGTGACGGTAAACGGGTTTTCCAAGGGACATGCCATGACCGGCTGGCGTGTGGGATACATATGCGCTCCGGAATGGCTGGTGAAGGCCGTAAACAAACTCCAGGGTCAGACTACTTCGGGCATTTGCTCCATAGCTCAGCGGGCTGCCATCGCCGCAGTGACCGGGGAGATGGGCCCCACCAAAGAAATGGCGGCCGCGTACCGACGAAGAAGGCAATTGGTGCTGGACCTCCTGGCAGATATCCCGGGAGTAAAAGCCAATGAACCGCAGGGGGCGTTTTACGTATTCCCCGATATGAGCAATTTCTTCGGAAAATCCGACGGTGAGACAAAGGTAAATGATGCAAACGATCTCGCATTGTATATTTTGAGCAAAGCGCATGTTTCTACGGTGAGCGGCGCTGCATTCGGCGCTCCGAATTGCATCAGGTTGTCTTATGCCGCATCGGATGAAGACCTTAAAACAGCGCTCCGGAAAATGAAGGAAGCGCTTGCCGAACTTAAATAGCACAATTTGAATTCATTAGAGGAAATCTTCGATAAGTTCTCAGGGCTTAAGGCCCTGATCATCGGAGATGTAATGATCGATTCCTATATCTGGGGCAAGGTGGAACGAATTTCACCCGAAGCTCCGGTTCCGGTAATTTCAATCACAAATAAAGAGACCCGGCTCGGAGGGGCCGCCAATGTCGCCAAAAATATCGCCGCGCTTGGCGCCACACCGTTGCTCTGCTCGGTGGTGGGCACCGACCACGACGGAGATGCGCTGCTCGGATTGATGGATACGCGGAAAATGGATCCCCGGGGTATGGTGCAAAGCGACGATCGCATGACCACCGTGAAGGAGCGTATGCTCTCCAGCTCCCAACAGTTGCTGCGGATCGACCGGGAAACTACAAAACCGCTCAGCCCGGACGATCGCGATGAACTTTTGAATAAAGTTTACAAACTGATCGACGAGGCGGACGTAGTGATATTCGAAGACTACGATAAAGGCGTTCTGGATAAAAAACTGATTACGACAGTCGTCGATTTGGCAAACTCCAAAAACATTCCCACGGCAGTTGATCCGAAAAAGGAGAACTTCTTAAGTTATGGAAATGTGACCCTGTTTAAGCCAAACCTGAAGGAGATCCGGGAAGGTTTAAAACTTGATTTCAAAAATGAAGACGAAATTGCCATTTCAAAAGCCTCCGGAACATTGAGGGATAAGATGGAAATTGATAAAGTTTTTATTACCCGGTCGGAATTCGGCGTCTACATTTCATCAAATGAGCACCAGCATTTTATTCCGGCACATGTAAGATCCATATCGGATGTTTCGGGAGCCGGTGATACGGTCATCAGCACGGCTTCGCTCTGCCTGGCGCTCGGATTGCCGGACAAATTCATTGCGGAGCTTTCCAATCTTGCGGGAGGTCTTGTCTGCGAACATCTGGGGGTGGTCAGCGTCGATAAGGATCAATTGCTCCGGGAAGCGAAAAAACACAATCTTTGGTAATGGCAAAAAAGCTCCTCTTTGGCTTTTTTATTCTTTATTCCGGATTAATCGCAATCGCCCTGATTTTAAACCTGGTATTTTTTCAAGAACAATTCGCCCTGCCGTTTACCGGAATGCTTTCAGTTTCCGTGGCACAAGCATCTTTGACGGGATTTAAGGATGTATCCATGGCAGACATATCCGCTTTTTACCACTTTTCATCGTTGCTCATCACTCAAATAGCCGGTATTCTGGTATTGACCTGGCTATTAAAATGTTATTGGCAATTGACCGGCAAAAATGGACCGGATTATACGCTCGGCAGTGCGCTGCTTTTAACCTTTAAAGTATCTCTCCTGGCGGAGTTTGGCCTTGCGCTCTTTTTCTTTTACGCCATTCCCGTCGAAATTGCCCATGCCGATTATGCGAACAAAATACTCGCCGCAATCACTTTGGCGGTCAATTCATTTAATCATGCCGGGCTTCCCCTGATCGACAGTTTGTTGGATCCTGTTGCTCTTCAACGAAGCTATGTCGTTCAAATCGGAGTAATCGGCGGAAGTGTATTGGGCGGATTGGGTATATTTGTGCTCGACGAACTGTTATCGCCCAAAAAATTGCGTTTAAGATTGCATCATCCGGAAATTGATTGGTCCGGGATCACCAAACTCTCGGTGTACGGATCGGCCGTCTTACTTCTTTCTTTTACCGGCCTCTTCTATCTTCAGGAATCCAATTCTTCCGCGAAAGATATGAACATTGTCGAATCGGTCATAGCCGGCGCCTTTGAGATCTCAGGTTCCAGGGGTTTTGGATACAGCCTGTTTCAGGGATCGTTCGGTTACTTGCAGGGAATTGCATCCTTTTTGGGCGCAGGGGCATTTTCTGCCGGAGGAGGGTCGACCCTTCTGCTCTTCGTTTTTGCTTTTGGCCTGTTTAAGAGCGGAAATAAGGACTCGTCTGAGCAAAACATGCTGGCGAGGCTTGGAAAAAATGTTCTATTATATGTATTGGTCGTTTTTGGAACGTTGTCCCTTATCGCCGTTGCGTTCAATTCATTTTCCAACTACCGGATTGTGCTCGATGATCTTTGGCTAATATTCAGTACGAACCGACATCCCGTGGCCGAAAATTCAAATGGTTATACGGATGTGTTGAAATGTACAGCCAACATTGCCGGAAGATTGAGTTTTATCGTTCCCTGCCATCTCACCATGTCAAAAGTATAAATAAATGCATCCCATATTTTTCGAGATACGGACACCCGGATTTTTACAAAGCCTGCTGCCGGACACGATAACCGTTTATTCATACGGATTTTTTATCGCATGCGGCGCCATTGCAGGATATTTGTATACCGCCTACCAGTCAAAAAGGCAGTTTGGGATAAGCACCGAAACCATCCGGACGCTGATCGTTCTGATCATTATCGCCTCTGTAATCGGCGGTAAATTATTCATAATCTTTGAAAACCCAAAACTCTATCTCAGTGAGCCGTCCAGGCTTATTGAGGGGTTTAATTCCGGTTTCGTATTTTATGGCTCCCTCCTGTTTGCCATCCCGACCATGCTCGTTTTTTTCAGGATTCACCACCTTCCCGTGCTGCCGATGCTGGATATCATGGCAGGGACAACCTGTATTGTGCACGGTTTCGGAAGAATAGGATGTTTTATGGCCGGATGCTGTTACGGCAAGCCTCACGAGGGCTTGTTTTCGGTTACTTTCACGCACGCCTCCTGTGTGGCCGAGCCATTGCATACCCCCCTGCATCCCATACAACTCTATAGTTCGCTGGCAATTTTTTCAATTCTGGCGGTAATCATTTTTATGAGCACAAGAAAACAATTCGACGGGCAACTGTTTATGTTGTATCTTATGCTGTACGCGATCGCCAGGTCCATACTCGAAATGTTCAGAGGAGACCTGGATCGTGGATTTATAATCGAAGATATCCTGTCGAATTCCCAATTTATATCCATAGCCGTATTTACTGCCGGCTTAGTGATCTATCTAAAGCTGTTGAAAAAATCTAAGCCGGCGTCCTGACCTGAAGCGCATCTTTTTCGATGCTTATTCGAAATGGCGGATGACCGATGAATTCGCCGTCCAAATGCGCGACCAATTCATCGGTAGCTTCAATTTCGACTTTATTTGCCAGGTGGAATTCCGTTTCCCTGATCTTATGATGTGTGCCGTTTTTCAGCTTTGGCAAGTGCCAGAATCGTTTCAGCAGACCAACCTCATTAAAAATGCAAACATCCAGCTTGCCGTCATTTGCTTTTGCAAATGGGTTGATGATAAATCCCCCGCCAAAAGTTGTCCCGTTCGAAATGGTCATAAGAAGGATCTTTTTACCGAATGATTTTCCATCCAGGGTAAACCGGAGCTCCCGCTCTTTAAATCCGGCCACGATGCGCAAAACGGTCAGCAGGTAATCGATGTGCCGGCCTTGCTTATTCCCGCGCTTCACCATTTCCCGGACAACCGCTCCGTCAAAGCCGATCCCCACGCCATTCACAAAATAACGCCCGTTGCATTTTCCAAGATCAAACGCCTTGACGCGTCCGCGAACAGCGATGTCCACCTGCCGCTCAAAATTCATTTCTCCGTGGAGCGACTTTACGGAATCGTTTCCCGTTCCGTTACTTACAATACTTACCGGCAAGTTCAATTCCCGGATCTCATTGACCACATAATTCAAGGTCCCGTCTCCTCCCATCACGAAGACATCGCTGATGGTTTTGGTATTTTTGATCAATGATTTGAGTTTGCCGGATGCCTCTTGTTCCGTGAAAAACTTTTCGCGATTTATTCCCTCTTCCGTCAGTCTTTGTTCCAGTAAGGATAGTCTTTTCTCATAGGAAGATTTCCCCGCCGCCGGATTTATCACAATAAGGATGTTTCGATATTCAGACAACCAAATAAAGTTTTTGATTCGCCTAAAATAGCTAATAATTTGATGATTTAATACGAATTGGATACGGGCTTGAGGCAAGCCCGATAAAACCATACGGATAAACCTGAACTACCGCACGAGCATATCCATTTGATCTTTCCATGGATTCCATATAATTCCTGCCCATCCGTATGGCTCCTATGTGTTGGCGATTAATATCGGAGCGACAATCCTGAAGCTCCTTAAAACGCCCACTTCAATCTGAAATAAAACAGCTTCCCTATTCCGCCGTACTCCGTCCCCTCATCACCGCCAAAGAACTGCCCGAAAAAGAGCAGTTCCATATTATCGGCCAGCGAATAGCTGGCGCCGGGGCCCACAAAGAATGATCCGTCATAGGGATTCAGGATCGAAGCAAGGTCTCCCCGCCATAAGGGCGATATTTGATAAGATATCTGCCCGAATAGATTCATTCGGGCCAGCGTAAGATTTTTAGCAGAGGTCTCCGTCAGCACATTCGGATTAATTCCGCCTGTTTTTTCCGTGGCTCCCTTGCTGTTGTATATCACCGATCCATGCAGGTACAGACTGCTTGGAAACGTATAGTCCCCGGAGATCGAGGCGACCAACTGACCTACGGGATCACTCAGGCTGTCCTTATCATGAAAATAGGTAAATTCACCGCGAAATCCGCCGCCTTCTATATCTCCCGACCATCCTGTTCCAATCACCAGATCCCGCTTCACCAGTCCTCCGAGAAACTGAAAATCATAATTCCACTTGCTGAATTTGTACAGACCGGTAAACGACATTTCATCGATATGATCTCCAAGCTGATATACAAATTCCGCAGCGGAGGTAAATCCGGTAAAATACTGCAGTCGCACCGCGTCCGTGCCCGGCCGTTCTTCGTAGTCAAAATCAAAATACGAGTAGGCGTTGAAAACATCGTTTGGGTTCCAGACGAGGTTTTGCCCCCAGTTGATCCTGTGCCTTCCGGCGCGTACCTGCCAGTTGCCGGCCGCATAATCCGCGAAAAACCGGTCGATCGTTGTATTTAAAATATAGGATTTGCCGGATGCCCAATTGTGGGACAGGTCAAAAAAACCGCCATCATCTTCAATGAAGCCCGGATAATCCAGGGTATCGATGCTGCTCAGCAGCGTAACCTGCTGCCCGAAAAACAGCCTGTTCCGCATTTCGAGGTCAAACGTCCATTTTTCGTTTGGGTAATACCTGAATTCCAGTCGATTATGCAAAAGCTGGTCCGTGATCCAGGGCTCATCCACATCCTGGAAGTTGGCTGAAGAAAGATATTTCAGATATCCCTTAAAATCGAAATCACCGCCATCCTGTGCAAACGAAATATGGCTGAGCACCAAGACAATGCATGTCAGTCGTTTCATCCTGGACGGAAGCTTAAAAAATATATTTGGCATCATTTTCATTTGTTCCAGAAAGGACCGTTACACGTGCACGTCGCTCAGGATCTTTCCATCTTCCATGGTAACTATCCGCCTTGCCTTGTTCATTACCCTCGCATCGTGGGTCGAAAAAATGAAGGTGATGTTCTCTTCCCTGTTCAGCGTCTCCATGATATCCAGAAGCGTCTCGGTCGACCTGGAGTCCAGGTTTGCCGTCGGTTCGTCGGCAAGAATAAATTTCGGCTTCGAGGCCAAAGCGCGGGCTACGGCCACGCGCTGCTGCTGACCGCCGGACAGCTTGTTTGGACGGCTGTCTAACCGGTCGCCTAATCCAACAGCTTCCAGCAACGATTTCGTGCGCTCAAACCGCTCCTGCTTCGACCTCCCCTGCAATTCCATGATAAACTCCACATTTTCTTTGGCCGTCAAGACGGGGATGAGGTTGTAGGCCTGGAATACGAAACCGATATTGTGGAGCCTGAAATCGATAAGCTTTCTTCCGCTGAGTCCCCAGACGTTTACATTATCTACAATGACATCTCCTGAAGTCGGACGGTCAAGACCTCCAAGGAGATTCAGAAAAGTTGTTTTTCCCGAGCCGGAGGGCCCTACGATTGCTGTAAATTCCCCCTCTTCAAATGTGATGTCAACGCCATTGACCGCTTTGACCTCTATCTGAGAGCCATCGTATATTTTGAAAAGATTATTTATTTTAATGATACTCATTATTCCAATTGTTTTTATGTTATTTATTCCGTTCTAAGTGCATCCGAAGGATCCTGTCTGAGGGCCTTGTACGCCGGGTACAGGGATGCCAACACACCGGTCACCAGGACCATTACCGTTACATTTATCAGCAATTCGACGTTCAGGCTCGTATAAACAAACGGATCGTATCCAAGGTCCGTGTACGCATCGGCCCAGGCCGCCAGATTTATGGGGCGCGTTTCGAAATAGTTCGACAGCATCGTTCCGGCAGCTACACCGATTGCACCTCCGGTTAAGGAAAGAAAGACGGTTTCCAGCAAGATCATCAGGAAAATCCGTATCTTGTTCATGCCAACTGCCATGAGCATCCCGATCTCCTTTACACGCTCCAATACGACCATGAGCATGGTATTGATAATCCCAAAAAGCAATGCGAGAAGGATGATGATAATAAAGATGTACATGAACAGGTCCATGGCTTCATTCAAATAGCTCATCTCAGGGCTCAGATTCAGCCATGACATCACTTCCAGATCACCGGCAATTTGCTCAACCCGGGCCTTTACGGATTCTACGCGATCGTTGTCCGAAACATAAATAGCGATTTCGTGGCATGCATCCGGAGGCAGATCGATCAACTTTGAAAGATCGTTATGTCTGACAAATATATTCGCCTCGTCAAAAGCATTATTTACCGTGTTAAAAATCCCTACGACGCGAAATGCACCGTAAGTAATGTTGTTATCCACATCGAGCAGCGTAATCACAACCTTTGAATTCAGTTTTACCTTTAGCTTTTCAGCCAGCTTTTCGCCGATCAGCACCTGGTTCCTGCGCTTTTCTTCAAAGTAACTTCCCTCCTTCAGCTTTTGGTGGATATTTGTAGTGAGTTTTTCCTTTTCCGGATCGATACCGACGATTTTTACCCCGGATCCGGTCTCTGCCGAAGAGACCATAGAAAAAATCACCAGCCTGTTGCTCACACCGACTACTCCGTCGATCTGACTTATCTTCCGGTTGAGCTTGTCAGCGTCGGAAATATAATCCTTAATTTCATTCGAATTTCGAAATTCTTTGCGGTGGACCTGAATATGAGAAAGCTCCGTTCTAATCGCTTTTTCAATTCTTTGATCGGCCATGCCCTGATAAAATGCCGCTGAAAAAATTCCGGCGCATATACCCAAGGTAGTGGCCACAATGATCACCGAGCTTCGAAGTTTATTGCGCCAGACATTTCTCCAGGATAGTGAAACGATCATGTTCTTATAATTAAAATTTTAACTTGGTTCTTTTATAATTAGGCTCTCAGCGCCAAATGGACTTTTAGCCGGACCGCCATAAACAGCGGGTATATTGCGACAATTGCCGTCATAACAAATACCGTAATCACCTGGTTGTAAAACACCGAGGGCAACCAGGAAAAATACATGTAGGGATCAAGTCCCATTTCGATCATGGTGTCGGCAACGTTCCCCGAAAGTTTTACCGGATTAGTGTAGAACCAGGTAATCAGGGGGATGCTTCCGGCAAACCCTGCCAGAACGCCGATCAAACCGATGAATACCGTCTCAAAAAATAGAATTCCGGCCAACTTGATCTTCTGCATACCGATCGCTACCATCACTCCCATTTCGCGGGTGCGCTCGGCCACCATCATCATTACGGTGCCAAATATCCCGAAGCCGATCAGGATGTAGAGAATTGCTTTTATCACCGTGCCGCCGGCCCGGTCTCCTTCCACCATCTGAAGCAGTTCCGGATGCATTTCATCCCAGGACATTACCGTATACGGGGATTTGACCTGGGCTTTTAATTCCTTCATTGCAGGTTTCAGATCATACTGATCGTCTACCATAATGATCATGGAAGAGACAAGATTTTCTGCCGAGAAAAAGTTCTGACAATTGGAGAGCTCCATGTAAACCGTTTGCTTGTTTAACTCGGGATTCGGAAACTTCAATATTCCGCGTACCGGATATTTGCCCGCAGCACTCACCCCGTGATAGCCGGCGCCAATCATGACCAGGGTATCTCCAACCTCGATTTTCAGGTACCTTGCCAATTCGGATCCAATCAAGACCCCGTCATCCCCGGGCCGGAAATACGTCCCGTCTATCACCCATTTGGTCAATTCGGTGATCTTGTTTTCTTTATCGGGATCAATCCCAATGACCAGCGATCCCCTGGTCAGTGTTTCCGATGAAGCGAGCGCAAAAGACTCAAGCCTTGTGGTCGTATGCGTAACTTCCCGAACGGATGAGGCTAATTCAAACAACTCACCGGTTGGCGTCATCGTGTTGTTAATCGTTTTATTGTCCCAGTACGCTTCGTGCTGAATCTGGATGTAGCCCGAATAAAATTTGACGATATTGTCGATCATGGAGCTGTAAGAGCCTTCCTGCATTGAGGTCATCAAAGTAGACAGCAATACACCAAAAAATACGGAGGCTACCGTGATGAGCGTTCTGCGTTTGTTTCGCCACAAGTTTCGCCACGCCAATAGAATATTAGATTTCATGTTATTGTGTTTAAAAAAAGATAATAGATAAAAACAGATGGGCTAAAGCTTATTCTTGAATGAAGTCGACATTTTCCGTTCTTCGCGGACATGCTCTATAACAGCCTTGGCTCCCATGGGTTTTTACCTGATCCGTTTCATATTCTGCTGAGAAAAAAAGGATTCTTTCACCTCGGTCCTATAATCGGCGGAAGTGATGTCAATCACCGTTTTTTTACCTTCCTCATCGGCAGGGATCATTTCGAGTTTACACGGGATCACCCTGCCTCCCATTTCCCTGATATCGGACAATAACTGGGTATTTACGAGATATTCATCCTCGTCGTAAAATTCAATTTTCAATTGCAGATCGTCTTCCTTTGTGATCCACAGTATAACCTTTCCCCAGACGACAGCGGCTTCCTGTTTCGGGATCAATTTGATCTTATAACACATCCGTCCGAGTATTTCTTCCGCTCCTATGATCGAATGCACATAATCACGCACCACCGACGATTCCCGGATCAGGTCGTCATTGGTAAAATCGGACCCCATCCAGGACTGCATCATCATAGAGGGGGGCAATTTGATCATGCGGTCGATTGAGGGCACCCAGTTCCACATCTCTTTGTTCCGTTTCATAAAAACCTGGCCCTTTTCCTTTGCCGGAGCAGTAATATAGACCATGGAATAATCCATTCCTCTGCCCCAGGTTTTCATGGAAATGCTGCGCTGCCAGGTCGGCCTTATGATCGTCATGGTCATTTCCTGCGTCACGTAGTCTCCCCGCCATTTTTTATCCATCCTCATCACGATCTCTTTGGCATTTTGCCCTTGTACCAGAACCGGTACCACCCAGAATCCAAAACACAAGAGCAATTTTCCCGCTGTCCTTTTCAGCAAGTTGTCTAACAAAAAATCAATTTTTCTTTTTTTCATAATCAGCCGTCTGCTTTAGTAATTACAGTATTTATTAATTAGATATGTCTCCATTTCATCCAATGGGTAGTCCTGATGTACTACCAGGTATTGTATTCCAATGCCGTCAAAAAGTCCCGAAATTAATTGTGCTTCCTCTTTTGGGTTCGGAAATCCGATCTCCTCCAGAAGCCCGGCAATGAAAACCACGTAGTCCCCCATTTTTCTTTTCGCAACCTCCGACACAAATTCAAACTTGTCGATTTTCAACATCAGCTCAGTGATTAGTCTCCATTGTTTAGGGTGCTTCCTCAATTCATTGAAAAACCATACAAAGATATTCTTTAAGGTTTCGGAAGGATCCGCGGATATGGCCTCTTTCATTAGCCTGTCACCTTCGGCTAATGCATTATTTATAAGCTCCTTCAGGAGATCTTCCTTGCTGTCAAAATAATTGTACATCAGCCCTTTAGATACACCTGCGGACTTTGCAATCTGTGAAATACTGGTTGCCTCATAGCCATGCTTTGCTATGAGTTCGAAGGCAGCATCAAGAATCTTTTTGATGCTTTGTGATCTTATCTGCTCAATTTGTTTCTGACTTCTGGGGCTCATATTTTTTATGACTGAACGGTCAGTCAATATACTGTACGTATTGGAAAAAAACAAGTTGTGTACGATCGAAAATATTTCAACTATTTTTCATTGCACACATGTTAATCTTTGATTTCTATTACGTCGAAAAACTGATCCACCAGCTTTCCAAAGGTCACCTGCACCGGTTCACTGCTATCGACAAAAGTATGCAAGACGCCAACGCCCTTCATTAAGCTTGTAAAATGTTTCGCCAATAAAAGCGGGTCCAGCGCTTTCATGATCTCACCCCTTGTCTGGGCCAATTTGATCCACCTGGTAAACTCATCGGTAAAATTCCTGTTATACACCTCCATTTTTGTCCTCCACGCTTCCTTGCGCATTAGGTTTTGAAGAAAAATCAAATAATTACTTAAGGCCTCTGCCGCTTCCTGGGTCGAGGTATTCATTTGATCCGTAATTGGGGAAAACTGATTATAAAGTCTTTTTAAGTTATTTCTCAGCGTTTGAGATTCATCGTAATCGATCGAGAAATTAGATAAATAATGGCTCATAAACATCTCCATCGAGTGATTGTACAATTCCTCTTTGCTGCTGAAATAATGATAAAACGCGCCTTTGGATAGTCCGCTTTCCTTTACAAGCTCACTCATCGTAACTTCTTTATACCCCTTTTGAAAGAAAAGCTTGAAGGCCGTCGCCAATATATGATGTTTGTTATCCTGTATTTCATTCATAAAAAAACCGACCGTTTGGTATGTTGTACGAATGTAGCATAAATTTGTTTTAAAACAATGCATTAAAAAATCTTTTGTGCGATCTGTGAAAAACAAACCCAAATGCATATCCGTCCTGACAGTCGAAGATGACCATTCAATGCCCGGACAAGTGCATGTGTGCTTCTGTATGGCCATCCAAACTCCGCGGCCTTCGGTTTAACGATTGTCGAAACCTTCCTGTAATCCAGGGGGCACCTATCGGAGAAGGCCCTATTTGACAATTTAATCCCCTGTTTTTTGCTTAGTATCAAACCAAATGCGCAACGACCTGTTGCGCGTGCTAACGGTTTGATTTCTGCACCGGAAGTTGTTTATCCGCAGTTATCCTTTGGCAAAAGGGGTGTTCGACAGTCGCCAGCTTTCTCGAAGTCCTCCGGTTGATCCTTTTCAAATAGCCTCGTTCAGACACATCGCATAATGAAAAGGCCGATCCGGTTGCTCCGGCCCTCCCCGTTCTTCCGATACGGTGTGTATACGTTTCCGGCGTTTCTGGCAATTCAAAGTTGATCACATAGGGCAGATTATTGATGTCAATGCCTCTTGCGGCAATGTCGGTGGCGACCAGCACACGCGTTGAATTCATTTTGAAATTATGCAAGGCGCGCTGACGCGCATGCTGGGATTTGTCGCCATGAATTGCTTCTGCTTTTATTCCGGATCGGTTAAGGTTCTTTGCAATTCTATTGGCGCCGTGTTTGGTACGGGAAAATACCAACACGTTTTTCATTTCTTTTTCCGAAATGATATGTTTTAATAGTGCGTGCTTACTGCGCTTTTCCACATGATAAACAAATTGATGGATATCTGCCTTTGCATCGGAAGTGCCTTCAACATGTACCTTCACCGGATTACGCATTATTGACATCACCAATTTCTGCACGCCTTTAGGCATCGTGGCAGAAAAGAATATATCCTGCCGTTTTGCCGGCGAAGCCGCGATGACCTTCTTTATATCGTGGATAAAGCCCATATCGAGCATTCGGTCTGCTTCATCAAGCACAAGGATCTCGAGGCTTTTGAGATTGATAATCCCCTGCCCCATCAAATCAAGTAGCCGTCCCGGGGTTGCCACCAGAATATCCACACCTTGCCTTATCTGTTGCACTTGCGCATTTTGAGAGACTCCACCAAAAATTTGCGTATTGCGCAGGGGCAGATATTTGCCATAGAAATTAAGATTATCGCAGACCTGGGCAGCCAGCTCACGCGTGGGAGTAAGAATGAGTGCCTTAATACCTCTCCGGCGTCTGCCTTGTTGCAGCAATTGCAATATCGGAATACAAAAAGCCGCCGTTTTACCCGTACCGGTTTGGGCACTGCCAATGATATCTTTTCGGGAAATGATTTGAGGTATGGCCTCTTTCTGGACCGGTGTTGGCTGATGATAACCTTTTTCATGAAGCGCTTTTAGAATGGGTTCACTAAGGTTGAATCTTTTAAATGACATATGAATTTGTTAAATGAATATCACGAAACATTATTTATGATCCGTTTTTTATTGGAATGAAAAAAAATGATCGATTTTCTACAGGCACTTTTCCGGCCGGTGTTGCTCCAATACGAAATTGAGGAGATGATAAGACTACGGTTCCGAGGTGAACTTACGGCAGTGAATTAAAATATCCGCAATTAATTCCGCAAAGGTACGCATAATGTGCGATAAAACAACAGCATGACCGATCCAAATATTGGTTAGGAATAACAAACCATGCATTTTTTTGTATTTTTAGCTTTACATTTTTCAACAGACCCTATGAGATATTCCCATATTGCATTTTTGATCTGTTTCCCTTTGATCTTTATTCTTTCCTATTGCAATTCGGAAAAGAAATTGGTTGATGAGCAACCCAACATTGTCCTGATCATGGGCGATGATATCGGATTTTCGGATTTGGGCTGTTTCGGGAGCGAGATTGCGACGCCCAATCTGGACAGGCTTGCGAACCAGGGCATCCGCTTTAAGCAATTTTATAATATGAGCAAGTGTGAGACCACCAGATCCGTGATGCTAACGGGACACTATACGGGCGATCACCGGTCCGTATCCATAGGTGAGTTATTAAAGAAAGAAGGGTATTACACGATTCACAGCGGTAAAGAGCATTTTATGAAATGGGTCCCAAAATCCGCCTATGCCGAAAATGCCTTTCATGAATCTTACACGTTCTGGGCCTGCAACGAATTTTTCATTCCGCCGGACAGCTCGTTCCAAAGGCCCTTCATTTTGCAGGGGGATACACTTCATGCGCGGGATCTTTTTTATGCGGGCGACAGTTTTTTCAAAACAGACGCCTTTACGGATTTCGCACTGGAAAAACTGGATCAAAGAAAAAACAAAGCCGCTCCATTCTTCTTATATCTGCCGTACGGCGCGGCGCATTATCCGCTCCAGGCAAGGAAAGAAGACATCGAAAAGTTTAAAGGCAAATACTTAATTGGCTGGGACGCAATACGTCAACGGCGCTACGAAAAAATGATCGAATTGGACATGCTGGATCCCAAATATAAATTGAGCAAGCCGTCATCAAACATTAACAAATTCAGGGGACATCCCCGGGGAGACGGGGAGCGCAGGGCCCTTATCCCGCTTTATCGGCCATGGGATTCCTTAACAACCCCTGAAAAGGAAGAACTGGATCTTGAAATGGCTGTTTTTGCGGCCATGGTTCACCGCATGGATTATAATATCGGGCGGGTAATAAATTACCTTGAGAAAACCGGTCAATTGGATAACACCCTGATCATGTATCTGTCGGACAACGGCTCTTGTCCGTACGACAGCAATGTGGATTTTGATCATGAACCCGGGGACCCGGCAGGTTACCGCACCCTGAGCGCCGCCTGGGCCAACGCAGGGAATACGCCTTTCCGATATTTCAAACAGTTTGGTCATGAAGGCGGGACACACACGCATTTTATAGCCCATTGGCCCGACAAAATTGCTCCGAGCCGGATCACCAATCAGCCTTCTCATCTGGTCGACCTCTATCCGACCATACTTGATGCGGCAGGCATCGCCTATCCGGAGCAGGTGCATGGTACGCCGTCCCTCCCACTGCACGGAAGTTCCATCGTACCTGTTTTTGAAGGTTTGGAAAGACCGGTCCCCAAAAGATTTGTTTCGGGATACAAAGACAAATTCAGAATGTATCGCGAGGGCGACTGGAAAATTGTAAATACAAACAACGAAGGATGGGCGTTGTATAATCTCGCCGATGATCTGACGGAAATGAAAGACCTTTCCGGTGCTCATCCGGAAATGATCGACAGGCTTGAAAGTCGCCTAAAGGCCTGGGAAGCAACACTCCCCGGGGGAAAAGCCCAGTTCTAAATGTTTACCCCCGGAAGCATT
This sequence comes from Cytophagales bacterium, assembly GCA_022360055.1. Classification (GTDB taxonomy): domain Bacteria; phylum Bacteroidota; class Bacteroidia; order Cytophagales; family Cyclobacteriaceae; genus JAAUQL01. The sequence continues at coordinate 29,323 of JAKSDO010000271.1, read as the reverse complement.
TCCGTCCTGAGGCAGACCGATGCGTTCTCCCGGATTTAAAGCTTCGGATTTGAACATCGGGCAGACTGCCCGACGCGAGCTTCTATTTGTCTGACCTTGTCCCGTGCCCGCCGGCAATCAGGCCATTCGAAGAATTTCCGGTATAAATCATACTCTTCCAACCAATCGAATGGTTCTTTATCAACTACCCGTCCTTAAACCGCCGGCCGTTCTTAATCTTCTTAATCGGACTGCAAGAAATGCTGCTTTTGAGCATTTGAATCATTCCATAGTTCCCATTCACCAGCCATTCCCGGTCGCGGTTTGAGATTTGCCGGGCCTTTTCAGCAGGCATACCCACCAGGATTTCAGATTTTAAGATACGTATGGAAAGCGACCGCGAAGGAAGGTATTCCGATAATCGACCGGGGGCTAGATCTATGGGCACCTGGCGGTCACCGAATACTCTCCGGTAATTTGCATCCCCTTTGAATATCAATAAATCGGATTCATTCAATTCGCGCTTTAAATCATCCGGCATCTCATAAAAATGTAGCGGAGCGTTCCAGAACGGATGACTTCTATTGGTTATGCTCCCTGAATGCATGCTTGAACCAATACTTTGGAATATATGCTTAATCGATTGATTTTCAGAATTTTCCATATTATAGATCAGGTAAGCGACGTCCGATTCGATCGCGTCCGAAACAAAGGTTGGGAAGGCTTTGGAATGCAGCACCACTTGTTTGCACCGTCCCGAGGAGATCATTTCATCTGCAAGAAGCAAATCGGTGAATAGCTCCACCCCTGCATTGTCGAGGATGATGTCGATCCGCTTCAATTGCCGGTTGAACAGTTTCGCGACATCCTCCGTATCATCAATGATTGTCGATTCCCTGTACGCTTTCATACCCTCATCGCTTTTGTTCAATCGAAGCTGGCTGAGATCGGATTTATTCCCCCACAGTGCGGTAAACAGCAGGTATTTGATCCGTGCTCCCGGGTCGGGACAGGTCGACAGAAACGTTTGAAAATCCGCTAAAATAGCTGCAAAGCACGCTGCGTTTTTATCGACTTCCTCTCGTTTCCGTTTTGCGAACGGATCCGTGCCCTTACTGAAGTAACCGACCTTATCGAGTACCAGTCTGTAAAAGTAAGCTTCGGCGACATAGAAAGGCAATTCAAACCAGGTCTTGCCTGCATAGGGCAACAGCCATTTTTCCCAATTTCGCAAATCCGTCCCTTCTTTTAAGGAACAGGTGACCGGAGCATTTACAATTTGATGTTTCAGCTCCAGAAGGCTTCTGTTTATCCGTTCGCTGAAGTCGTTTTCATTTATTATTCTTTCCAGAATAACCGGCAACCGGTTCCTGATCGTAAAGGCCGCAAACGAATTTTCATCCATTCCGGTGATGGGAGCATATTGATCAAACAAATCCTACTTTGCTTTTTTTACAGTATTATACAACAGCTTGCCTGTTTCGTTGTAAAAGTCGAAATGCAATTCGGGCGGATCGCCGCTTGTATTTTTTACGAGTAAGAATCCACCGCTGGCCTGTTCTTCGGTCCCCTGAATATAGTATTGCACAATTTTACCTTCGGGATCCGTGCTGTCCGGATCGCCGGCCAATCGTCCTGCCCTGCTGTTGTTGTCGACAAGCGCTCCACATGAAAATTCCTCGATCCCCTTCGGATGTCTGGCGTGGTACTGCCAGTGCCGGTCTCCGCAAATGATGTAAAAATTCTTACTCAAAAGATTATTTTCAACGATCCAATCAAAAAACGCTTCCCCTTCATGTTTAAAACCCATTGGATTCACATGATTATCCCTCTTAGAGGCATCGTCCGGCCCAACCATCGGCGTTGGAGATACGAGTATTTTGAAGGTGGCATCGCTCTCCAGCAAGGTAGATTGAAGCCAGGATAGTTGCGCTTTGCCCCAAAGGGTTTTATCCGGCCCGTCGGGGCTTGCATTTGCGTCGCGATAATCCCTCCCTTCAACAAACCACAGTTGCAGATCCCGGTTTATTCTTCTTGTCCGGTAGGTTTTACCGCCGTGTTCGGGGTCCGCCACAGGCACCTGTTCTTTGAAGTTTTTAATTCCCAGGTGGTGGGCTATCGGGAAGTCGGTAAAAGGATCCGCGTCATTCACCCGGTAGTCGTGGTCGTCTTTTTCCCAGTAGGTAGCGACGTTCTTAAAAAGGTCTTTAAACCTCGGCTGAAAGAACTGCTCATGATATTTTCTTCTCATTCCTGTTTCGTCGATCACTTCTTTACCTTCATATCCGCCGGGGTGCGGATCTTTTCCCCGATCGATGCTGTTTTTAAAATTCCGCGCGCTCGGATGGTCAAAATAAACATTATCTCCGGTGCCAATGAAGTAATCCGGCCGAAAGTCAAGAATCGCTTTTAGCGCCGGGTATCCCAAATGTTTGTCTGCTCCGGAATATGCCAGTTTTCGATCATACTTGCCGTAATGAAAATGGTAATAATTCATTCCGGTAACCACTGCGAAAGAAGATTCGCCTTCCATCGATTTCCCCAGGTTGGTTTTAAATGTTGCCGGATCACTTATTTGCCCGGTCTTTTCCGATGATCCGTAATGCAGGCGAAAATGGTATCTCGTCCCCGGCTTTAGTCCTTCAAATCTGCATTTGAGGATATGATCCTTTGCGGCGTCCGCCTTCATCAAACCGGAAAACCCGGAAGGGTTAAAACCGGAATTTTCGGATACTTCAAATTTACCAAAACCCGCAGCGCCGGGGATATCTCCGGCAATCAACGTATCGGCGGAGGTTAAACGGGCCTGAAGAATAATTGAGTTTTCCGTTGCTTCTCCGGACATAATCCCCTGGGCCAGAAATATTTTTTCTTTTTCGGAACAACTTGTGAGAACCAGCAGGGAAAGAATTGAAAAATAGCCAAAAAATCTCATTTTGAATGCGGTTTAATCGGAATTCAAGATTACAAAAAAACTGCAAACAAATACCGGCCGGGCTTAATTTTTCAACTTATCTTTAAAGACTTTTTCAAACTTTTCCACTTTGGGCTGAATTACAATGCTGCAATACGGCTGTGAGCCATTCTCGTTGAAGTAATTTTGATGATAGTCTTCCGCCACGTACATTTTTTCAAACGGGGTAATTTCGGTCACGATCGGGTCGTCGAATATCTTTGCATTGTTCAATTTCTCCTTATAGGCCAGCGCCAACTTTTTCTGCGCTTCATTGTGATAAAAGACGGCCGATCGGTACTGTGTTCCGACATCATTGCCCTGCCTGTTCAGCGTCGTAGGATCATGAGTTTGCCAGAATACTTCCAGCAGCTCTTCATAAGATACTTTCGACGGGTCGTAACTCAACTGACACACTTCGGCATGACCTGTAGCCCCACCGCAAACTTCCTTGTAGGTCGGATTTTTTACATGTCCTCCGGAATATCCCGAAACGACTTTTTCAACGCCGTCCACCCGTTGAAATATGGCCTCAACACACCAAAAACAGCCGGCGCCAAATGTTGCCAGCTCCAATTCAGAATCATTTATCATAGATTTCGCTTTCTTTGATTTTTTTTGACTGTACGCGTCAAGAGCGCCATACGTCAGGAACAATGCTATTAAAATAAATCGACCGTACTTCATCACTAGAGTTTTGCATAAATCACAGTATCTTAAACCGAGAAATTAAGTCGATGGTTATGAAAATAGCCGAAAGGTCAGCCATTGGACATTACACCTTCTCAAAGATGAGCACTTTTTTATTGAAATCAGCGGCGGCGTTAATGATATTCCTAAATTGATCGAATAATTCTATCGGGTAATCCAGTTCCTTATAGTATTCCCGGATGGATACCATTACCGTGTTTCCCTCTACGGTATAATCCGAAATAAAGCCCATCGAATTTTCTCCGTTTTGCTGATAAAAAATGTTCATTCTTAAATCTTCAAGATTTCGCACCCGGTAACCCTCCGGGATCTCGAATTGAATTTTCCGTTCATACTTTCGGTTGAATTCATTTTCTACCGGCAGTTTTCGCTCTTCTTCCTGGTACATCTCAATCTGTTCGCCGATCACTTCTCCGATTTTGAGCAGATACCTGTTTCCCGCCTTGTCAAAATAGGAGCTCTTTGTCGACACCTTTCCGTGAATAATGAAAGGTTTTAAGTAAAATGAGTCCAGGGACGAATTGATCAAATTGTAATACTGCAGGTCTACATCCCTCCCCGAAAGGTTTAAGAGTTCATTGACAACGAGCTTGGTTTCCGCCTCCGGAATCAATTCAAAAATTGGCTGGATAAACGTCGCATTGTACCCGGTCAGCGTTCTTTTGATGTCGAGGTTGAGGGACTCGAATTGTTTTCCAAAATCAATCTTAATATCAAGTTTATCCTGGTTTTTATCATAGGAAAGCGGTTCGATAAATTTCACCTCGCCGACCCCTGTCTTCAATGCTCCGTTTTTTAACGGTTTAATAAACAGGCCGTAATTATTACTCCAGTTAAACGGAATGTATCCAACGCGGTAAAGCACCTCTGTCGGAGCCATATATGTGTCATAATCAGGGAAATAGAAAAAATAATTTTCAAGAAAACTATACGACTCAAAATTCGGATCCATATTTACTCTTGTTCGGTCCGAGGTAAGCCCGTACCGGTAGTTTATACCGTGTAAATCCAGAAGAGACGCATACAATTTCACTACACCTTTTTGATTGGTGACCAATTCCTCCAATACCAGCTCCAGGTTTCCGGACTCAACATCGTCCTGATCGGATATGGTAATGTTTCTCTTTATATAGGATTCTATTTTTCTTATCTTCTCGAGGCCGGACAACTGCCCCAGCCCAAGGTTCCTGGATAGTTTTTTCAGCGACTTAACATCTTTTTTTGACAATTCGGCGCCGAAATACTGATACAACTGATTTGATATTTGGTCGTAGGTATAAAGTTTAACTTTTTCTGCAGGCATAATATAATCCAGCTTATACTCTACCCGCATAAGGCTGTTATTATAAGGCGCATATAATTCAGGCTTCAAGGGCTCGATTCTGGGAAGTCTTGCATAATAATGATTTTTCCCGCTGATGGTCGTGTCGAGTTTAAGTTCCTTAAACCCATTATAGCTTTTTGTGTTAAAAAACATTTTATCCTCACAAAGCAAATGAAATTCTGCATTCAGCTTGAGCTCGTCGGATTGAAAAAACTCCCTGCCTCCTTCCAGTTGAGGGGACATTTTAAAGGTATATATGTATTCTATCTGGCTTCCGACCTCGACCCCCTCGATGGCAAAGTACTTGTAAGACGAGTATTCATCTTCGCCTTCATAATCCTTCAGATCAATTCTTTCGATCTCCTTTGTCTCTTCTTTGGTAATGACTCGTGCGCGCAGATCTACAATATCCAGGACCCTGCTCATGGGCATATAATGCTTATTATACATTTCTACCGCCTCATGGGTGTTGACATGGATCTTTGAATGCACCGTATAAAGCTGGAGCAGCGCATCGTAATCTTCATCAAAAAAGAACTCTATTGCCTTCAGGTCTTTGAGTATAATCGCATTTTGTCTGGATGCTTCGGCCAGTTGGGTTTCAAATTCGGGTTCCGACTCCCAATTATAATTGAGGTAAAACAGATTATCAGCAAAACAAAACTGACTTGTAACCAGAAAAAAAATAAAAATTAGTGCCCTACAATGTTTCATCAAAAAGTATTTATATTTTACTCAAAACAATCGATTCCTTATATGCTGAAAAAAGCATTTTCATCATTTTATTCCATTCGTCAAATTGTTCCGTTCTCAGTTGAAGTGTATTTATTTCGATCTTTTGATGTATGAGGATATTGCCATCGCTCGCCTCATATCGAATATCAAACCCAAAATCACCGTTGTTGTATTGAATATTTTTCGGCAGGTAAGACATTTCATAACCGTCCGGTATATCGATATTGAACAGATTTGAGGTCATGTTTTTATAGGAATAGTGTATATCTTCCGTTGTCGTATTTATGTCAATAATATCGTGTTCCGGGTCTTTACTCAAATGCGGATTAATAAATATTTCATTGTCTGACAGCAACACATAATCCTCGAGTAAAAAGTTGTAGTCAATCCAGAGATCCTTATTTTTTTCTCCCACATGATGCGTAGTTACGGAGTTGAGCGAAAACTTGTTATTCCCTTTTTTTAGAATCATATTCAAATAGGTTCTTTTGTCTTCTCCGTCCAGGTTCTCAAGGCTATTGGTGACCGGGATCTTATTGTAACCGGCAAATTTTATTTTCCCGGTCCCGAGGATCACTCCATTATCGATCTCGCAAAATACCGAATCGAGGCTGTAGTTTTTCTCTGACGGCACGATGGGCACGTTCACAAGTTCAAAATCGTTTGCTCCCTTATTTACCAGCGCTTCTCTTCCCTGGATATGGGATGATGGGATCCCCAGTGTATTGTACTGGTCCGTCGCGTCAAGGAAATAGTATTGATTATCATTAATGTAGGTGCAAATCATATGATTGTCGGCCATTGGCGTGGGAACTTCATTGTGCGAATAAGGAATGGATTTCGTACCTATCCACGCTAAATTCGAGGGAATATTGGCCAGCTTCAGCATTTTATGAATCAACGTGCTCATATCCTTGCAGTCGCCATACCTGCGGTTAAAAACCGTATTGGGAGTTCTCGGCCGGAAACCGCCCAAACCGTCTTCGATCGCGATGTACTTAATATTCTGCTGTACCCAATCGTATATGGCTGCTACCTTTTCCATCTCCGTCGACTTCCCTTCGACGATGCTGCCCACCATTTTGTTGATCTCATCGCTTTGTTCATCCTCAATATCATCCAGAAATTTTCGATACCAGGCATGAAGATCTTTTACATCGCCCAGGACGTTATAGGTTTTCCCCTCAAACTCATAAGATTTTACATGAATGATCAGGTGAGGGGCGGTGTGCAAAACTCCGTCCATACCTTTGCTTAACTTTATATTTTCGACATGATCGGCCTTCCAGGAATAGACGGTATATTTGCCCTTTTCCTCTTTCGAAAATTTCAATTGATGATCCTCGATCCCATGCTTGTGAAAGTTCAGCTTGACGCCGGAAGGGGCCCTTACCACAAATTCGCTCCGCTCCACGGGAAAGAACGATGAAAACATAAAATATCCCCAAAGCCTGGGCTCAAGGTACTTTTTCGTATAAGAAATAACTGTTTTGGAATCTGCGATCAGGCCGGGGAAAACATAACTTATTTTCTTTTGATCATCGTAGAATATTCCGGACGACCGCGAATCCGAAACGGTAAAATCCTTTACCGGAATTTTTTTGAATTTGTTTTTTCCCGAAGGGATCAACGAGTATGCTTCAAGGTCCTGAATTTCGGTAAACGTACTGGAATACCCGATGGATTGTTCCCTGTAAAGGTTTGTAATCTCACCAAAATGCCGGGTCTCTTCGTAAATTCGGGAAACGATCTCCAATGCGCCTGTTTCGTTTATAGCTATATCTACATACTGCTTTTGTTCTACTACAAGGCCATTGGATCCCTTTAAAATTTCATCCCATGATTTTTGTGCAAACGCAGATTCGAACGAAAAAAAAGTGTACAAAAAAATAATGCCAAGTGAAACCTGAACTCCCAAAACATTTCAATCATTTTTCTGGTCAATTTGCAGATGTAGAGATTTTTCCAACAATAAATTCGCAACCGTCTATATATAAGAGACCCAAAATCTACTTTTTTACCCTACTTTGAAATTGATTTTTTTAAAAAAATATGAATAATTACTATAATCAGATTGCAAATATCGTTAATCTGTCGTTTAATAAACTGAGCAAAGTCATTTCTAGTAATTAAGATTGTGTTTATAAATGAAACCGGTGCGACCGGAGCAAATTCAGGACACGCACGAGCATGATTATATTTCTCCGGGTGTCGGCAACCTTAAAAAATATAAACGGATGAAACGAGCATGTAAATTATTTTTCACACAGAAGGATGATTATAAGCGAGTTCCATGAGTTACCTTAAAAAATAAACAATTATAAACGAATGAAATGGTGCATTCTTCTCACATTACTTATTTCCGCGGTTTGTCTCGGGCAAGTGCCGCCGGGAAACTCGATAAATGAAAATCTGAAAATCGCCCGTTCATATATAGCGGACAGTAAGGAAAAAGAAGCAATCCTTTATTTAAGTGCCGTTTTATCTGCCAATCCCGTGCATGAAGAAGCGCTTTTCCTACGGGCAAAGACCTATTACAACCTCAAAGTATTTGACAAGGCGCTGGTAGATTACAATGGCCTGATCGTTTTAAAACCTCAAAATACGGAAGTCCTGTATGCGCGCGGAACCACCAGGTACCAGTTGGGACAGTTTCTCCAGGCTATTGAAGATTTCACGCAGGTGCTTGCGTTGCCCCCGGAAGAAACCCAAACTGCATTTTTCAACATCGATTCCGGCACAAATACGGCTGCCGGGGTTTCTACAATTCAAACCATGAAACCGGATATTTTGAATTTTATCGGGCTGTGTTACTATAAACTGGGGAACTACCACCAGGCAATAGCGTCTTTCGGCGAGGGAATCGACATGGATGACAAGAAGGCCGATCTCTACGTAAATCGCGGTCTGGCCTATGAAAAAACAGAAGATCTCAAGCGCGCATTAAAGGATTATGAACGGGCGCTTTCCGTAAATCCCGATCATGAAATCGCCGGTTATAATGCCTTAAAGCTCAAGTTAGATCAGAATCATAATTTGGATGTCCTGGAATCGTTAAACGCTTTTGTCACCGAAAATCCAACGGTTGCCGATGGCTACGCATCCAGGGGATGGTATTATTTTGAAACACAAAAATACGATCTGGCGTTGCTGGATTATGCGAAAGCTACCAATATGGATCCCGAAAGCATTGATTTCAAGTTTAATCTGGCATTATGCCAGGAAAAACTCGGAAAATCTGATGAGGCCGAAACGACTTTTTACGAAATAATCTCCGTCGATCCGGGACATTCCGGGGCATATTTTAACCTGGGAAATCTGAAATACAAACAGGCCCGCTATACGGACGCAATTTCATTTTATACCCTGGCACATCATTACAATTCTAAAAACACATCCGTTTTGTACAACAGGGCGCTTGCTTATTTTAACAACGACCAGTTGGAAAAAGCCTGTGCCGACATGAAAACCGTCATGGAGGTTGACGAAGAACTCGCAAAGAAGTTTTACTCAAAATACTGTAATCACCTGGAATAAGGATTTATGAAACCAGTCGGATCCCGTCGGATTCGATTACTATTTTCCGTTGCCTGTATAAGTATCCTATGGCTTTCTTGAAATTTTTTTTGCTCATACCCAGATGGTTATAAATCTCTTCCGGAACAGATCGATCCGAAAGAGGCAATGCGCCGCCATTTCTTTCAAGAGCCTCGAGGATGATCTTGCTGCTATTCAGCACTTCCGGAAAAGCCTCCTGCCGCAAGGACACATCAATCTTTTTATCTTCCCGAATACGCTTTATATAGCCGGTTAATCGATCTCCGGCTTTTATTGAAGTGAACACTTCATTCTTATATATAAGTCCATGGTGTTTTTCATTGATGATCACGTCAAATCCAAGTTCACTTTGATTGAATACGATTAGATCGACCTGTTCTTTTTCACGTATGGAAAGGTCTTCATTCGACAGGAATTGCCGAACTTTTGCGGTGGCGACCAATCGTTCGGTATCCTCGTCCAGATACATCCTTACCACATAGTATTCCCCGGAAACCATTTTTTTGTACTGCTCTTTAAAGGGCACCAACAAATCCTTTTCCAATCCCCAGTCCAAAAATACGCCGTATTTCGTGACGTCAACGGCCTTCAATACGGCAAATTCGTCCAGTCGAATCTTTGGTTTTTCCGTGGTGGCCACTTTTCGATCTTCCGAGTCATTATAAACAAAAACCTCAATCTCATCGCCCTCTTTTTCCGTCCCGTTCAAATATTTGCCCGGCAATAAAACTCTTTCGCCTTCGCGGTCGGTCAAATAGATGCCATGGGGTGTTTCCCCGGAAACCGTCAGGCGGTTTATCTGTCCTATCTTCATGAATCGTTCATTTTGCAGGCTCAAAGTTACCGAATAAATAAATACGCGCAGTAAAAATATATTCCGGATGGCATCACAAGGTCGTTGAGCATGCCGGGTGGGGTTGCCGGCGCGATATTTTACGGGTGGGATTCTGTTTTTTTATCAACCCGGCCTCATATTTATCCCCGATATTGCCAAAGCAATTGGGATTTCCCGGTCAAAAAAAAGCTCCACAATTTGTGGAGCCCAAAATTGATTACAATTAAATTGAAAAGCTATGCTAATTTTACGTTTACTGCATTCAATCCTTTACGTCCTTCTGAAAGCTCAAAAGTCACATCATCATCATCTTTTATCTCATCAATGAGCCCTGAGACGTGTACAAAATACTCTTTTTCTGTTTCTTTATCTTTGATGAATCCATAACCCTTGGACTCATTAAAGAATTTTACTTTTCCTTGATTCATTATAAATTTTAATTATTAATAGCAACAAAGGTAGAAGAAAATCCAAGATAATAATGAAAAGGAATAAAAAATGCTTAGAATTAAATTCGGGACCTGAATATACCTGCTTTGCCCACCCGTCAAAAAAATCAGTTATTCTTCTCAAAAACTCGGGCGAAAAGTAATTGATTTTTATGATTTTATTCCGCTCACCAAATGCCCGGAGCAGAAACCTGTGGATATTTCAGGGCATCTAATTTCAGCTTATTTTCCTCATCCTCAGGTTTTTAGGAGTAATCTCAAGATATTCGTCCTCCTTGATGTATTCCATAGATTCTTCCAGAGAAAATACGATTTTAGGCGCAATTTTGGCGTTATCATCGGAGCCTGCAGCACGCATATTTGTTAATTTCTTTCCTTTGATCACATTGATCTCAAGATCGCTGTCCCGGGTGTTCTCCCCGATTACCTGGCCTTTATAAACTTGTTCGCCCGCTTCGATGAAAAACCTCCCCCTGTCCTGCAGCCGATCGATCGCATACGTCAGCGCCATCCCGTTTTCCATGGAAACCAGGGATCCTTTGCTTTTGGACGCGATGTCTCCGGTGTAGGGTTCAAAGCTTTTGAACCTGTGCGTCATCACTGCTTCGCCGGCCGTAGCGGTCAACATGATATTTCTCAAACCGATCAATCCGCGGGATGGAATATCGAATTCCAAATGTTTGAGATCTCCTTTCGGTTCCATCACCCTAATCTGACCTTTTCGTTGCGTAACCAATTCGATAACCTTTCCTTCATATACTTCGGGGACATCTATAACCAGGTGTTCCACCGGTTCGCATTTCACACCTTCGATTTCCTTGATAATCACATGAGGACGGCCGACCTGCAATTCATAGCCTTCCCGGCGCATTGTTTCAATCAGTACGGAAAGATGCAATACTCCTCGTCCGTAGACCATAAACTTATCTTCCGTATCGGTTTCCTCAACTCTGAGCGCCAGGTTTTTTTCGGTTTCCTTCATCAACCGGTCTCTGAGATGACGGGAGGTGACGAACTTGCCTTCTTTACCAAAGAATGGCGAATTATTTATTGTAAACAGCATACTCATCGTTGGCTCATCCACCTTGATCCTGGGCAATGCTTCCGGATTATTGATGTCAGCGATGGTATCGCCAATTTCGAAGTCATCCATTCCCACGATCGCACACAAATCACCGCTTCGCACTTTTTTTACTTTTTCCCGGCCCAATCCGACAAAGACATACAACTCCTTGATTCGTACTTTTTTGGCTTCACCGTCCCTCTTGCAGAGCGCATATTCTTTTCCTTCGGCCAAATCACCTCGATAGACTCTTCCAATAGCAATCCGACCCAAAAAGTTGGAATAGTCGAGCGAGGTAATCTGCATTTGCGGGTCTCCTTCCCGGTAAGGTGCTTCGGGAATAACCTCCAATATGGTATCGAGCAAAGGTCGAATGTTATCCGTCGGCACCGTCCAGTCCCTGCTCATCCAGCCATATTTCGATGATCCGTACAATTCCTCGAAATCCAGTTGATCTTCGGTGGCGTTGAGGTTGTACATAAGATCGAATACCGCTTCATGCACCTCGTCCGGTCTGCAGTTTGCCTTATCGATTTTATTGATCACGACCACCGGCTTTAATCCCAGTTCTATGGCTTTGCCCAGGACAAACCGGGTTTGAGGCATCGGTCCCTCAAAAGCATCGACCAACAGTAGAACTCCATCGGCCATTTTCAAAACGCGTTCTACTTCTCCGCCAAAATCCGCATGACCCGGGGTATCAATGATATTAATCTTGATCTCTTTGTACGTTACGGATACATTTTTGGAAAGTATGGTTATTCCCCGTTCTCTTTCAAGGTCGTTGTTATCCAGAATCAACTCACCGGTTTCTTTGCGCGGATCGAGGATCCGGCATTCGTGGATGATCTTATCTACAAGTGTTGTCTTTCCGTGATCCACATGAGCAATTATGGCAATATTTCTTATTGATTGCATATTCTTTCCTCGTTCAAATCTGATTAAGCCGCAAAAGTAAGTAGTTGAATCGTAAATACTGACTTAATCCCGGAATATTATGGAACCGTCCCGGAATGTCATCGCATGCCAATTCCGAACGCCGCGCTGCCGGACACAGGCGCCCGGCTCAAGGAGTATCCGAACGGATCGAGATTCCTTCACCGTACCGGCCTCGTCCGTGGGAAAGCAGGGCCATTGATCCCAAGACAAATGCGCTTACACCGGTCGGTCCGTTTCTATGCTTTTGATGCAACATTTTACTAAATTTGCTCAAATATTATAATGGAAGATTTACGTACAACAAATAACTACTGAGATGGCGATCGAACTGGAAACCAGGCACATTCAATTCAATACCAAGGGAATGACACATATTGTCGATATCACGGATATGGTACAGGCAGAAATTCACAGGTCAGGATTTATCGAAGGCCAGGCGACCCTTTTTGCTATCGGTTCCACGACAGGCCTGAGTACCATCGAGTTTGAACCGGGCCTTGTTCATACGGACATCGCCGAAATGTTTGATAAATTGGCTCCATATGGAATCCAGTACGCGCACAACGATACGTGGGGAGATAACAACGGCGCATCGCACGTACGCTCCACACTTCAGGGCAGCTCGATGGTCGTCCCGTTTATCAATTCCAATCTCATCCTCGGGACCTGGCAGCAAATTATTTTCCTTGATTTTGATACGCGTTCAAGATCTAGAAAAGTTGTGGTCCAGATTCTGGGAAAGAAGTAAATCGGCTGTATAAGGTTCGTCATCCGGAATATTTAGGCCTGAATGGAACTATTTGCAATGGACACCGGTCGGATTTCTATCGTTTCTTTCACGGATTGCATTGGCAATTGCCCTCGGAACAGTGAATTACCATACAATAAGGAGAGACTAGATCGAATCCGGTCGACGCTTTAAAAGAAGATTAATATCAGTGCGGCGTTTCCAAAACTTCGACATCGTATACAAAATACCTGGTATCTCCGAGCCAGAAGAATCTTACATATTTTTCATTGTAGATGAGTTTTACGCGATGCCCTTCCAGAATTGCCCGGTCAATCTTTGCAATTACACTATCGGCCGATTTACGCACCGTAAAATCCCAGGTCGTAGGTATTGCCCCTTCCGAGGTGTTTGTTAATCCTCCGATATTCATGGTCCCCTCCCAGGTTTTGATCAATATCCCTTTTTTGCTGATCTTTGTAGGGACCCCGGCCCTGAATCCTGAAGAGTAATTGGCCAAGTTCAAAAATACAAACACGGCAATTGCCAAAAGTAAAATTATGATCCCGATCTTTTTGAGCAGGTTAAAAAAGCTTTTCATCGTAGTTATGTTTTTAGCGAATATACTTGGAAATTTGGTTATTAAAAATCCCGTTTTTTAAATACTTTGTATGTGATGGTTTTAAACATACCGGGGCCTTTATTGCATCCGGCTAAATGTGCCGCAGGCCTGCGGCTTTCCTGTGGGTGTTCCGACAATCGATTGTTTCTTTTAATACAGACGGACCATTTGATGCATCCATGGCCGGAAAACGTTAATGTGTTTCCGGCGAACCGGAACTCCCTCCGTACATCCGTGGCATCAAATGGTAAACCCCTGAAACCGGCTTGGCCGGAGCAAATTCAGGACACACACGAGCATGATTATGTTTCTCTGTGCATCGCCAACCAAAAAAAAATAAACAGGTGAAACCGGCTTGGCCGGAGCAAATTCAGGACACGCGCGAGCATGATTATATTTCTCTGTGTGTCGCCAACCAAAAAAAATAAACAGATGAAATCTATTTGAAAAGCGTATTTTTGCCTGTTTCCAACACTCGGGAATCACGATTCAAATTGATACAGTATTTTGGAGTTATTCTTACAATTTATCGCCATCCCAACAGCCGTAATCGCAGCAGTTGTTATTTCCTATTGGTTTGGGAAGATCGACCTGACGGGCGCACTGGCAGGCGCATTGCTGGCATGCATCATTTGGATGGGTACAGGTACACGGAGTTTGTTTGGCTTATTTCTTTTTTTTGTCCTGGGCACTTTGGCTTCATCGTGGAAAAAGGATTTGAAAAGCAAATACAAGCTTGAACAGGAAAATGGCGGCAGGCGCGGGATTTCAAACGTTCTGGCAAACGGTGGAATTGCAGGTATGCTGGCGCTGACCGCCTTACTCACCCCGGAATATAAAGACATCGCAGATTTTATGATTGCGGGAAGCTTTGCCACGGCCTGTTCAGACACATTTTCATCTGAATTCGGGAATGTCTACGGAAGGAAATATTTTGATATCATCAGTCTGAAAAGGGCAAACAGGGGCAACGATGGGGTCATAAGTATGGAGGGCCTGTTGTCCGGCATCATCGGAAGCGCTCTTATTGCTTTTGGAACTCTTTTGTTTCGAACGGATGCGGCATCGATCGCTATTCTCATATTTGCCGGCCTGGCCGGCAATCTCACCGACTCGATTCTCGGTGCCTCACTGCAGCGGAAGGGGTATCTAGACAATCATTTGGTCAATTTCTTCGCCACCTTGTCGGGAGCCCTTTTATCCGGCTTGGCTTACCTCACACTTCTTTAAAACCTCCATCTGTCCGAGCAAGACGCTCAAACAAGGACCGGGAGTGATTACCACCCACGCCTGCCAACTGCTGCCGACAGCAGTGGCTTTCGGGTTTTGGCGGACTGAGATGAATAAACCCGGAGGGTTAAAACCTTAAAAGCGGAATAAAAACTTCGAATGAATGCTTCAGGTTTCTTTCCCGCGGGTCTTCATTGAGGAGATAACTGTACCTGAATCCCAGGCTCATCTGGTACAAATTGAATATGTTGGTATCAAAAACGATTTCCCCTCCGACGGAGTTATACAACTGAATGGATTTGGTATTGGTTTCGGAATTAATCAAATGGGCCCGGCTATAGTCGAAAAACGCATTTGCCCGAATTCGATAAAAATAGAGCATCCCCCAAAATCCCCAATCCGGATACACTACCGGCAAATGATAGTTCGATCCGATTTTGTAGAGGTAATCATAAACCGGCCTGTTGTATCCTCTGGAATAAACAAAATTATCGGTAAACCGGTAGTCATTTTCAGCATCTTCGTGTTGGTAGGACGCCTGAAATACAATATTGTGGTTATCCGAAAAACCCGGGAAGGTCCACTCGGAATCAATCAATAACTGACCGGCTTTGTTTTCATCGATCGAGCCGTTATATATCAATTGGATATACTGACTGTTTTTTGAAAAAATATTTTGCCGGGCCTTTTTTCTCCGGTTTAAGAAAGAGGCGCCGGTTTCAACCGAGCTCAGATTGAAATTTGTAGTTTCCACACTTTCATTATTCTTAAAGCGAATCGCTGTCACCGCGTAGTTCGAAAAAAGATTCAGCTTAGAGGTATATAAACCCTTGCTGATATCAAATGGAAGTAAAAATCCGGTTTTGAGTTTATCTTCCCACCATTCCACTTTTACGGTATCCGTCGGAAACCCAACGGCATTCCTTTCAATTCTCAACCCGGCCCTTTTACCCGTGCTCGCGCTGAACGTAAGAACAGGATATAACTGCGCATAAGCCGCATCGAAAAAATAAGTGAGATCGTCATCGTTCCTGTTGTACCTGATTCCCAGGCTCATATCCAGAGTATTGAGTATATTGTTCGATCTCAAAGCCCATTCGTAATTCGGGTCGATAAAAAACAGACTCCAACTGTGCAGATTGATCAATTTCGCAGAATTGGAATATTTGGTGCTCGCATACTCCTTATTGTCCAGAATGCCGGTGATGTCTCCACCTTCACCGCTGTTGGATACAAAGTCATATTCAGGCATATCCACCGGTTCTTTGATTGTAATTGGTTTCCACTTTAACGTATCGACAGGAATCCTTTTAATATCGCTTCCGAGCTTATTGAAATCCGTATAATACAATTTTTCATCCGCAGGATTTATCGATGCATTATAGGCTCCGATTCTTTCGTCCGTAACCTGGAATATGGTATCGTTCCCGTTTTTCAGCGCATAGATATTGTCGATCCCTGAAAATGTCGCCGAAAAATATATGCGGTCTTTTGTCTGCCAGGGAATACCGAGCTGATGATCAGTAAATTCCGTCAACTTCTCAATACCACCGGTGGCCGTATCCACTTTCACCAGGGCATTCCTGCCCAAATTATCCCTGGCTATCGAAACTATTTCCCGGTCGTCCGGCGACCACTTCGGATATGAAAAATAATAGTTGGATGCATTGGGGATTTCCCGGAGCAGCTTTCCGTCCTCGGCGGATATAATATGTAAATTGTATTTGAGCTCCGGGGTACTTTGGAAAACAACGATCCTTTCACCATCATGAGAGAGGTCGGGAGAGAAATATTTTGACGAGGAGGTAAGCTTGCGCTTTTCGTTGCCGGACATGTCGTACAAAACGATGTTGGAATTCACGCCCCAGCTCCAGCGCTCATCCTGCCCGATTTCCGCCCATACTAATTTCCCGTTTTTATATGAAAAGTAGCTGTCCAATACGCGGCCCTGCCTGGTAATCAGGTACTCCATCCCGTATTGATTGATGCGGTAAAATCCGCCGATCCTTTTATAACTCGATTTATAGACTATGGCGCTTCCCTCCCGGTCAAAATACGGATACCTGTAAACCGTATATGTATCCCCTTTATCTACATCGTTTAACTGTTCCAACCCTTCTTGCTCAGGTTTTTTTTTAACGTCGTCCCACTTCGAATTATAATGACGCAAGGCCATGATGTAAAAGTCGTAGGATGGATTTCCGGTCTTTCGGTATATGCTTCTTGAGAACGGATAAAACAGCCCTTTGTATTTCCCGGACTGATGCAGCACATCCTTCCAAAAGTCAAATCCGAATTCTTCCCGTCCATAATTTACCATCAGGTATCCCGACTCATAATGATTCGGCACAAAATCCTTCAGCGATCCGTTTCTGACCTTATTGTAGACATAGTAGGTATCTTCAAGGTACAGGCTCTTAAATCCATTATAAAAGGAAGGCATTCTCCCCCGCCCCTGTTTTGACAGCGCCGTTTCGAAGACGACGGCATCGCCTTCCCAAAACCAGTTCGGAATACTTAAGGAAGAGAAAAAACTCCAGCCCAACTCACCGCCGATTACATACCCAAAATTTGTAAGTCCCCTCCTGGCATTTGAAAATTGCTGAACGTGCCGCTGCTCGTGGATGGTCAGAATGTCCAGCCAGTTTGAACTTACCAAATATCCGGATTGAGGAGGGTTCAGATAATATTCGGACCTGAAGGGAGCAAGCCCGACGTAACCGTTGGAAGCCACGGTCTGATTTTGCAGCACGATATCGATCTTCTTGTGCCGGTTCCCGACGGAACCGTGTCCGTGGTCCCGTATGTGATGCACAATATTTGCGACCCGTTGCGCCTGACTATCCATACCGGTCGGATAAATAACACGCGCAGTTCCGGTATTGATTTGCCGCCAGCGCATTCGCGGCGGATTACCCCCAAATTCCTGGGAAAAAGAAAGCGTATACTGAAAAAGATGCAATAAAAAAAATAGGAGAACAACTACAGTTGATGGACGTTTGGACCGATATTTCAAAAGCATCTCCAAATATAATATCTTTTGGAAATTATAAACCGAATCAGTTATATACTTCTTTTATTTTAGGCATATCCCTAACGATATCTCCCGAAGTGAATACCGGATCAAAAAATCTCACTTCTTTGGCCCGCCTGTCAATTTTGGCGCGGACGATCGGGATTTTTGCACGGTGGGCAATATAATAAAATCCTGTTTTCCATTCCTTCACATTTTTCCTCGTCCCCTCCGGAGCGATAGCTACTACAAATTTTTCATGACGGTTGAAGATATCCACTACCTTGTCCACAAGATTCGTACTTTTAGACCGGTCTACGGGATAACCGCCCATGCGTTTGAAAAACCAGCCGAACGGGAACCTGAACAAGGATTTTTTTCCGAGGAATTTTGAATCAAACCCCATGACGCTCCGCACCAGGACCCCGATCATAAAATCCCAGTTTGATGTATGAGGAGCTGTGATAATAATATACTTTTTCTCGCTCCTGGGAACATCGCCGACAATTTTCCAACCGATCAGCCACCAAATCAACTTAAAAATATAGTTCATGATTTCATTTCCGTTTCACCCGCTAGGTCTTCTCCCCATACGCCAGATCACCGGCATCTCCCAAGCCCGGCACGATATACGATTTGCTGTTTAATTCGGGATCAATGGCAGCGCACCACAGGTTTATCTTTGCCAAATCCAGGCGTTCTTCCAGATACTTTACCCCGTCCTCACTTGCGATCACACACGCAAGATGAATACGGGAAGGAACTCCTTTTGTTAAGAGCGCTTTGTAGGCCAATTCAAAGGAGGTTCCGGTTGCAAGCATCGGATCTGCCAGGATTAAGGTTTTGCCCGCGATTGTCGGAGAGGAGATGTATTCGACATGTATATCAAAATGTTGTTTGTCGATATACTTTCGATACGCCGAAACAAAAGCATTTTCAGCCCGGTCAAAATAATTCAGAAAACCTTCGTGCAGCGGCAGACCGGCCCGCAAAATCGTTCCGAGAACAAGTTTTTCATCTATAATCGAGGTGGTGTGTTTCCCGAGCGGCGTTTCTATTATCTTTTCCCGGTAAGCCAATCGCTTGCTGATTTCATAAGCCATAAGTTCTCCGATCCGGACAAGATTCTTCCTAAACCTCATCGAATCCCCCTGAATGGCAACATCTCTTATTTCAGACACAAACGTATTCAGCAACGAAGGCTTCTCGGACTAATTGAATACTGGCATTTTTTATTGTTTGAAAAAAGTCGATCAAACGGCACGATCTATCCGATCATCCCGACCGTAATCTACTAAACGGATTCTAAAATAAATAACAAGCGTTCAAAATTCCTATCGGTAAGATGCCTCAGGACAAATTCAAGATCGAACGCATCCGGGGCGAAAACGACCTGTGACCCGGCCTATTTCGCCCTTTTCAGCCATAAATTCACACGAATGGTGCATTTTTGCACAAATATTTGCGTTTTCAGATAAATTTTTGCTTATATTACGTGTATAATTACACAATATTTGGAAATATGATTATTTTTATTAAAAATTGCATTTAATCATGAGCGGGGGAAATTCTAAAAAGCAGCTTGACAGGGAATTTAAGAAACTCACTAAGAATAAATTTCTCAGCCCGGACAACTGTACTCAATTAAGACAAACCCGAGCCTGTATTTTTGAACTTAACAAGATAATCAAACACTTTGAGAAGAAGTTTGATTACATACCTTCATCCGCTCAGTTGCTTTTCAACGAGTATAATACCAGGCAAGAGCAAATGCTTTTTGAAAAGTATAAAAAAGAGTACATAAAGAAATAGTTCATGCATCCTTTCATACCTTCCTCAATTGAATTCGAATACGAATCGCTCTTTAGAGCGATCGCCAATAAATCCGGGCGTATGCAATATTATAAAATAAAAAAAGGCAAAAAGCGCCAGCGTATAAGTCGAAGCGAGTTCTCGAAAGTCTATAACAAATCAAACATCATCGCCATCCGGCCTATCCAAAACAATTCTTCGCTCTGCCCGATCCAAATGGATATATTTGTAAAATAGAACGAATAATCTTACAGGTTATTTGATTTGATCACCTCCCAGGTATGGTCCGACAGCAGGCGAACACTGGCAACAAAACTTTTGAAAGGAAGCCGTTTTCCCCATTCATCCGGTGAAATCATTGAAAGCACGTCCTGTGCATGTTCCTTTTCGTATAAAAAATAGGTTTTCCCGATCACGGGTTCGAAGTTCATTTGAGCCCGATAAATTCTGTTTGAAACTTCCACCCTCTTTTTTATTTCATTGGCCTGGGTCACCAGAATTTGCATCTGTTCATAGAGCTGGTGTAGCTGATGCTCTGTTTGCTCCCGCATGGCGGCCATGGCCCTACCCTTTATCTTTCCCTTATCCTCCGGTTTTACAACCGCACTCCCCACCGAATGAGGAAAAGAAATCAAGCCGGGATTTTCGGCGGTTTTTTCTTTTAGTTGCTCAAGGTCTATTTTGTCTGGATCAATTTTTTTTCCCCGGTTCAATTTTTTTAGTCTTTTTATCCGATGCCTTATTGGTCGAGTCTGCCGATGTACTGTCCGAAGGGGACAGCGACTCCATGATCAATTTCCTGGAACCCGGAAAGGTTGTTCTTTTCGATATATCGTATCCAAGAACGATCATTATTAAAAAGAAAATTCCGGCAAATGCGAAAAATATCTTCTTCGACCTTTTCAATTTAATTTTTAAGTATTTTTATCTCTACCCTGCGATTCAATTTCCTTGTTTCTTCGGAGGCATTACTGGCAACCGGTCTTGAGCCTCCGTATCCTTTTCCCTTAATCCGCTTTGACGCTATGCCGTGTTCCGTCATGTACATTTTCACTTTATCGACGCGTTCCTGGGATAATTTTAAGTTCAGTTTCGAACTGCCCTGATTGTCCGTATGGCCCAAAAGCTCTATTTTAACCGTAGGGTTTTCTTCCATCATATCCACCACCTGATCCAGTTCGGCAAATGAATCGTCCAGTAAATCGGATGTACCGCGTTGGAAGTACACGTTGTTTAACCGGATTGTTGCGCCTACTTCCAAGGGGATCAGGGAAAAGTCGTATGTTGTGCTTTTCCCGCCGATTGCAACCTGCTCCGTTGCGCTCATAAATCCGGGCGCCTTTACATGCGCAATCAGGTGTTGAGTGGCCACCGGTAATTCCAGCTCAAACTTTCCATCTGCCTTATCCGTATTCATGTATTCGTCAATTTCCCCGGTTTTGATATTCAGAGCGGCTGCAATCGGTTCGCTTGAATTTCCGTTTGTGACGATCCCGGAAAACAGGATCGTTCTGCCCGCCGCTTCAATGACTGTGACCAGCTCTTCAAATTTCTCCTCGGCGACCGGCGGCTCCTCAATTTCCACGGATATATCGTGTGCTTTAATATCCCCGTACCCATCGCTGTTTTGTGTTGATGAAAAATAGCCGATGTCGTTCGTTGCATCGATAAAATAATTTAATTCTACACCGAAAGAATTCACCTGTGCGCCCAGATTTTTTGGTTTTGACCAGGAAGTCCAGCCCGCTCCTACCCTTTCGGCCACAAACAGATCCCGGCCGCCCTTTCCTCCGTGTCCGTTGCTCGAAAAATAAAGTCGTCTTTTATCCGGAGACAAGTAAGGAGTCATTTCCTGTCCCCCGGTATTTATATCGGAACCCAGATTGACGGGTTGCGTCCATGTTCCATTTTTGTAGAAGCTTACATAAATATCTTCCTCCCCCCTGGACGCATACGATTGCAAAGAAAGCAGCATAACGCTCCCGTCTCCGGAAATGGAGCCGCTCTGATGCCTTGACTTGTTCAGGAAATAATCGACAGATGCCTTTACGGGCCTGGACCATCCTCCGTTGGAATACACCGAATACGCAACACCGTCATTTATTATGATACCGCCGGGGTTTCGCTTTTCCTGATTTAAAAACATTATTTTTCCATCCGGCGAAAACCCGAGCAGGTAATTTCTGAGATCGTCGTTTACCGGTCGTCCCAGGTTCACGGGTTCGGACCAAAAACCTTCCGCGTTAAGTTCGGACACCCAAATGTCGCCTTTATCCCCGGGGCCACCGATATTTAAGCTGTCGTTGGCCCTGGTGAAATAAAGCTTTTTCCCATCCGGGCCAAGAACGGGATTTTGTTCGTCGTATCTGGTATTCACATGCTCGAGCAACTGGTCCGGGTTTTCTTTTCGGACACGCTGAGCGTGACTCCCGAAGACCAGTCCGACAAAAAAAACTATTGCAAAGGTGCGCCTTTTCATGAGTTCAACTTCTAAAAATCAAAAGCAAAAATAGAACCTTTTATTCAAAGCAAAAGCATTTTACGGCTTGTAATGCAACTATTTTGACGTGACCGCTCAAAGTTTAAGGATCATCAGGGGATAATCCGTGAATTTATCCAGATGGTGGGTAAGACTGGTATGGAACAGGCTTTCAAGGAAGTTCGTTCTCTTCTTGAGCAAAACGAGCAAATCGGCGTGCACCTCCTTCATATATTCGTCCAGCCCCTGCGCAATGTGTCTGAAAACCACCCGGTTAAATGTGAGGTTTGCATCATGAACAAATTGTAAGATCTCCTCTTTAAAATCCTCAAACATGGCTTTGTCGATCGTATCGTTGTGATGAGAGATATGAAGGACCTCCAGGTCGGCGTTTAAAACCGAGGCAAACGCGACAATTTGCTGAATGGCAAGTTTATCTTCTTCCTGGTAATCGGTTGCATAAACTATTTTTTGTATTCCGTGAAAATTCTGATGCTCGGGAATGCATAATACGGAACAATTTGTGTGCCCGATTATTTTTTCCGCTTTTCCGCCGAGATACTTTCGCTCATAGGCGGAATGCCCGGTAGTACCCATTACGATCAGATCAAATCTCTGCTCGTCAGTGATCTCGGACAATATATCTACAATCTTCCCGGATTTCAAAAAATATTCACAAGACCGAAGCCCTTTGTTCCGGCTATGTTTCAGAATGGTTTCGGAGATCGCTGCAAGTTTTGATCCGGCAATTTCGAGCAATTGCTCGTACGCTTCCTCTATAGGATCGGATTCGAGTATTTTGTTAAAATCGGACCGGGTGAAGATATTGAGGAGCGTCAAGTCGCTTTTTTCCTGTTCTCCAATGGCGACAGCAAATTCAAGGGCATTCAGGGATACTTCTGAAAAATCGATCGGACAAAGTAACTTCTTCATTTGTGGTCGAATTTAAATCCAATTTACATCAAATCCGAATCAAATTTTGCTCACCCATTTATTTTCTTTAATATAAAACCTCCACGGTTTCAGGGCATCTTCTTCGGCATAGTCCACCCCAACCCTCACGGTTTCCGCGATTGCATCCGAACGCACCGGAATTGCATCCTCGATCCAGATCAAATCACTGTCGAGCGGGATGCCGTAATGGCTGGTGTTGATCCCCAGGGCTTCGGTGAGCACACCCGGTCCGGAAGAAAGTCTTTTTTCAATTTTATCCATTTTTCTTCTTTTGAGCATGGTATCCACGCCTTCGATGGGTTCGAGCGCCCGAATCAATACGGCATCCGCGCTGCCTTCCACATTGGTCACCACATTGAAAAGGTGATGTATTCCATAGCACAAATAAATATACGCGCGTCCGCCGGCTTCAAACATCACCTTGTTCCGGCCGGTTTTTCGTTGGTTGTTTGCATGGCATGCTTTGTCGTCCGTTCCGGAATAAGCTTCCGTTTCCACTATTTTGCCTTTTGAAACGCTGCCGTTAAAATTTGTACACAGGTTTTTCCCGAGCAACAACCTGGCAAGCGCCGCAACATCCCGGTGCGCATACCAGCTCAAATGAATTTTATTTCCCATAACAACCCGATCCTCCGGTGAACATCAATAAATTTATCTCTAAAATCAACATTTTATGTCGCAAACCATTTATCTTTTTTATTTTCGAAAATTAATCTAACAAAAACCATTTATTATCATGAAATGCATGCAAAGAAGTTTAACCCCATTGGTTATTTTATGTGTAACGATCAGTTATTCATTCGGACAAATTGAATTACCCGCTCCAAGTCCCACTGCTACATTTACTCAAAAAGTAGGATTGACGGAAGTAACGATCAATTATTCAAGGCCAAGTGTGAAAGGCCGCAAGGTGTACGGCGATTTGGTCCCCTTTGGAAAGCTTTGGAGGACCGGCGCAAATATGGCGACAAAAATTTCGTTTGCCGATGATGTGAAAATCGGAGGCAAAGACCTCAAAGCAGGTACATATGCCCTCTTTACCATTCCCGGAGAAACCGAATGGACCGTCATTTTTAATAAAAACTATAATCAAGGCGGTACCCGTAACTACAGCGAGGACGAAGACGCCTTGAGAATACAGGCAAAACCCGTGAAGATTGATGGCGCGATCGAAACGTTTATGATCAACCTCGAGCATGTAACGCCGAATTCGGCCATGATCGAACTGGGGTGGGAAAGCACCATTGTACATATACCCCTGGAGGTCTCGATCGATGAGCGCATCATGGCTTCCATAGAAAGGTCCATGCGTATAAGTCCGAACACCTATAATCAGGCAGCGCTGTACTATCATCAGTCCGGAAAGGACCTGAACCAGGCCCTGGAATGGATGAATAAGGCGCTTGAGCTCCACGAAGCAAACGGGAGGAATGTATTTTGGATGTACCGTCAAAAATCGCTGATCCTTGCGGATATGAAAAAGTATGAGGAAGCCATAAAAACGGCTGAAGTCTCGCTGGCAAAGGCGACGGAAGCAAAAAACGATGATTACATCAAAATGAACAAAGAATCCATCTCGGAATGGAGCAAAAAATAAGATGATCACAAACACGCCGGGGATTTAATGCCCCGGCTTTCGGCATACTTTATTTATCTTTCCCCAGGATAAACTGCAATGCCATGGACACGGCAACCACGGTTAGGCAGCCAATAATGTTGAAATTCAGGTACGCAATATTTGTAAAGAAATAGCAATAAATGACCAGGAACTGGGCGATGACAGCGGCGACAAATACCGCCGTCCCCTTTACAAACCTGATGTAGAACGAGACAACAAACAGCCCCAGGATGGTTCCGTAAAATAAAGATCCCAAAATATTCACCGCCTGAATAAGATTTTCCAGCATCGACGCAAACGCGGCAAAAGCTATTGCCAGCAGACCCCAAATCAGGGTAAAAACCTTTGAGGCCACGAGGTATTGCTTTTCGGAGCCGTGTCTGACGAAATTTCGTTTGTAAAAATCTACGGTGGTCGTAGACCCGAGCGCATTGAGCTCACCGCTGGTTGAAGACATGGCCGCGGAAAAGATTACCGCCAGCAGCAACCCGACAATACCTACCGGCATATGCTTCATGACAAATGACAGAAATACGTAATCCCGGTCTTCTGTCTCGGCCAGCGGATCCGCTTTTGAAATTAAAGTAACCGCCTCTTCTTCGAGCGACCTCATTTCCTGGTCCAGCGCTTTCACATCGGCAGTCAGTTGAACTATATCCGGCTCGTTTTTCTCATCGATGGCCGTGATGAGCGCGTCAATTTTTTCGCGCTTCTCTTCAAACACATTCTTGTGGATCTCTTCGACCGATCGAAAAGCTTCGGCATATTCCGTCGAGTACACATTTTCCTTTACCGGGTCGTTAAAAAAAATGGGCGGCAAATTGAACTGGTAGAAAAGAAAAACCAATACGCCAATAAACAAAATGACAAATTGCAGTGGAATTTTCAGTATTCCGTTAAACAGCAACCCCAACCTGCTTTCGGTGATCGATTTGCCGGTCAGATAACGCTGCACCTGACTTTGATCTGTTCCGAAGTAAGCCATGGCAAGAAAAAATCCGCCAATCAGGCCGGACCAGATGTTGTACCTGTCATTGATGTCAAAATCAAAAGTAACGATATTCAGTTTGTCCATTTTGCCCGCCACGTTCAGCGCATCGATCACGCCTACATGTTCGGGCAAATAGGAAAGAACGAAAATTCCGGCCAGCACGATCCCTCCCATCATCACCGCCATCTGATGCTTTTGAGTCTGGCTTACCGCCTTTGTGCCCCCCGGAAACGGTATATACGATTACCAGGCTTCCGATGAAAATGTTGGTAAAGGTAAGATTCCAGCCCAGTATCGATGTCAGGACGATCGATGGAGCATAAATGGTAATGCCGGCTGCCAGTCCGCGCTGGACTAAAAAAAGGAATGCCCCAAGGATCCTTGTTTTCAGATCAAACCGGCTTTCAAGGTATTCGTAGGCGGTAAAAACTTTTAATTTATGAAAGATCGGAACAAAAGAATACGAGACGACCACCATTGCGACCGGCAACCCAAAATAGAACTGAATAAATCGCATTCCATCGTCAAAGGCCTGCCCGGGGGTACTTAAAAAAGTAATGGCGCTCGCCTGGGTAGCCATAATGGACAAACCGATCGTCCACCACTTCATGTTTTTATCGCCGAGCAGATAACCTTCAATGTTCTTGCTGCCCCGGGTTTTCCAAACTCCGTATGCCACAATAGCGATAAGTGTACCGAACAATACGATCCAATCTATTGTGCTCATGAAAAATACTTGGTTATCAGATAAAAGATCAGGATTAGAAATGCCAAATGTCCCAGGACAAGCAGATACAGGCTGTTCCAACTGCCGAATAAAGGTGGCCGGTCTTCTTGATTATTTTTTTCCGTCATCAGGAAGGTATATTGTTTAAGTGGGCACGATCATCATGAGTTTCAATGGTCCACCGGTTATTTTCGTAGTTTAAAATATACAAACTCAGATTGTCATGATCAAAGGAATCCATATCTTTCATATGAAGTCCCGTAATCCATGCGAGCATGATCTTCAAAGCCCTGCCATGCATGCACACCAGTACAAGGTCTTCTTTCCGGGAAGCAATATAGCTTAAGGCTTCCTCCTGCCTTTTCTGTACGTCGATTGGATTTTCCCCTCCTTCAAGCCGGGGGTTCAAATCTCCTGATTTCCAGGTATCTATGATTCTCCAATAGCGTTTGTTATCATCCCCGTCCGCAAACAAGCCCTCCGAGTTTCCCCAGCAGATCTCATCCAGCCCCGGCAACTCTTCGTGAGCTATGCCCAGATCGAGAAATGGCTGTACGGTCTGCTTGGTGCGCAACAAGGTGGAAGTATAAACTTTTTGAAAAGGAACCTCTTTATAAGCTTCGAAAAATGCCAATGCCTGCCTGTATCCTTTTTTACTTAACTTCGAATTTACATACCTTCCCTGAACTATTCCTCTGTGATTATGTCCGGTCTGCCCGTGCCTGATCAAATAAATTTTTTTAGGCTCCAATTTTCTATAACTTTGGTCGCAAAGAAAAATTAAAAACACAAGTTTTGCAAGCCGTCATGTTTGATAAAGACATCCGCCTGACAGATCTGCAGGAATTTAGTAAAAATACCATGGTAGATCATCTCGGTATTGAATTTTTAGAACTTGGTGAAGACTACATTCGCGCCAAAATGCCGGTAGACCGCCGTACGCACCAGCCCATGGGATTGCTGCACGGAGGTGCTTCCCTGGCACTTGCGGAAACACTCGGGAGTGTCGCTTCATCCATCATCATTGATATGGAGCGATTTTTCTGCGTGGGCCTGGAAATAAATGCAAATCATGTGAAATCCGCCAGGTCCGGATTTGTTTACGGGAAAGCTTCGCCGATACACCTGGGCAAGAAAACGCACGTTTGGGACATCAGGATTGTGAATGACCGGGACGAACTGGTCTGCATCAGCCGATTGACGGTTGCGGTAATTAAAAAGAAATAGGTAAATCACATTTTATTCTTACTTTTTCGAGAAAAACGAGTTAATAATGAAACATTGACTCAAACATTATACGGATAATTTGAACATGGGGAATTTGAGCGCGGAATTTGCAAACATCGTTGATTCACAAGTAACCGATCATTTGTCGCTTGAGGAGATCTGCGCCGGCTGCCTGGAAAAGGGGCTGGCTTGTGCCGTTTATCAATTGCCAAAATCCGGGACGAAGCATTTGATCATCGATCTGTCTTCCGGCGGTAAAATAGATCGATTGGACCTGGACGAAATAGGAGAAGGATTTATCTTTCACCCTTTCTCCAAAGAGGATCATCCGGCGGCATTCATAAACAAAGATATTCACATCGTAGAAAACGAAACTTCAAGAAAGCCGGAAATTTTATATTCCAGGCTGGGCGCACAGGATTTAAAGGAGTTTCCGGGCGTCGGTAAGAGACCCGGCGCGAACAAAGATGCCCCTGTACACGGGCGAATATCGATCAAAAGTTCGACAGAATCCCAAAAGGATTCTTTTATATCGCTGGTCGACCGGACAATCCTGGAGATCGAAAAGGAATCTTTTCAAAAAGCTGTGATTGCCCGCATCAAGGATATTGACCTGCCCGATCGGTTCAATCCCTTTGATTTATTTCACGCGCTTTCAGACCGTTACCGGAACGCTTTTGTATATTTCACCTACATCCCCGGGATCGGTTCGTGGATCGGAGCAACACCCGAGCCCCTGATCCGAATCGACCGGGCGCGAAAGTTTAAAACGGTCGCCCTGGCGGCAACACAGGCCAAACAACCCGGTCAGGATCCGGAAGATACGACATGGTCTCAAAAGGACATCGAGGAACAGGCCATGGTAAGCCGGTACATCATCAATTGTTTTAAAAAAATAAGGCTGAGGGAGTTCGAGGAGATAGGTCCCAAAACATATCTCAGCGGAAACCTTGTGCACTTAAGGACGGAGTACAGGGTCGACATGGACCAGGTGGGGTTTCCCCAGCTCGGCACGGTAATGCTGGAATTGCTTCACCCGACGAGCGCTGTTTGCGGGATGCCCAAAGAGCCGTCGATGAAGTTTATAGAAATCCATGAAGACTTTGATCGCGAATATTTTTCAGGATTCCTGGGGCCGGTAAATATACGGGAGGAAACAGATATTTTCGTAAATCTGAGGTGCATGAAAATCGCCCCGGGCAAAGCAAGGTTATACGCGGGCGCCGGGATTATATCGAATTCGACACCCGAAAAGGAATGGAACGAGACCGAAATCAAAATGGAGACCATACTCAGGGTGCTGAAAGCGCTGCGATGACAAGGTAGAAGCTATTAATGAACAATATTTGCAAAGGTCGGATGATCAATAACGATCGA
>JAKSDO010000020.1 GCA_022360055.1 Cytophagales bacterium | reverse complement strand
CACATTCCGATGACGGCCAGCATACCCAGATTGACAAATTGCAAAGCAGTTGAAGTTGTGTAAACCAGGAAATTAGCAGAAATAACGAGCGTGGACAATGTAAGAGCAACACCCACGATCCTGAAGGACCTTACAACGGATGCTTTATAATTTCCCGTCCTACTAAATTCAAGGTGCCCATGATTGATGAAATGGATGGTATCATCCACAGCCAGCCCCAATATCATGGGAATAATGGTTGCGGTCATCATGTCGAGGGGAATGTCGAGCCACCCCATCACACCTCCAACAGCAATCGCAGGAGCTATATTAGGTATGAGCCCTATCAGACCGATGCGCACGCTTCCAAATACGATCATTAACAGTACCGCAATAATTACTACGGCAAAGACAAATGATTTTATCTGGCCGTTTACCACATATTGCATCATGGTAGTAAATTGGGGGAGGTTTCCAACGGCGGTAACTTTTGCTCCGGGAAAAAGCTCTCCGGCTTTCTCCTGGATGTCTTGCAGTTCTCTTTCAGCTTCGCCCGAATTGTAGGTGGCCAGCTCGACCATAAGGCGCAGGCGCTTATAATCGTAGTCCATCCAATATTCCGATTCCGTACCTCCGGCATTCTCGTATAACAATAACATCTGGGCGATCTGGTTTGCGTCATCGGGGATCCGGTAATACGCCTTGTCATTTTCATTCAATGTCCTGTTCAGATCTTTTATGATATCCAGGATAGAAGTTGTTCGCTTGGTGAGTTCAAAATCCTCAACATACCTGGCTATTTCTTCCAGTTTTTTGAGGTTTTCGGGTTGTTTGGCTTCACCGTCTTCTGAAAATTCTACCAATAGATCGTAAGAGTATAAGGATCCGAGTTCCGATTCGCATATTTCAAGCAGGTTTTTCACATAAGGTATTCTCCTGCCCATGGTTTTTTCAACATCAAAAGCGGATTCTACTTTTGTGATCCCAAATAAAAGTAATACGGTTAAAACAAGCGCACCTGAAACAATAAAGGACGGACGTGAAAGAACCGTGCCACCCAGTCTTGCCAGTTTCAGGTCGAGCCATCTCCCGCCTTTTTCTATAACGACCTCAGAAGGTTTTTTATCTTTTCCAAAGCTTAGCAAGGCAGGCATGATCAGTATAACGATCAAAAATGTGAGCAGTACGCATGATGCTGTTGCAATTCCCACAAACCGGAGGGGTTTCATGGGAATGGCCAAGAAAGTAAGCAATGCCGCCATGGTCGTGAGCGCCGAAAATAAGACGGGCCATCCCATTTCCTTTATTGACTCCGTAACAGCCATTTTTCTCTTGCCGTGCAATTCAAGTTGCTTTCTGAAGAATGAAAAAATATGAATGTTGTAGGCAATAGAAATAGCAAACGAAAGCAACACGGGAATGGAAGTCATGCCGCTGTCTATGGCGTAGCCAACATAACCAAGTGTACCGTAAATAATTATAACAGAGCTTACGGAAGTTACCAGTGGAACAAGCACGCCTCTCACCGATTTGGTCGCGAATACCAACACAATAATAGCAATGAGCAATGCGAGTCCCATAACCCTGATCGATTCCTTCCCAAAATATTCTTGCTTTTTGTAATTTAAATAGGGCATTCCTGTTGCCCGCGGTGAAATCCCATTGTATTTCTCTTTTGAAATAATTTTTTCGGCTTCTTCTCCGGTCTGATATTCCGGCGACAGGTGACTTGTTTTTTTCCAGACCGAATCTTCCGGGAAAGTGCGAAGTTTCAGGAGGAGCCACGATAATTTTCCATCGCTTGAAACAAGTTTCCTGGCAACGTTGGGCTTGCTGTAGGCCTTGTTGCGAATAGCTTCCAGGCTTTCTTTGTCCGTGGGGATTTGCTCGGGAACAATCTGTTCAATCTGCATTCCGTATTCGGTCCCGACCATGAACTCTATATCCGTAAGCGAGGTTATTTTATCTGCATACGAAATGCTGTCGAGTAGTTCATTGGACAATTCCCTGAGAAGCTTAAGCGATTCATGTGTGAAAATATCGTCACATTCCGTTAGTACGGCCACAAAATTATCATTCCCGAAGATCTCCTTAAACTCATCGGTCTTCACCAGCATGGGATCACCCTCAAGGAAGTAATCGTCCCATGATGATTCTATAACAAGTTCTTTCAATCCTAAGAAGGAGGTCCCGACAATGACCATAAACAAAACTATGATCAACCATCGTGCCTTGATAATGGTCGACGCGCGTTTTTCGAACCATTGGTTTATCTTCTGTATATTCATGTTTTATCCTTTAATTTATCTCATCTTATTCATGTTGATAGCGGCTGGCCACTTATCAAATTCTCGTTTCCCGGGCAGCATTCGCAACCCGTTTGGAGGGTAATGTGGTGAATACCAAATTCCTTTTTCAACATACGTTCGGCTTCTTGTCGTATGTTCATCATTTTGATCATATTTACATTGTTTTTAAGGTTTAAATGTGCTTCTAAGTGAATTTGGGTATCATCCAGCTTCCACACATGCACATGATGGATATTATCTATTTCATCCATCTCTTCGACTTGTCGTTTTACAGAATTCAGGTCGATATCCAAAGGGGTCGATTGCATCAATATGTCTACGGTTTGTTTTACTATGTCACAGGTATGATAAATGATGTACATTCCAACCAAGGCCGTAATTGCCGGATCGATCCGGCAAATCCGGAACTTCCAGGTGGAGATGATGTAAATCCATAATGACTTTTTCAAAAAAGAACAATGTTCATTTTTGTTCAAAAAAAATTCTATGCTTTCATTATCTTCTTCCAGCCGGCCGTACCGAATTCCATATATTCGGAGATAAACTTTTTAATCTCTTCGGTATTTAAATTATGCGATACGATTTCCCCAATAATACTTATCCACCATGAACTCATCGTATGGATGAAGAACTCTGAAATATCAACGTGTATCCAGGGATACTTCTCCTTCATCTTTTGAAGATATTCCATGCCTATTTTCGTATGACGATCGGTATATTCATCTCTGAAATTCTCCAATGATGAACCATACGACTGAAATAACAGTAATTTCAACTCGTCATTAAATGTTACGATTAAATCAACATAAATATTTGTGTGCCTGAAGTAGTATTCCTCAGAATTAAAAATGTCTATGTTCAGATTCTCCTGGCTGTTGTGTTCGATCATTATTTTATCCAATGCACGCATCAGAGGAGCAAGCACTTCCAAAAATATTTCGTCTTTGTTCCTGAAGTAATTATAAATATTGCTTAAGCCTACCCCAGCCTTTTTGGCAATCATACGCATGGAAGCATCTTTAAAACCTCTATCGAAAAACTCTTTTCGGGCAACTGCTATAATATCCTTTTTTATGTTAACTTTTTGTACCTGCATAGAATCATTTTGCATCGCAAATAAAGAACAACGTTGTTTAATAACCAATCCCTAGTAGTAGTGATTGCATGAGTCTGAGCAACCTGAGCTGATCATCCTTGCGCATCAATAATTACTTATGAACACGCGATATTCATTTTCGGAAATAATGAAAGTTTGGAAAAAGATTCCTCTTTTTATCAAATAATCATAGCAGTTTAACGGCTCATGATCATCAACAAGCCATAACGATTCATTTTGTGTAATTGCATTGATCTGTTGTTCCAAACCATGCCGGGCTTTGTTCTGTTCCATTCCCCT
>JAKSDO010000262.1 GCA_022360055.1 Cytophagales bacterium | reverse complement strand
ATTCCGGGCAAAATAAGGCAGGCTGTCCATCAACAGGAATTGGAAAGTTAATGTTCTGATTTTACCAAATCAAAATAGAGTTGAAATCATTAAATAACCTAACGCCCAGTACAATTTCATGGCTTGAATGGTTAAAGGCATTGGAATCAGACATCAGAAATTCGTAGGAATAACCCAATATCATCAAATCACTAACAGTAAAACCGAGCATCATAATGTAAGTATCTTCACTCCGGTAGGCAATTCCTGCGGCAAGGTTTCCATTGTATCTCAACCTCAGGCCGACATCAACAAAATCAGGTCGGTTTTTATCAAATCGATAGAAAATATTGGATAATAGTTCTATTTTCTCACCGGCATAAAGCCTAAACCCGGCCAACACATTATGTCTGACGCTAACCCTTTCATTATTGACTTGTTCATTTCCTGAAATTAGTGCATTGATAAGTTGCATCATCCCATAACTCATAAAATAGTGCGGAGAATAAAGTCCCAGGCTGCCATTAAAGTTAAAAAATGTATTTGAACTACCATTCCGTAGATAGGATTGATAGGTCGGATCATTAGGATCAAGTACGGTAATTTCGTCCATGTCAATGCGCGAATTGGAAATCCCTGAAGAAGTGCCTAAGGCCAAGTAACTATGCTCCGAAACACAGACGTGCACGGCTAAATTAAACATGGCTTCCGACTGGGATAAAGGAGACTGATCATGTTGAAAAACATATCCGCCTACTCCCAGCTTATTATTCTCATAGACTTCCCGATCACCTGTTTCCCGAGAGGTCTTTTTGTAGGGATTATGGTTAGGAAGAATCGCGCCGTATGCGCTGATGAAGGCCGTTTGAGGAGATCGCTCAAAGCCTGTCCATTGTTTCCTAAACGCTGTTCTGATGTCCAGAAAATTGTTGGCCCCGGTAAAGGCAGGGCTGTAAGCGGGCAGGTTCTGAAAGTACTGACTGGTTAATGCCTGTCCTGCGCATTTATACGGGACTACCAAGCAAGCTAAAATCAAATATTCTTTCATCCGTTTATATTTTTTTAGGTTGCTGACACACAGAGCAATATAATCATGCTCGTGCGTATCATGAATTTGCTCCGGCCGTGCCGGTTTCATCATAGTCATTTTAAAATCATGACAAAACCTTCTTTTTGCTTTTTGTCATTCAGTTTTATGACGTAGTAATAGGTACCAACAGGTTGTGGTCTTCCTTTATAGTTTCCGTCCCATGGCTTCTCATATCCTAAAGATTTAAAAACCAACTGGCCGTTATTGTCATAGATCCAGACATGGGCCCTGGGATGGATTCGGTTTTCGCCGATATCCCAAACATCATTCACATGATCGCCATTAGGTGTAAAGGCTGTTGGGAAATTATATAAACCCTCTTCCAACTGGTCTACCATTACTGTAATAGATTCTTCCACGGTATTACAACTACCCTCCAATCTTGCATAGTAGGTTGTCGTAGTTGGTGGCGAGACGGTTAAAGGGTTCGAACTCCCCAATATTGTCCCTGCTCCTGAGGGACCATCGTACCAGATAAGCGTAGCTCCAGTGCCGATAATTAGTCCATTTGCCGTTAGTTCTACACTCGTGCCAGGATAAATACTATCAATATCCGAGGTAACTGAGCTGATCGACGATTCAGTTTCATCGACGATTACCGTAATGGATTTCTCCACTACACTACAGCCACCATCCGATCTTACATAATAGGTTGTCGTGCCGGAAGGTGAAACCATCAAAGGATTTGAGTTTCCCAAGACCACCGTTCCATTGGTATCCGGAGGTCCATCATACCAGGTAAGAGCGGCTCTTGTACCTAAAGTCACTCCTTTGGCCGTAAGCTCCACATTCCTAAACGGACAAATGTTGTTAATATCAGAGGTAACCAAGTCAATTGCCGAATTGTTGTTCACTGCGAGGTTCGCTCCATTATCGGAGCCCGTGGATTCGGGATTAGTTCCAACTACCCGGATACGGTAACCTGTTCCGGGAGGAATATTTATGGGGATCACGACCCTAATGATTCCTGAACTTGCCCTGCTGCTCAGGCGTCCAATAGATATGGGGTTGGAAAATGATCCCAAAGCATCTGAGATTTGAGCGTAAAACATATTATTCGTGTCGAACGGAGCATCGGAAGTGAAAGGAACGCTAACAGTATCCCCTGCACAAAAAGTGGAGGTTGAGATCGTATCAGTGGTTATATGTATCGGGTCCTGCTGAGCCTTTACTATTGTGAAACAAAAAAATAAGATCAGGCTACTAAAGAGCAACCTGATCTTATAAAAAACAACTAGCTTACTAGCACCAATATGAACATCAACCATGACTATTACATTACCTTCCGCATCACAAAATTGAATAGTAAGTGATTACAAGAAATCCACTATTGTTTCAAATAAGTGGAGGTTTGTCTCAGGAGGAGATAAACTGAATATTGAGATGAAATTTACCAATTGATTTTTCCCAGGATAAATCATGGAAGTAGAGATTGGGATGTCTGACCATTCTGCTAAATACTGTAGTCGAACATTCCGGCTTTGTAGAAATATCTATGTCGGATGCTCAGGATCAACGATTTCTAAACTCACTGGGAGTAATGCCAAATTCTTCAATAAAGGATCGCGAAAAATAAGAAATACTTTGAAAACCGACCTCATACGCAATTTCTGTAATATTCAAATCAGATTGTTTCAGCAGTTCTTTAGCTTTTTGCAAGCGAGTCATTCGTATAAAGTGAGAGGTGGGCTGATCAGTTAAAGCCTTAATCTTAAGGTGTAACTGCGTACGGCTCATTCCAATGACGGTGCAGAGTTCAGAAATTCCAAATTCTTCATCTGTCAGGTTCTTCTCTACTATATTCCTCAATTTAGTGATGAAAGCATCTTCTTGCTGAGTAGCTACATCTTCAGAGGGAACCATCTGATCCAAAAAGCGATAGCGCTTCTGCAATACTCTGCGCAAATCAAGCAGTTTCTCAAGCGTAACACTTAGCTCTTTTTCGTTAAAGGGTTTGGTTAGATAGGTATCCGCTCCGTGTTCCAATCCAGCTACCCGAGATTCTACATCCGCTTTGGCAGTGAGCAGCACGATCGGAATGTGGCTCGTACGATCATCCCCTTTGAGAGTTTTACAAACTTCAAAGCCATCCTTTCCGGGCATCATCACATCACTAAGAATTAAATCGGGGATTTTATTAAACGCTGTTTCGATTCCCTCCTGGCCGTCAAAGGCTACCTCCAATTGATATTGATCATCAAGTAAAGATTCAAGGTATTCTACGACATTGATGTTGTCTTCGATAATGAGCAAAACCGGTTTGCCATCATCTCCCGATAGGGCTTCCAAAAGCAGATCGGTTCGAGTGGTTTCATCAGGTATATAGGTATTAAGGATTCCCGATAGTGCTTTATTGGTTTTCCTCATTGATGCTTCTTTATGGGCTGCCCCGCTAATTGGTAAAAACACTATAAAAACAGTTTCTTTTCCAGGTGCGCTTTCTACTTGAATGGTCCCTTTCATCAGCTCAACTAATGCTTTGGTCAATGACAAGTAAATTCCAGTGCCTACCGATCGCCCAGGGGCTGAATCATTTGCCCGGCAAGAACAATCAAAAAAATATGGACGTTTTTCCTCGCTAATTTCAATACCCGTATTCCAAACTTTGATCTCTAAACCCTGAGGTGTTAAAGGTCCTTCAGGGACCATGGAAACCATCAGATAAGCTTGTCCACCCTCCGTGCCAAATCCAATCGCATTCGAAAGAAGGTTGGATACGATCCCGAGTATTTTTTCTTTATCAAAATCCGTTATGATTTCCATTTCATCACAAAGGAAATGTAATCTTATTCCTTTACGCTCAGCCATAAAACGGAAGGACTCCATAATATAACGCAGATAAGAGACAATATCTCCCCGCATCAAATTCAACTCCCGACTATCGGTTTCCAACTTACAAAGCTCCAGGACCTGGTTAACCAGGTTGAGTAGGTTGGACGCGTTAGACCGGACGATCTTACGGACTTTTTTTACACGTTGATCGGGCAAATCTTTGATTTGTTCCACCATAAGACTAATAACGGTGAGTGGTGTCCTAAACTCATAGGAGATGTTGGTAAGGAATTGGAATCTTAGATGGTCAAGCCGTCGCAATCGCTTCTTTTGAGCTGCGATTTTCATGTTTAATTTGCTCAACTTCAGGTTAATTCTACACTTCAAACAATAATAGCCGGCTATGGTTAAGGTGAAAAACAGCGCAATTGCTAAGACTATTATAATAACGACCTGGATAAAGTGTTGGCGTTGTAACCGGATATTGAACATCAAAGCTTCGCTTTGATCCTGATCTTTCAATTCGTATTCTTCCTCTTCAAATTTATATCCCAATTCAAGCCCGGTAGGTTTTCCTTTTTCTTCCTCATTAAACCGAGCGTCGTGTAAAGTTTTGAAACGCTCATGATTCGACAATGCCCCAGACAGCTTATCTTGCGCTTTATAGATCTGATATAATTGTTTGGCAATATCTTTCTTTTCAGCCAACAACATACTTTCAGACTGGAGGTAACCTTCTTTCGGAAGACTAATTGCCCCGGGAATCTCCTCGCGGTTCCTTAATGATCTACGCAGGTGCAGCAAACAATAAACCTTAACATAGTTGTCCGCATATTTATTGGAAATGTCCAAAGTCTTTTGCAAATACATGTCGGTTGGATTCAACTGACCCATCTTTTCATAAATAATACCCGGACCAATTAAGGGAAAAGTCAGGCCTTTTTTAAAGCCAATCTCCTCTGCCAGTTGTTTTGCCTCCTCCAAGAATGTCAAAATTATATCTGACTGTTCGGTTTCATGATAGCCAATGCTGATTTTCTGAAGGGTCATTGCCTTTTCCCCGAAGTTCGCTGGATTGGGAATCAGCAAATTGGCGGCTCTAACTAACACCTCAGTGCCATCCTTATCAATTCCTATTAACTTGACGACTAGATCCGCGGCATAGTCAACGATAGCGTTATCTGCTTTTGATGTATCCAATTTCTGTCGCAGGCTATCAATAATTTGGCTTTGAACACTTAAAACGTTACCGAGTAGAACCGCTGTGATGAATAGAATAAATCCAATAAAATTATAATTTTGCTTGGTTTTAGACATGTTTGATTTTGATGTAGGAGGTATTTAAAAATCTTACCCGGTATATTAGATCAATTTTAATTTATAGTTCTCCACCTAATATCACTTACACTTGAGATAGTACTTAACGGAACTAAATTGTTTTTCAGGTAGCTTTAAAGGCGATGTTGTTATCACGGCCCTCCAAAATCTTTGGCATGGAGGGCCGACATTTTTTGGCTAATACTTGATTCTCCGCTGCTGGTGCGGAGTAGGCGCATCGAGATAACTCCGAATCCGGATACCATTATTCATGTTGGCATTTTCCGGGCTCATACAATTATTCAAATCCGCTGGGGAGTGAAGTTATTGGCTCACTCCATCGCAAATCCAGGGTCAGGCAGGTGTATGATTATATTCCCCAGCCTATCATGGAAAGCTTTGCTGAAGTGAGCCCCTTTGTCCTCCTGCCTTAATAGCAGTAAACCAAACGTGCTATACGAAACATCCGTCCGCATCTTACGCCTCACAGCCCCTAATTGGCATGGCACTTCGGAGAAGGAACGATAATCTTATCCACTCTGGTTATCTGATAGTAGCCCCCTTTTGGTTTATCTTATAATAAAACCTGTCGTGTTTTTTATATTTTATAAACATCAACTAAATATGCCTGTACTATGGAAAGATCTTTTACCTAGATCTTAATATTCGTAAAATCGCTTTTACTATAAACATGCCCATCACCACCAAAAGAAAACCAAGATTTACGATAATGCTGATTCCCATTAAATATTTCATCCGTTTAAATTTCTCATTATTAATTGGATATCCCGTAATGACAAATTACCAAATAAATGCTATGACAGAAGTTTACCATTGTCTCTCAAAATCGGATTATTGTTTCATCGATAGGTAACTGATGTGTGTAGCCATCTAGAACTGTAGCTTCCCCAAGAATCCGATAAATACGGAAGGGCAAACCTTCGAGGCATGCAACGCTTCAGACACCCACCGGGTTTGACCTTAAGAAAGAATATTCGCATCTAAAATGAGCACAGTATGCCTTTAAAATTTTGGATCGTGAAATTACCAATTGATGTTAGTGTTATAGAGATTTTCGATCACCACGTCAATCAACAAACTTTCCAGGTATTCATTACTAATTGTGCTTGGATCAATAGCAACAGATTTAACATTTGGGTTTACCTCCCGATGTATAGGTATCACTGTCTGGGATCCAGAGAGATTCCTGCGAATTTAATTTGTGAGCCAATAAAGTAAAACCAAACCGCTAACGGGCTGCCTGAACTGCTTACTTTCCACAATGGCCGCAGGTAATAAATGCTATAGCGATCCTTTTTAAAAAATGATCATTACCGGAGTCCTACCATTGGCTCAAATATGAGGAGATTTGTTTCAACCTACTAACCCTGAAGCACTAGAATTTTGGCGACCTATAAATAACATGGTAAAATGATGAAAAAAGACGTCATAAAATCTTTTCCAAAGCTATTTTTTAATCAAAACTGATTATCAAATAGTTGAGCGCCTATTTCAAAACAATAGTATAAGTTTATCAAACAATAGTGCAAGTCGATCAAACAATAGTCTAAAGATTAAAAACAATAGTGAAAAGGAATTTTTACAAGACACACGATCTTTGCCGCTACAACAATGAAATACTTTTAGTCCCTAGTCCATGGGAGATACCGCATTATGCAACAGTATGAGCTCTCTCAATGTGAATTTCTATGGGGTAGAAAATATCATTCCCATGATCCAGAATAAAAGTATATTTCTTCATTCCCTAAATGTGCCAGTGATGTATGTGCCAGTGATGTATGTGCCAGTGATGTTAATGAAAAAGTTAGATACTGAACAGGAGCCTACTACAAATACAAAGTCTTATTCTATGATGTCTAAACAAGGTACTGAGAAGAACAGCTTGTTCATTCAACGGATTACCGAACTGATCGAAATCAACCTGCATGATGAACAATATGGCATCAGCCAATTATGTAAGGATTTCGGGATCAGCCGTGCGCAATTGCACCGTAATCTCATAGCCCGCACCGGTCTGTCGGCATCTAAATATATTCGATCCATTCGCCTGCGAAAAGCGATCGATTTACTACTTGACAGCGACCTAAACATTAGCCAAGTGGCCTATGAAGTAGGCTTTAACGATCCCAAATATTTTTCACGTCTGTTTACTAAAGAATTTAAACAGTCACCTCGGGATTTCCGCAAGGAGCAGGTGGCTTAACTGAAATGTTGATCTACGGAAAACTATGGATAAGTACTCAATAAATAGGGGAAAAATGGGAAATAATGAGCTTGAAATGTTGTTGGGCACCATAAGGTCCGGTACAACCTGTTTTCTTGAAAAGGCAGGCCTAAAAGGAGGCATGAATTGTCTGGACCTCGGCTGTGGTATTGGAGATATAACACTTACGATAGCTAAGCATATTGGAATTAGTGGACAAATTCTGGGTCTGGATATTGATAAGCGATCTATTGAATTAGCGTTTAGATCTGCCGAACTTAGTAAAATAAATCATGCCAAGTTCAAAGTATTTGATGTGTATGAATTAAATGACAAATCCACCTATGATTTGATTTATTCGAGGTTTCTGTTATCTCATTTAAGCAACCCTAAAGTAATTCTGAAAAAAATTTGGCTTGCTCTGAAAGCAAAAGGAAGGGTATTAATTGAAGATACCGATTATTCCGGACACTTCAGCAATCCTTTATCAATTCATTTTAACAGCTACGTATCCTTATACCAGCGCTTACTGAAAAAGAGAGGTGCTGACGCCAACCTAGGGCAAAAACTGGCTTGGTTATTGAAAGAAACTGGATTTGTGAATGTGGAACTTCAAATATCACAGCCTGTTCATACAGAAGGGAAAGGCAAGTTAATGGCAGAAATAATGTTTGACGGAATCTCTAAAGCATTGATTGAGGAAGGTATAATATCGACAAGCGCCGCCAAAAAAATTCATTCAGAATTGGTAAATTTCAGAAAGCGTAACGATTCTGTGATCAGTTTTCCGCGCATCTTTCAGGTAAGTGCGGTCCGACGATAAAAATCAATGTTTGCCAAACTCACTGGGAGAAATACCAAACTCCTGAGTAAAGCTCCGGGAAAAGTATGCAGGGTTTTGAAAACCAACGCAATACGCAATTTCTGAAATATTCAAATCAGATTGTTGGAGTAATTCTTTGGCTTTTTGCAGACGAATCATTCTTATAAAATGAGAGGTAGACCGGTTGGTTAAAGCCTTAATCTTAAGATGCAATTGGGAGCGACTTATGCCAATTTTGGCGCAAAGTTCGGCAATCCCGAATGCTTCATCTGTGAGGCGCTCTTCTACTATATTTTTCAATCTAGTGATAAAAGCATCCTCTCGCATAATCGCTTCGTCCTCTGAAGGGTCTATCCGGTCAAAGGCGCGGTAACGCTCCTGCAATACCCTGCGTAGTTCAAGCAATTTCTTGAGAGTAACCTTTAACTCTTTTTCATTAAAAGGTTTGGAAAGATAGGCATCCGCCCCACGTTCTAATCCCGTTATTCGCGATTTGACATCAGCTCTAGCTGTAAGCAATATGATCGGTATATGGCTGGTACGATCATCTTTTTTGAGCATTTCACAAACTTCAAAACCATCTTTTTCCGGCATCATCACATCGCAGAGAATTAGATCAGGAATCTTATTTAGCGCCTTTTCAACCCCAAGTCGACCATCGCAGGCAACCTCCAATAAATATTGATTACCTAGTAAAGCCCCAAGGTATTCTACCAGATCCGTATTGTCTTCGATAATGAGTACGACAGGTTTATCAATATCACCGGATAGGTCCGCTACAGACAGATCGGGAGCGGCTTCACCCGATATATGAGCATCAAGTATTCCCGATATTACTTTATCAGTTTTCCAAGCTGATGCTTCCACACAAGCTACCTCGCTAATCGGTAAAAACACTATAAAAGTAGTTCCTTTTCCAGGTTTGCTTTCCACTTTAATGGTTCCCTTCATCAGCTCAACCAGCGCTTTGGTCAATGAGAGGCCAATTCCCGTGCCCTCTGAACATCGTGTGCCAGAGTCATCTGCCTGGTAAAAATAGTCAAAAATATATGGAAGTTTTTCCTCGCTAATTCCGATACCAGTATCCAGGACTTTAATTTCCAAACCTGGAGGCGTTGAGCGTCCTTTTGGAATTCTAGATGCCATCAAATAGGCTCGGCCTCCTTCAGCACCAAACCGGAGGGCATTTGAAAGAAGATTGGATATGATTCGGAGCATTTTCTCTTTATCAAAATCCATGATGATTTCCATTTCGTCACACAGGAAATGCAAACTTATTCCTTTACGCTCGGCCAGTGAATGAAAGGATTCCAGGATATAACGCAGATAGGAGACTATATCGCCCTGAATCAAATTTAACTCCAGGCTACCGGTTTCCAATTTACGAAGCTCCAGGATTTGGTTGACCAGATTGAGTAAGTTGGAAGTGTTGCGTTGAATAATCTTACGGACTTTTTTCACCCGTTGATCCGGTAAATCTTTGATTTGTTCCATCATACCTGCGATGACAGTTAATGGTGTGCGAAATT
Organism: Cytophagales bacterium; assembly: GCA_022360055.1. Classification (GTDB taxonomy): domain Bacteria; phylum Bacteroidota; class Bacteroidia; order Cytophagales; family Cyclobacteriaceae; genus JAAUQL01. Next base: position 23,990 of record JAKSDO010000262.1, on the reverse strand, counting down.
CGTGAGAAATATTGGTGAAAAAGCGTGATTTTACCTGGTTGAGCTCCACCAACCGCTCTTTTTGTTCCTCCACTACCCGGGTGCGTTCTTGGACCAAGGTCTCTAATTCCTGGTTACGCAACCGGAGCTGGTGTAATCTCAAACGCAACAATCCATAAATAGCTCCTGCTGCCAAAAGCAGATAGGTAGAATAGGCCCACCAACTGCGGTACCACGGAGGAAGAATGGAGAAAGTAAAGCTTCCTTCTTTGCTCACCTCGCCATAAACGTTCCTGGCTTTGACCCGAAATGTGTAATCCCCTTCCGGCAAATTCGTATAATCCTTTTTGGCCTCCCCTATCCATTCCGACCAGCCTGGATCAAAGCCTTCCAGCCACACCTGGTATCGGGTTTTAGCAGGTCGGTCAAAGCTGGGGGCCGCATATTCAAAACGTACGGCATTAGAGGCATAGTTTAAAATGGTCGATTGCCTGTTTAAAAGGGAACCACCAAAAATTAAAGAATCACCATTTGCTAACACTTTTCTTACAAATGCCGTAAAAGCTTTTTCATAATCTTTCTTCACTTTGGGATTGTACTTAATCAAACCGTCTGAAGTGGAAATCCAGGCAATATCGGGATCGGATGGATCAATATCTATAGCATTGATCGTTGTTCTATTTGAAAGGATGTGTCGGAAACGTTGAGCCTTTTGCCGGTAGCTGCCATCTGGAAATAGCTTTAACCGGATGAGCTCTGCATCAGTTGAATTACTACCGACAAACCAGATATCTCCATTGGGTTGCACAGAAAGCGTATGGATACTACGTGTTGTATCCGTATAGCCAAGGGAGAAGTCCGGGACGAAGGTATTCGACCCGATATCAAATTTGCGAAAACCTGATGAAGTGGCAAATATAGTATTACCTCTCACATTATGTGCATAGATCGTCCCTTTTGGCAGGCCATTGGACTGATCAAATTTTTTTATAACAGTAGCTATTTCTCTTAAACTATCAGGTTTTGAATCCGTGTTTTCTTTCATAAAATTCTCATCCTCAACCTGAACACTAAAGGTATTTTCTATAGTTGTCACCCATAACCGACCGGGAGATGCTTCAGCAATGCTTCTGACAGGTTCGTTTATCCCTTGAAGATGCCCCTTCAATTTCCACCTCTGGGATGTTCCCTGTATGATTCCTACTGCGCTCCCCAAGCCGACATAGGCGATGTCCCGATAAAAACGAGAAGGCTGGAGTAAATGTGCCGGATAATGAATAATATGATTGACTGTTCCATCCAGATTAAGTCTAAATACACCGCTATGGGCTGCCACTATTAAATCTTCGCCTATAAAGAGCATCTTTAAAACCTGACTCTGGGATGCTGCTCCACGGACTAATTGAAAATGAGTTCGATAGTCATTAGGAGTCGGTTCGGTCAGTTGAAAAAATCCAGACGGACCATAGGCATAAAACCTGTCCTGATGGTAAAGAACACCTTTCGTATCAACTGTCAAACCAAGGTCATCCGAAAAAAAGGTGAAAGGGGTCGGAATTTCTATCCTACTTATTCCATCAAACGAAGCGACCCAAAGTCCTCCTTGACAATCGGGGAAAACAAAGTCAACCGTCTCATCCTGGAGGCCAGTCGAAGTATTGAGCAACTGGACCATATGACCATCCCCGTCTATAATTGCGATACCTCCTCTCGTGGTGCCCAGGGCATAGGTGCCATCGTCCAATGGAACACTGTTGTAAAGACTGTTTTCATCTAAAAATTTCTTAACAACCGGAGCAAGTTCTAAAGATTCGGCTTTGACACCGTCATAAGTAAACAAACCGTGCTGAACCGTACCTATAAAAATCTTTCCATCGGCTGAATTTAAAACGGGCGCCATGAGCCGGATAGTACTAAACTTAAAGGTCTCCCCGTCAGGGACTACTTGCAACGAATCTCCTATCAACTGCTCCAATCCAGAATCCCATTCCCATACATAAATCTCATCATTAAGTACAAAACAGTTATGAAAAATATTCTTTGCTACCCATACTTTCATTTGTTCATCTGTTCCATCAATTTGCCATAAAAAAAAATACTTATCGGAAGCAAAGAAAATATGCCGACTCGTAGCAGCCATCTGCCACACATAAGAAAAATCCCGATATTGCACTGGGATTTTTTCCAATAGAGATAAATAGCGTAAATCGCCCTTCTCATTATAGGTCAGGCAGCCAATTTCACCTTCTCCTCCCACATAAACAAGACCATCGCTCCCTGTTGCCACAGAGTACGCAGTTGAACCATTAGAAAGCGGAATAAGTCTCCAGGTTGCACCATCATATTGCAAAACCCCTTGCTCATTGGCCACATAGATCAATTGCTCTTGATCTTGGGTGATATAATAATTATGCGGACAGGCTCCATAATCTTCTGGCGTAAAATTCTGAATATAAGGTAGTCCAATTTGCTGTGAAGATTTTACTACAGGGTCTTGTGCACTTGTAGAGTAGAAAGGGATAAAAGCGGCCAGAAGCAGTATAAATTCCCGAAAGTGCTGAACATCGTATTTTTTCTGAGTTTCTGACATGGTTGAGTAAGCATAGAGGGTATTCTAAAAATCTTAACTAATTTACGCAAAATTTATTTCAAGTGATGGCTGGCTTCCAACCTGTTGCTGCCGGCACCTGTAATGGTCCCTACCCGGATCAAACCATCTTGATATTAGTATAAGATACCACTATTTAAAAACAATCGATCCGGATTTAAAAAGCTTTTAAGTTGACTTAGGAAAAATCACGGCAAGAATCTTAGCCGAGCAATGATCCGCATTGAACTCAAAGATATATCCTTGTTACCCATCTGTAATTTTGAGCAAAGAGAATCGGATCTCTTTCTGCAAATTATGCCTAATGCGGAATTTGGACTAACCTGTAAAGACTATAGCTGCAATGAAGGACCGACGTATTTAAAATCATATTTGAATACTTTGCTAATTGTTCCTGAAATCACTAGGAGGCACCCCGAATTCTTTGGAAAATAGACGGGAAAAATAAGGAGTATTCTGAAAGCCGACCTTATTCGCAATTTCAACGATCTTGTAATTTGTGGTGCTCAAAAGCTCTCTGGCCTTTTGCAGACGCACCGCTTGAATATAATTGGAGGTAGAGCGATTGGTAAGGGCCTTAATCTTGAGGTGCAACTGGGAACGGCTCATACCAAGCGCCAGACACAGTTGTGTGGTATTAAAATCTTTATTTCCCATTTTTCCCTCTATTGTCTTCCGGACTTTCACGATAAAAGCATCTTCTTGCTGAAGAGCTGGCTCTGAAGTAGGCAATGGCGATTCAAAAGATTTATATCTTTGCTGCAAACGCTTCTTTAAAGTAAGCAATTGATCAAGCTGAACAATTAATTCTTCCTCGTGAAAGGGTTTGGTAAGATATGCATCTGCCCCTCGCTTAAAGCCTGAAATGCGGGATTCAATACCAACCTTAGCAGTTAATAGAACAATTGGAATGTGACTGGTGCGTTCATCGTTTTTGAGGATCTCACAAACCTCAAATCCGTCCACACAGGGCATCACGACATCACTAATAATGATATCAGGGATTTGTTCGATAGCTTTTTCAATACCTTCCTGTCCATTCTGTGCAGTCGATACTTTGTAATCATTTTCGACCAGACCACAGACAAAATCCATAACATCAGGATTATCTTCGATAATTAGTAAGCTTGGGGAGGCTTCTTCCGGAAACCACCTGTCACTATTTTCACCCATACGCTCGTCCTGGATCAAAGCAGGATCAGGGCCAACACTTTCGGGATCTGGATTCTCACTTGATAGTTGGGCCTCCCGGCTGATGGGAAGTCTGAGATTGAAAACCGTGCCTTGATTTGGCTTGCTTTCTACAGTTAAGGTTCCTCCCAATAATTTCACCAACTCCTCACATAAGGCCAACCCTACCCCCGCACCCCCACTGGCTTGTCTAAATTCCTTCTGTGTGGCATCAGTAAGGGAATCTACCTGATAAAAGTGATTAAATATATGAGGTAATTCCTCCTTTGGTATGCCAATGCCCGTATCCTGTATAACAACCGACAGGTTTGAATCATGAGCCATTGCCTTCAACATGCAATTGGATGTGATGCACTCGCGGACATTCACGTAAATATTCCCTCCTCTGGGAGTAAATTTAATGGCATTAGATAGCAGATTAGATACTATGCGAAAAAACTTTTCCTCATCGTAATCCATCATAAGATCCGCGGCCTCACTGAGAAAATGGAGCGACACCCCTTTGTTTTCAGCTAATGTGTAAAAAGATTCTAAAATCTCGTGAAGATATCCAATAACATTACCATACACCATGTTTAGCTTCATTTTACCGGATTTCAGCTTGCATAAGTCCAGAATTTGATTCACAAGGCTGAGCATATTACTACTACTGCGCAAAATGAGTTGCTTCTCCCTATCGTGACCGCTAATCCGATTGGTAACTCCCTGGATAACGGTAAGGGGTGTACGAAACTCATGCGTGATATTGGTATACATCCGGTTTTTGCACTCATCTAACGCTTGCAGGCGTTTAGTTTCCCGGTATTCCAATTGACGTTTGAGTTGAAAGCGATAAAAAAATAAAATTAATCCTATCAAGGTGACCAGATAAAAGAAATAAGCCCAGGGATTATTCCACCAGGGAGGAAATATGGAAATTGTCAATAACTGAACTTCCTTACTGGTATCCGTATCCACGTTTCTGCTTCTGGCCTTCAATGTATAATTTCCTGGGCCAAGATCTGTAAAGTTCATATCCATGTTTTCCCCGAGTTTTATCCACCGTTGATCAAAGCCCTCCAATTGATATTCATATTCGTGCTTACACTTTCTTGATAAATTTAAATCAGACAAGCGAAATCTAATGATTTTGTCTTTGTATGAAAATGTGGTTTCTTTCTTATCACTAATAAAGTAGTCCATAGCAGGCACATTATCCTTGCCATCGAACTGAAGTTTTGAAACAGAGTTCAATACCAATTTCGCTTCATACCGGTCGTGTCTTATACCTTCAGGGTTTACCCTTACCAAGCCATCGGTTGTTCCAAAATACAGATAGCTGTTGTTCTTACTAGCCACATTGGCTTCAGGCAAGAAGGAAACTGTTTCCAGACCATCTTCAAAAGTAAATGAATGGAAGGCATTTTTAAGTGTGGCCGGTATTTGTCGCGCCAATCCCTTATCCGTGCTGATCCATAGAACTCCGCTTTTGTCTTCCAACAGCCCAACGATGGTGTTGCTCGGAAGGCCATCTTCTTCATAAAAACGTTCAAACCTGTTTGAATTCCGATCAAACCTGCAAAGACCATTTCCGGTACCCACCCAGAGATTCTTTTCCAGGTCTTCGTAAATGCACCAAACGATCCCCTGATTAAAGGATCCGGGATCATTTGGGTTATATACAAAATGGGTAAACTCTTCCTTTTCCGGATCAAGTCTGTCCAGTCCCCAAGAAAAACCGATCCAAATATATCCTTCCGAATCCGTAAATAAGGTTCTGATTGAATTACTCAATATTGAATTGGAGTTATTAGGGTCGTGTTGAAACCGCTTCACCTCTCCGCTCAGAGGGTCCAGGCGGTTTAACCCTTCTGAGAGGCTTCCTACCCAGATAAAACCCCGGTGATCTTCGCATAATCCTCGGACGCGATTATCAGTCAGGGAATACGGATTATCAGGATCGTGAAGGAAAGCCTGAAATCGGCCGGAAATAGGGTCTAACTTATTTAATCCGTATCCTTTGGTACCTATCCAAAGTTGCCCCTGATGATCTTTTAAAATCCTGATAATTCTATCATCCAGTAAGGAATTGCTTTGTCTGAAATTACGTTTAAAGTTTTGCTCTTTAATAAGTTGTCCTTGATGATCGTATTTAAGTTTGTCTAATCCTGATCCTGAAGTTCCGATCCAGATATTCCCCGAGTCATCCTCCAGTACGGTAGTCACATGTCCTTCTGAAATGGAGGAGGTATCATGCGGCTCGTGTTGATAGAATCGGAATGGATCTGGCAAAGTGGTCAGTTTCAATAATCCATCACCGCTGGTTCCCAACCAAAGATTGCCTTGTCTATCTGTCAATAAGGACCTGATGGGAACCAGTGGTAAAATCTCTTTAGTCAGGTGGGTGTAGTTGGCATTTTTCAAATCAACCTGAAATAAACCATGGTCAGTACCAATCAGTAAATATCCAGGTGTACTTATTTGTATACAATCGATTTCCAGTCCGGAAAAATCTGGAAGATTTGAAGATGATAAGGCAAAATATTCTTTAAAAGGTCTGAGCGCCGGCGCCGGATCAGAGGGTCGAATAAAATACATCCCCCTAAATTTAGTGGCTGCAATGATTGTTCCGTGAGCATCTGTGGTTAGGTATGTGCAATCACGAATATTGGGTTTCCTATTTTGAATAGTTGGAAACAGATAATGGTCTACCTTATCGGTGTGAGGATTCAGACGATCCACCCCCCCGGAATGACCCATCCATAAATGGTGGTTTTGATCTTCCAAAAATCTCCGCGCCTGATTACTCTTTAATGAGTTGGTCGATTGAGGGCTGTGACCGTAATATATATGATGGAACAAGGTTTCATCCTTATCGGGAGTCAATTTAAAGAGACCGGAGTTTTGTGTACTTACCCAAATATTCTGTTTATAATCTTCATAAATATTACTTATACCAACCGGTATAGCTGTTTTTATGTACGGCTTGAACGCTATTCTTTCAAAACGACCAAGCGCCTTGTTTAATTTACTGAGGCCATTAATGGTGCCGATCCATAAATTTTGCCGACTGTCTTCGTATAATTTTGTTATCCAATTGCTGCTAATAGAAGTGGAGTCTTCCGGATCATGGCGAAATTCTAAAAATTGTTGCCCGTCAAAACGATTGAGTCCATTTCTGGTACCAATCCATAAAAATCCATGATGATCCTGAACTACGGTTTCCACAAAATCATTGGAAAGGCCTTCTTTTTGAGCATAAGATATATATTGATAAGGCGTTTGGGAACTCAACGAAAAGGTTAACCCAGTTAAAAACGTCAAAAGAATCCCCCGAATGTTAGTGTTGTCTCGCAAAAGTGAAATGAAAGATTTATTCTACTCTACTTCAAAATCCATTAATTACCATAGCTTTTAGTAAATCACTGTATTACAATATAAAACCTGAGGGTTTCAGCGCTTTTATACTTCAGTTCCACAAATTTAATTAACTATCGACCACCCATGATGAAAAAATAGGATAATGCCAAAATTAGGAGTCCATCCGTATTCCAAAAAGGATCATTGTCTCAAAAAAGTTGATTATTGTTTCATGAGCCTCTCTTTTGGGCAATGTGATCGTAAACTCAGTATTCTTTTAACCCGGTAAAACAAAACTTCTCTTTTTTGAGACATTAATGAGCTTCCGGTTATACGAGGACAGCATACCTTTACTTTTTTGGGATAAATACAAAGAGGTATCACATGAAGGTTTTATTGGTAATTGTATTCATTTCTTTACAATCCGAATTTTTGTTCTTTCATTGGTTTTTGCCTCAACGACCAATATGTAAACACCTGCAGAAAGCTGCGACAAATCAATTTGTTGCTGCAAAGACTTCAATACTTCACGTCCATAGACCCCGTATAAAGTTGCTGACTTAAACGTATCGGACTGAATATTCAAAATACGGGAAACAGGGTTGGGATATACAACCACTTGATTTGCTTCATCATCAATTATAGTAACCATTACAGTCCAGTCTTGTGTGGTGTTGCCGTCACCGGCTGTCACCGTATAGGTAATCGGGCTTGTAAAGTCGTTCGAAGTGGTGCCGCTCTTCTGTGCTCCTGTACCTACTGCGGCAATGGCCTCCTCGGAAAGGGCAAATGTCGAAACCAGGGCGCTTACATCGGTGTTGTATTTTACTTCAATGGCTATGGTGTGATTGATAGTATCAATGGTGGCCGGACCGGTCTGCTCTGCAAAACTAAACGCTGTAAAATCGGTTTCAGTGTTAGAATTCTTCAATACTGAAACTGTATTATCTCCACTATTTGCCGTGACCAGATCTATTCTTCCATCATTATCCAGATCGCCTGCAACGGCTGACCCGGGGATATTCCCCGTAGCATATACCGCAGCACTGGTATTAAAACTTATATCTTTAGAACTGGTACTGGTATTTTCAAACACCGATATAGCGTTCATCGATACGTCATTATACCCTACCATCAAATCCGGCTTGCCATCGCCGGTCAGATCACTTATGGAAACTGAATGGGGAGCTGAGTCCGTATTATATACCGTTCCGCCATCAAAACTGATCGTTCCGGCGCTTGTGCTGTAATTTTTATATAACTTTATACTACCCTCTCCTCCGTTTATCACTGCCAAATCTAACTTGCCGTCGTCGTCCAAATCGCCTATAGCAACTGCAGATGGTGCGGATCCTGCAATCAAGTTATAAAAGCTGTCAAAATTGATGTTTCCCGTGGCCATACTGGCGTTCCTGAATATTCCTGCCACATCAGAATTTTTGCCTACAACTGCCAAATCCGGCTTCCCATCACCATCCAGGTCTCCTACGGCAACTGATTGTAGCTGCGATCCTACATAAAAGTCCTCTTTGTTGTCAAAACCAAATGTTCCGGTACCGGTTATATTCCTAAGTATCGATACATTCTTTCCCCCCTGAGCGGCCAGTATCAGATCTGTCCAACCATCACCATCCAGGTCGCCCATTGTAACTGACCTTGGTTTCGCCCCGGTCGTATAGTCTTCTTTATTCGCAAAACTAATACTCCCTGTACTGGTACAGATGTTCCGGAATACAGAAACGGAATTGTCAGTTTGATTGGCTACCGCCAAATCTAACTTGCCGTCATTGTCCAGATCTCCCATAGAAATTGATACGGGTTTCATTCCTGAAGCATAGTTCATTTGGGCCGCAAAACTGATCGCTCCTACCCCGGTACTGGTATTCATGAATATGGAAATATCATTACTATTTTGGTTGGTCACCGCCAGGTCCGCCCTGCCGTCATTGTCAAGGTCCCCAATGGAAACTGATACTGGACTTTGACCTGCTTCAAAATCCGTATTTATACCCGGTATGCGCTCGCCGATGAAAGTGACCGTAAAGGGTTCAGAAGAATAAGCCAATCCATTGGCCAATACCGTCATCGGCATATAGCTGGCGCCTGGCGGAACATTGACAGTGAGTGCTGTCAGAGTAGCAGAAGATACAATGGCCTGTGTAGCCCCAAAGAAAACAATATTCTCCGAAGGTTTAACATTAAAATTCGTTCCGGTAATAGTGACAGTTGTTCCTACTGGCCCACTGACGGGGGAAAAGGATATGATGCTGGTTTTTTGCGAATAAAGGGCATTCGGCATGTAAATAAGTACAATAAGTAGGAGTGCCTTTAGGGTAATGATCTCTGACTTTATAATAAAACTCCGGTTTCCCATAATTAAAAGCTTTGACGATTGAGATATCACATTGGTTTGTACAAAAATGGAATGTCCGAGAAAAACAAGCGTGGACAATTGTTGCCAATAGTCGGACTATTGTCTCATTTGCTTAAGGCAAGTTTTAAGATGTCTTCAATCGAAGCTAAGCCGGAAAGTCCTGCATTTGCAACAGTTGAATTTCAACATAACCGTTTGATTTCAGCATCAATAATTTCGCCAATGCCAGTAAGTGTAAGATACCCAGTGGGTAGTTTAGGACAAGCCATTATAATTCTAGCACGCTCTTCTTGGCGCGGTCTTCCTTTCTACTATTATTAAAATCCGGTTGAAAGGTATGCTTATCTACCATAGATACTCCAACACCAACAAATGCTGGCTCGTGCCTATTGTTTGGAGTTATTCCCATTTCATGTTGCAGCGCAACAGGAATTTTCCCAACCGATGCTAAGGTCTATCCTATCCTTTTCTCGGGCACTCGTTATCAAACAGGGCATTACAATTGCAATCGCTGTCAAAAGTCGGAGTGGTTTTGTCACTGTAATCTCAACAGAGTGAAAAAAAATAAATCTAAAATGCCTGAAAGAAAGTGCCGGTGAGTTAAAAATCGAAAGTGCCGGCCAAATAACACATTATTGGGCTCGACACGCTTATGCTACAACACTCAAAAGATCCGGTATTTCAACTGCAATAATTAGTGAGGCTTTGGGACATAGCAGTGAGGCAACAACCAAGGCCTGTCTAGACAAATTTGAACAATCTGGGATTGATAACACTTATCAACACTTGATTTAGCATGACTTGGTTTTTATCAATAGTATTAATTTGATCGTTATATAAGTATATTTATCTATCAAGCGGAATTAGCAATGAAAACATTGACTATTAATTTACCGGATACAGTCGATGAGAAAGATGTCAGGATGCTATTAGCAGCTCAACTATTTGACAAAGGAATTCTATCTTCTGGACAGGCGGCAGACCTTGTTGGAATTACCAAAAAAGAATTTGTTGAGAGTGTAGGTAAATATGGGGTATCGATATTTGGTGAAACTGTTGAAGACATCGATGATATAATCAATGAGTAATATTGTCATTTCCGATGCCAGCTGTTTAATCGCTCTCAATAATATCGGCTTACTGAATATCCTAAAAGATTTATACCGTGAAGTTGCAATCACCCAGGAGGTCAAGAATGAATTTGGCGAGCCACTCCCAAATTGGATCAAAATAGTCAAGGTAAAGGATCTACAGAAAAAGAGGGAATTGGAAGAGGTTTTGGATAAGGGTGAAGCCAGTTCAATTGCATAGTTCCTGGAAATTGAAGATTCTGTTCTCATCATTGATGAGCGTAAAGGAAGAAAGCTTGCCAGTTCCTTAAATATTAAAATAATCGGTACAACCGGAGTTCTGATTCGAGCCCATAAAAAAGATGTGATCAAGGATCTAATAACTGTAATTCTAAAACTGGCCAATGGTGGTTTTAGGCTCTCAGATAATCTACTTAACAGAATAATTGACCAGTTTGGAAAGCGGTGAGCAAATCATAGATCCTTATACTCTTAATAAAGCTTTTAGGTAAAGGAAAAAGATCATTTGTATCAGAATTTTGTCAGAATGCATAGGCATTTATGAATCAGATGTGTTTTCTGAATCGGAAAACTATTCAGATATCCTCCAGAAAACCTCTTGCCCGTTCATATTTGAACAGGGAATTTGGCGCAACTCGAGAAGAGAATTTGCATGGGAAGCAACATTATTTGAGGGAGCAACCAAGAACCAGGGCATATGTGGGTGCTCAAAACAAAGGGAAATCGTTCTTTTTCTAAAGAACAACTGCTTTTTATCAACCAATTATTAAGGAAAGAAAGGGTAAGTAAATCCAATTCTGTCTGAGTTAGCTTTACTTACCTGGGAATTGAACACATCAATTGTTGAATGCTATTTCGTACTCAAAATCGAATAGCAAAATTCTAATGGATCAGTTTTAGTTTGCTATGGACATTCACATATATTTGTGTTTTTCCTATGTGCAAACAAAAGTAAAAGGTGACAATACTTAATAACATCCCACTCGTTGGAATTCTAATTGGTATCATGTTGCTGATTATTGTCATCCCTAACAGGAAGGGTTATGTTCAGAACAGGCGTGCAAAGCTTATATTGGTATCAATAATTGCGCTGAATACTTATTCTCAGATTGACTCTTATTTGTATTACAACGATTTGATCGATTCCGGGTGGATAGGCTTATCATATTTGTATTACCATCTTTATGGAGTTTTATTTTATTTTTTCGTATTTTCTCTCTTCAGGGAGCAGATTAACTATAAGATTTGGGGAACAGTAATCCTTGTTTACACACTTCTCAGAGGATTGTTCCTATTCACACTACCTGATATTTCCGACCAGATAGAGGCAGATTCATTTTTAAGTATCCTAATTTTTATTGACTATGCGATTGCTCTATTGCTGAATATTGCCTTCCTGGTTTTAGCATATTTCAAGCTGAAGCGTATAAATTTTAGCGTAAGTCTAACAGGTGTCGAAAAGGTCAATTATACCTGGCTGAAGAGACTCATAATCATTTCAATAATCATTTATGTTGCGATCATTCAAAGTGATTTGGTTTCTTATTTCACTGACATGGCGTTAGAAACTCAATTTAAAATTGAGTCATTGATTACCAATATCTTCTTTTTTGCAATGGCTTATTTCGCTATTCGATTTCCGATTTTTTCTATCTATGGTGATTTTAAAGATGATACCACTACAGCCGGCATCAAATATGCAAAATCATCATTGAAATCATCCGAATCAAATGAACTTTGGAATAAAATACAGGTCGTCATGAAAGATGACAAGGCATATCGAAATCCGGAGTATCGTCTAAATGACTTGTCTTCTGCTGCCGGAAAATCTTTACACCATGTCTCTCAGGTTATCAATGAGAAAACAGGGATGAGTTTCTCAGACTTTGTAAATAAATTTCGTGTAGAAGAGGCAAAAGAATTACTTGTTTCATCAAAAACCAGCCATTTCACCATTCTTGCGATTGCCTACGATGTGGGTTTTAATAGTAAAACAACTTTTTACAATGCCTTTAAAAAAGAATGTGGCATAACACCCACAAGGTATAGGCGAAATTCAGAAAAGCAGTAACCAGCTCATTTTCAGTCATCCACATCTTCAAACAGTATCCTGAATTATAAAATGGGATATCTAAGTGAGCGGAAATTTGTCCCATATTATATAATGGGAAGATAAGCCGCACAACCTCCTTTATGTTTGCCTGAGAATTACAAGATCAAACATTTAATCTTTTACATATGAAGGCAATAACGAAAGATGGGTTAAAATTTATTTCATCTGTAATGATATTGATACAATCTATTACAACAACAGTTGTGGGTCAAGTCATGAACCTCAATTCGTACCTGGATCATCTGAAGGAAAATAATATTCATCTTCAACAAAGCAACAATAGGATCTACCAGGCGGAAAAGAATCGAAAAATGGTCAGGGCAGCATTGCTGCCTTCGGTTGCTGCGGAGGCAGGTTATCAGCAGGATTTTTTACGTAACTATATGTTCATTAGCGAAACCGAGGGAGAGGATTACTTACCGGACAGGTTTCCAATGAATTTTAAGCACAATTTCAATGCCGGAGTTGTTGCAGATCAAGCCTTGCTTAACCCAATTGGCGCTGCCGAAGTGAAAATTGCGGTACTCGCAGAAGAACATGCACGGCTTACACACACAGATTTAACAAATGAGCTTGTGAAGCAGGCGACACAACTGTTCTGGCAGGCGCTTTTTGCAAAAGAGAGCCTGGAAGTGATGGAAACCAACAGCGAATTGGCAAAGGAGCAATGGAACCAGATGAAGGATCTTTTGGAACAAGGGAATATCAGTGAGTTTCAGGCACAACAGGCAGAGATCTATTACAAACAGACCCTCCCAAAAGTTTTGCAGATCAGAAGAGAATACGAAAGTGTATTGAATGAGCTTAAGTTTCTCGCTGACCTTGAAGAAACAAATGACTTTGCCATAGAAGGAAAAATTGAAATCGATGAAAACGAATTGGGCACACAAGCAGATTACGAACCGATCTTAAGCGACAATTCTCAATTGAGAATGCTGTCCAAAAGAAATGAAATTGCGGCTCAGCAGGTGAGAGCACAGAAGGCGGTGTTTCTTCCTAAGGTGAATTTACGGCTTGGCTATGGCTTCGATTCATACAATGATAATTTGAGTTTTGATAATCATAACAACAGTGTCTACGGAGCAGTGCTGCTTTCAATTCCCATCATAACAGGCGGGTATAACAAAGCAAATCTTCAGAAGGCAAGAATAGAAAATGAAAATACAGCGCTGGAATACGACTTGAAACGGAAGGAATTGTACAAGGAATTGCAACGGTCGGAGGAAAATCTGAAAGTTACTATCCAAAACATTAAAAATGAAAGTGAAATCATCAGTTTATCCGAGAGAGAACTTGAAATAGCAAAAGAGAAGATTCAGCTCGGAATGATCACTAATCTCGAAGCAAAAGAGATTCGTGTATCCCTCACAAGGTCAAGATTACTGAGGCTAAATGCCTTCCTGGATTACCGCGTTGAGAAAATCACAATTCAAAAAATATTAGGAAATCTTTAAAAATAAAACAGTGGAGAATACTATAAAAACGATCATGATCAATCTAATACTTGTTGCAGGCACATTGATCATCGCAACTTCCTGCTCATCCAATGATTACGAACAGGAGGAAATCATCAAACGAACAAATGTCAGGACTATTACAGTTCAAAAAGAACACCTGACCATTGAAAAAAGCTTCTATAGCGAAGTGAGGTTCAAGCAAAGTATGATGGTTTCTGCGGAGTTGTCAGGAAAGATTGAAAAGTTAACTATTGCCCCGGGCACTCGTGTTGCGAAAGGGCAGGTATTGTTATCCTATCCCCCGCAAAACCATGAACTAAGGGTCGAGCAGGTTCAACTAGCCCACCATGAATTAAAGAAGAATTATGACCGTCAGGTGATCCTGTACAAAAAAGGTGCAGTTTCTAAAATTTCTGTGGATCAGCTAAAAACAGAGCTGGATATCCAGGCCAGGCAATTGGAACAAACAGATGAAATGTACATTGTAGAAGCTCCATTCTCAGGATTGATCACAGATGTAATGGTAAATATTGGAAAAGAGGTCGTCCCCGGTGAAAGATTGTTTTCCATAGCAAAAACCAATGAGATGGAAGTTGATTTTTTTGTAACCAGTGAAGATATAAATGTCATTCAATCAAATGCAGAAGTAAAAATCAGAATAAAAAATGACACCGTATCGGGTAGAGTAACTCAAAAGGCCCTCATTATGGATCCCATCAAAAAAGCGTACAGAGTTAAAGCGGAATTTAATAATTCTTCTCTCATGTCTACGATCGGAAACACAGTAATGATTGACGTTGAGATGGAGAAAATTGAGGATGCGATATTGATACCGTGGGAGGCAACCAAACAACAAAATGGTCAATTCTATGTATTTATGGACCAGAATAACATAGCTGTTAAAAGGCCGGTGGAAGTAGATCGTGTTGTAGGTTTAAAATTGTTTGTAAAAAATGGCCTGAATCCGGGAGAGTCTTTGATCATATCCGGAACCGACAAACTGGAAAAACACCCTTTGATCACAATAATAAAATAAACATCAACCAATACGATTAAACGAAAATGAAGATTACAAAATATGCCGTAGATCGGCCGGTCACAACCTCCATGTTGTTCTTGGCCCTGGTGTTTTTCGGGATTCTTTCATATAATAAACTTGCTGTAAATCTATTGCCGGATTTGAAGTTACCTGTCATTGTTGTTAATACGATCAATTATGGAGCAACTCCCGAAGAGATAGAATCTGAGATTACGGATAAAATCGAAAAGGAAGTAATTGGCCTTAATAATATCAAGCTACTTCAGTCTTACTCAATGGACAACAGTTCGATGATTATCATTCAGTTTGACATGAAAAAAGATCCTGATAAAGCACTGTCGGAGGTTAAGGAAAAACTAGATCTTGTTATTCCCGAATTGCCAAAAGAAGCGGAAAGGCCCTATGTGCTTTCGTACAATCCAAATGATGCTGCAATATTAAATATTGTCGTGGGCGGGGATCAGCCAGCAAATGAGATCTATGAATATGCCAATCGGATACTGAAGGAAAAACTCCTTAAAATTGAAGGTGTTTCAAAGGCGGAGCTTACGGGAGGTGAGATTCGAGAGATAAAAATACTGGCAGATAAGCGCCGGATGTACGAAGTGGAGATGAATCTGACTGATGTATCAGCAATAGTAAATGCGATAAATATAAAATTATCCGGGGGTGATTTCTCCAACGAACATCGGCAATTTGCCATTGAAACAGGGAATAAGTTTAATGACATTAAGGAAATTGAAAACACATATATCCCACATAAATCAGGCCCCTTGAGAATTGGTGATTTTGCAGATGTAATCGATACGGTTAAAAACATTAAATCGAAATCATCATTTTTCGATGTGGCACACGATGAGCGCTACGGGAGTATTGTAAATATTGGTGTTTTAAAAAAATCTTCGGCAAACGCGGTTGAGGTGGCTGATGCTGTAAAAGAAACAATCGCTGAAATGCAGGATCAGTTGCCTGATGGTATTTCACTCAGCATTCCATACGACTCGTCGAAATATGTGAAAAGCTCCGTTGATGATGCGTTGACCAATGTAGTACTGGGGATCATCCTTACAGGATTTATACTCTTATTCTTTTTAGGAGACATCCGAACAACATTAATTGTCAGTATTTCCATTCCAGTTTCGCTGATAGCGACTTTCACGGTAATGAGATCGATTAATGCCTCGCTTAACATGATGACCCTAATGAGCTTTTCAGTAGCTATCGGCGCGCTTATTTCAAATTCAATTGTGGTTATTGAAAATATCCTGAGACTAAAAAAGGCTGGCATGCCAATAAAGGAGGCCGCTGTGAAAGGAACGCAGGAGGTCATGATGGCTGTAATTGCATCAACAGGGACCAACCTCGTGGTTTTCCTTCCTATCGCTACCATGACTTCGATTACAGGGGCTTTCTTCAGGGAGTATGCGCTCACTATTTCTGCAGCAACGATTTTCTCATTGGTTGTTTCGTTTTTGCTGACACCAATGCTGACCAGTGTCATCTTCAGAAAAGAGCGCAAACCAGGAAAATTCTCTTTGATAATGGAGCGCTTTTTTACCTGGCTCGAGATCAAATATGAAAAATCGCTTGCAAGCCTTATTTCGAAAAAATGGAAACCCCTTGCGCTATTTGGTATCATGTTCGCAGTTTTTCTTTTGAGCACAGGCCTGTTGACGAAAATCGGCTTTGAGTTTGAACCGAAGGAGGACAGCGGAAATATATTCGTCGAACTGGAACTAACACCGGGAACTTCAATCGATGAAAGCGCACGAATAGTTGGGCTGGTTGAGAAAAAAGTAAGCGATCACAAAGAAGTAAAAGGCATACTCAACAATATTGGGGAAAAGAATTTTTTTACCACAGGAACGAACCTTGCTAATATGATTATAACGCTGGTTCCAAAGGAGGAACGCGCCATATCCAACGCTAAACTGGCGGAAACTATTTATAAAGAATTAGATGAAATTCCTGAAGTGATCCCCTTTATTTCCACTTCAAGTTCTGTGGAGGGTACCCCCCTGGCATTTACACTTCAATCTATGAATACGAATGAATTGGAACACGCCAATACAATTGTGAATAATATGCTAAAAAATGTTGAAGGGATACTTAATTACGAATCTACCTTCCGCAAAGGGAACCAGGTGATACACGTACAACCAAAGCAGCGATTTTTGGCCGAGTTAGGCCTAAGTCCCATTGATTTGGCAATGTCCATCCGAAGCAATATAAATGGGATTAAGGCGAGCGTTTTTAAGGAGAAAGGGAAAGAGTATGATATTACGGTCAGCTACCCTCAAAATCAAATTAATTCGATTGAAAAGATAAGACAAATTCCATTCTTTACAAACAGTGGGGTTTTCACCATCGAACAGCTCGCTGAGATTGATTTTAAAAACTCCCAAGCACAAATAGTCCATAAAGACAAGCTGAAAACCGTCGAGTTTTCAATTATTCCTCAAGACGATGTAGCAACCAACGAAGCTCAGAAAAATATAGAAAAAGCCATGGCAGACATCGATCTCCCAACTTCAGTAGAAATGAATTGGTCGGGAAATATAAAAGAGCTGGATGACACGGTAAGCGACATGATAGTTACGTTTGTTATTGCTTTATTGCTCATGTACATGCTGCTTGCCTCACTGTTGGAAAACTTCTGGCATCCTGTCATTATTTTCACAACAGTGCCCATGGCCATGATAGGTGTTTTTGTTTTCATGTACGTAGGTGGAACAACAATGAATATTATGTCGTTGATGGCGATTATCACGCTTTTGGGGCTTGTAGTTAATGATGATATTCTTATTCATGATTATACTGAGCAACTTCGGGAAAAAGGAATGAAACTCAGAAAAGCTACGTTGCTGGCCGGCAAAACCAAAATGAAAACAGTAATCATGACAACCATAGCCATTATTGCCGGAATGCTGCCGAATGCAATGGGGATAGGCGATGCCGGTTCTGAGTTTCGCACACCCATGGCCGTAGTAACGATAGGCGGTATACTTACATCCACCGTCCTAACACTCTATCTTATTCCTTCACTGTTTTATGTGATCCGAAATAAAAAAACTCTTAAAAATTGAGATAAGCCAATTGGTGAGATGTTCCCAACGCTGGTTATGGGCATGTAATTTCACCTTTACAGCTCATAATTTTCAATAGGAAAGCAGAATGCTTTTAGACGCGCAAATAAGTGAATAGTAAACCTCAGCGTATTGGGGTGCCAAAAAAGTCAGTCCATGTTTATAATGATAAAGCACATCTTAAAAAAATCAGTTATGAAAAAAGTACAGTTTTTATTCATCACTATTTTACTGGGTAGTATTACACAAATTTATGCACAAAAAGAAAGCGTATTGATCGGAAAGTGGAATGTTGAATTCGTTGGAGAAGATGATTCTGCAATAATCGAGTTCAAAAATGAGGGAGGAAATATAATTGGATACATGATGGAATATACCGACAATACGGGCGAAAAATTTAAAGACAACAGCAAAGTGCACACAAGTGTATTGTTTGATGGAAAAAAAGGAAAAAGCAAATACACACTCGAATGGGAAGGGGAAGCGTATGAAACGAATTTAAAATTTGAATTAGCAAATCCCGATATCATCATGGCTTCTTACTCGTATTACGGGTTCAAGTCGAAAGAGATATGGAGAAGGATTAGATAATCTCTGAACCTGAGGTGGGTCATCACGGCAAATGTTGATGTGCTATCCTGAATTATGGGATTGTGCAGCCAATACCGAACTACAAAATACCTTTAATTGAACACTTTAAGCGACAAACAGCAATGTCATCCCAAAAAAAAGAATTAGTGAAATTCAATCTAATCATGCTGATTTTTATGGCTGGTATGGTCGTCATGATTGTCAAGCATATTCATGAATGGTGGATTTGGGCAATTTACATCTCTGCCTGGACTTACATCGAGGCCGGAGTTGCTAAAAACTTTCATTTGAAATGGTGGGTCTGGGTGCTGATAATCGGTGGATTATGTGTAGTTGATCTGCTCGTAATTGCATTAATTTCCTGAAATCGCCATGAAATGGCCTAGAGTTTTGATAAACAAATGAGCTTATCCCATATTCTTCTGTTTCCGGACTGTGGGCATCCACCAAAGTAACCATTGTGTCCGGCTTACTGATTGGGTAAGGTCATATAGTTCATCACCTGTGGCAAAGGAGAAGGTCTGAGCAACTGGTATCGGCTCAGAAAGGCAGGGTCGTACAATGTACGGCACATAACATTGAAGCGCTGAAACCGATAAAATCCAAATGAAGCCCTATAAATTGATTCTTCATATTATAATTTATTTTTAAATGCAACTGTGTTGCAAATATAATAGACTGGATAATAAATGCAACTATGTTGCATTTATAGATTCCACTTGATAAGTTTGCAGAGAAAAACAAAGGAAATGTTTAAGACTCAGTCGTTGATTTTTGCTTACAATGACCAAACCAGCTTTCGCTTCCCGGATATCGATCTCCCTGCTGGTGAAGACCTGTTGATATTGGGTGAGTCCGGTATTGGCAAAACAACATTGCTACATTTAATGGCTGGTTTACTGAGGCCTAAAGCCGGCAGTGTGGAGTTGATGAAAACAAATCTTAATGAGTTACCCGCAGGAAAACTGGACCGTTTCAGGGGCCGGCATATCGGACTGGTGTTTCAACGTCCTCACTTTGTTCATGCACTTTCATTACAGGAAAACCTGGCTCTGGTACAATACCTGGCCGGAAAGCGGCAGGACTCCAACAAGATAAAGGAAGTACTTAATCGTCTGGGGATAGGTCATAAGCTGTCCGAAAAGCCGTACAGGTTGAGCCAGGGTGAGCAGCAACGGGCAGCGATTGCCCTCGCCGTAGTCAACAACCCACAGCTTATTTTGGCAGATGAACCCACCTCCAGCCTGGATGACAAAAACTGTGCAAGAGTGGCCGCTTTACTGAAGGAACAAGCCTCTGCCACAGACGCACAGCTTATTATCATTACTCACGACCAACGACTGAAAGAACAGTTTCAATATAGACTTGAACTATGAACATTTTTAAGTTGAGTTATCGGAACATGACGAGCCGTCCGCTAAGTACTACCCTCAGCCTGATACTTCTGACACTGGGTGTGGGGATGATTTCTTTGCTTTTGCAGGTGAATCGCCACATTCAGCAGCAAATGGAAAACAACGTGCGGGGTATTGACATGATTGTGGGGGCCAAAGGAAGTCCACTACAGCTTATACTATCAGCCGTTTATCACATCGATGCGCCAACAGGCAATATTTCGCTGTATGAAGCTGAGCAGCTTCAAAGGAACAGGCTTGTGGCCTCCGGAATTCCACTCTCCTATGGTGACAGTTACAAGGGCTACCGAATCGTAGGCTCTACCCATGAATACCCTCAATTGTACAATGCTACTGTGATCAACGGAAGGCTTTGGCAGAAGCCTTTTGAAGTGGCCGTTGGTGCTAAGGTGGCCGAAAACCTGGAATTAAAAATTGGGGACTCCTTCACCGGAGCACATGGCCTGGATGACGGTGGCGAGACCCACGAAGAACATGCCTATAAGGTAGTCGGGATATTGAACTACACCAATTCGGTGTTGGACCAACTCATTCTTACCGCTACCGAGAGCGTATGGGAAGTCCATCATCACGAAGATGAGGCAGAACAAGCCGTTGAACCGGAAGAAAGCCATGAACACGAAACACACAAAGAAAATCACCCGGAAGATGAAGAACACGAACATGAGATCACAGCTATGCTGATCCAATTCAGAAGTCCGATGGGCATGATGCAACTCCCCAGAATGGTCAACGAAAATACCAATATGCAGGCAGCCGTACCTGCTTACGAGATCAGTCGCCTGTTCAGCCTGATGGGGGTAGGCATAGACACACTCAGCACCATCGCCCTGGTGATCATGGCTGTATCGGGACTCAGTGTTTTTATCAGTTTGTACAGTGCCCTGAAAGACCGTCAATACGAAATGGCACTTATGCGTTCCTATGGATCTACTCGTTGGCAGTTAGTTTGGATGGTATTGCAGGAAGGGCTTTTATTGACCCTGACAGGTTTTCTGCTGGGTATAATTGTCAGCCGGATCGGACTTTGGTTCGTTTCCGGCTTAATGGAAGCCGATTATCATTATTCATTTTCAGGCTGGATATGGTTAAGGGAAGAATGGTGGCTCCTGGTTACCGCCCTGACCATCGGGCTGCTGGCTTCCCTGCTCCCGGCCATCAGCGCATTTCATATCAATATCTCAAAAACACTTGCCGATGCCTAGATTATCGATCCTTTTATTTGTACTGATTGCTCCTGTTGCCAGATCTCAAACCGAAATTACCTGGAAAACTTTGGAAGATGTCACATTTACAGACAAGTACAGTGAAGAAGTAAAGGCCAACTTTTATTATCCACATTTTGGAAGCTCAGTAAAAGCACTGGAAGGCAAACAAATATTTCTGAAGGGATATATGCTCGTTCTTGACCGCAAGAAAGGTATCTACATTTTGTCGCGTTATCCCTATGCCTCGTGCTTCTTTTGTGGCAGTGGGGGGCCCGAATCCATTGTCGAATTAAGACTGCGCCCGAATCACCCGAAGTTTAAAATGGATCAGAGAGTGACTATTTTAGGTACTTTAGCTTTGAATCAAGATGATATTTATCAATGTAACTATATATTAGAGGGTGCCGAACCTTACGAACCAGATTAGCTACTAATGCAACAGCTTATTTTAGACTTGCTTTTTCTTTTGGGCGTTGAGATTGATAAGAATAAAAATCCAGCTTGTAATAGGGTTGTTGTGTACTTTTTACCCTTTTACAAGTAGATTGATCATAAGTTACATTCAATGAAAATATACACCCATTTGAGTCCTGGAAAACATCACTCTATTAATGGGGAGGTTATCCGTATCAACATTTTCTTGGGAAAAGCTACTCTATAGGAGCCGTGATGGACGGGTGTTCAAAAATATCAAACCATCCTCCAATAATCCCTCTTTCTTCAGATCAAATCCGCTCAATTTTTTTCGAATTCCGGATCATTTTCCATTTTATGGAAAATATTGGACCAAGCGCATCCTATAAATGCCTGAAAATCTGATGATTATATTTTGGCATAGAACTTTCTATTCACATGGGCATGAAAAAGATATACCCATTCCGATTTTACCTTTTATTGGTCTTTACAATCCTTAGCATTTCAGCATTTACTCAGGAAATTTGTGATAACGGCATCGATGATGACGGAGATGGCTTCATTGACTGCGTTGACGGTGATTGTGAATTGATTGCAGAATGTGATGGTGTGCTCCCTTGCAACAATTCACTATACCAGGTCATCTCCGGCGTGCTAAAGATCTTTGATCCGGTCAACAGCAGCTATCAGGACATCGGGTCAACAAGTTTCGGAAGCTATAATGGAGCTGGGTACAATGTCCAGGACGGATATATTTATGCCATAAAGAATTATTCCGGAAAAAACCATATGTTGAAAATTGATGCCTATGGAGATGGAGTAGATTTAGGCAGCATTGCAAATTGGACAGGAATCAGTTACTGTGCTGATGTTGATAAATATGGGAACTGGATCGCATTTACTTCCGGCAACCATCCGCAACTTAGGATCATCGATCTTGATCGATTCCCACTGCAAATGACATTTCAACCTCTCCGGAATCTATCTGGAACTTCCATTCCAAATACGGCCGACATCACATACAACCCGGTTCAAGAGAAATATTATGGAATGAGTAAAAATTTCGAGCTGGTCGAAATTGATCCGCTCGCGATGACCATTGATATCGTGTGGAACGAAAATTTATCGACCAACAATTTTGGCGCCGCATGGTCAGACAGCGAGGGAAATTCCTATTTTTCTAACAACGCGACAGGAGAAATCTCACGCGTGCGTTTTGATCAGTCAGGCAATCCGTTGGAACGTGTCGTAGTCGCTTATGGTGAAATCACCAACAATAATGACGGTATGAATTGTACTTTGTCCCTTCCGCCATTTGAAACCAATTGCTCAGACGGCATTGACAATGACGGAGACGGATTTACCGATGGAGAAGATCCTGATTGTGCGGAAGCGCCTCCGCTGGTTGAGATAACAAATGATCCTGTGGTGAATGTCGCCTTTGACAGTTGGGGTATTACTGCAATAGATTATAACCAGGATGGATATGACGATATTTTTGTCCCTGCCTACGATCCAAATACGAAGAGCAAATTATATCTCAACGATGGCACCGGACAATTTACAGAACATCGGGGTGATGCTTTGGCAAACGATCTATTGCCTTCAATTGGCGCCTCCTGGGGTGATTTCGATAACGATGGCCAGGTAGACCTGGCACTGGCGAATAACAACGGTGCCCCAATCAAATTGTACCGCAATAGCAACCAGAGCTTTTCGGATCAATCTGCTCATCTGGAAGGTTTGACTGATGGGTACAGTCATAACATCTGCTTTGTCGATTACGATCGAGATGGTTGGCTCGATCTTTTTGTCAGCGATTACTTCAGTTCCAAATTCAACCAGTTGTATCGCAGCAAAAGAGATGGAACTATGGAACGGGTTTATGGAATTGAAGTCGTCGAAGACGCGACCAACAGCATCGGTGTGGTTTGGGCAGATGTAAACAACGATGGATGGTCCGACTGTTTTGTGCCAAACTATGGTACAGGCAATTTCCTCTACCTGAATCAACAAGGAACTTCATTTACTAAAATAGATATGGGAGATAGCTACAACTCGGTTGGAGCTAGCTTTGGTGATTTT
>JAKSDO010000107.1 GCA_022360055.1 Cytophagales bacterium | reverse complement strand
TTGTTCAATCTCACAACAGCGCCTTTCTCAATCGGCACCAGGAATAAATCTTTGTTCAACTCGCCATAGACTTCCGTATTTTTCAGATCGATATTGGCATTGATTGCGACAAATCCTCCGGCTTCGGCCAGGTAACCATATAATTTGCCTGTCGGCAAAATGATTTGATATTCGCCGGTTAACGGATCAGACGCTATGGTGCCGATTTCTTTTCCTTCGGGGAGGCTTTCGTAAAATATTCTAGCCTGCATCGGTCTGCGCGTCTTGGTATTGTAAACAACCCCGCGAACCGTAATCACAGCATCCGGTTGGTGCTCTTTGGGTAATTCAAACCGGTAAATGTCCGAATTATTCCCGGAAAAATTCCTGGAGAAGTAGCCGTATTCTCCGGTAGGTGGAATATTAAAAAATGCATCATCCTCCGGGGAATTAATTTGCGGGCCAAGATTCTCGGGTTCTGACCAACTTGTCCAGCTTTCATCCAATCGTCTGGAAACATAGATGTCCTGTTTGCCATAACCGGTATATCCATTTGAGGAAAAATAGAGTGTTTTGTCGTCAGGAGCAAGAAAAGGAGCTGCTTCTTCAAGTGTTGTGTTAATATCCGATCCCAGATTCCGGGGCTCACTCCATCTTCCGTCATCCATCAGAAAACTCACATAAAGATCTCTGGACCCAAAAGTTGGGGCTCCTTCCACGGACATAAGCAATACCTCCCGGTTGTTGGCGAGAAAATAATTTGCTTTCCGGGACATATTTACTTCGTTAATTATTTCAAAAGGCACGGGCTTCGTCCAACCTTCACTTGTGCGTGTACTCACCGAAACACCCGCCTTCATTTTACCATTTTTGGTATACCTGTTTCCCAGGGTGATAATAACTGTGTTGCCGTCCGGGGTAATAGAGCTGATATAATTAGGTCCTCGCGTGTTCAACGGCCCTCCCATATTTACGGCCTCCATCCATTCACCTTTCTCTTCATCCCATTGCGAAAACCAGATATCCTCGGGGTCTTCAATACCTCCTGTGTTGCCCGGATGATATTGTCGGCTGAAGAGCAATGTTTTTCCGTCGGGAGTGACAAGTGGCTTGAGTTCATTGTATACGCTGTTTACCGTAGCGCTCAACCTGTCGGGCTTTACGTTGACAATTGCGCTCTCCAAAATCTGCACTTCCTGCTTTACTGGCAGTGTGGAATTTGAAATGGCAATGGCATCTATTGCATTAAAACCCGGGACAGCGTCGCAATGCAAAACAACTTTGATAGCAGCAACCTCGTACTCCGTCAAATCAAAAAAAACATGAAGCATTCTTGATTTCAAGTCAACCGGTCTGGGTGTAAATGTATTGATCAAAAATTCATTATCGGACCGGTCGTACAAAAATATCTGATAAATGGCACTCGGATTCAAGGATTCTGCTATGGCAATCTGGCGAATTTTGATAGGGGTTTCGAAACCAACTTTTACGTACTCTTCGCGATCATTTCTAAACGGCATCCACGCATTTGGGCTGTCCCCGGTACCGGGGGTAACATCGGGTTTTCCTATCAATTGCTCGGCAGAATATTCTCTTGGCGACAATTCGGATGATGCTTCAATAATCGTACTCACCCATTGTACTTCCTGAGCCCGGGCGATGAAAATGACAAAAAAAAGTGGTATTAAAAATATTACTCTGCGCATAGCCTGTAGGTGACGGTTTCTCCAATAAATAACCAGTGATTTAAAAATTATCGCAATAAATTTCTAAAATTTTATCTTTTCAAGTAATAAGTGAATTATTTTATTCTAAGCACATGAATATTAGTGCCTTGAATCTTCAAAAACTGTCTCAGGATGACATAAGTTCTGCCCCATGTATTCCCGGCAAAACAGACGCATCTCAAATCATTGACTCATCAAAAAGATCTTTGACATTTGACATCGCGTACAGACTTTGAAGTCCTATTTCACGCACAAAAAGTATGAGCACATCAAAACCTGAAAATAGAACTTTCCGAAGTAACTTGTTCGCTATTGCGGAATTATTTTTTTGATTTGAACGGAGCGACTACTCTGGATGAAAAATCAAATTATAATATGAACAACGGAGTCTTTGTAATATATATTTTCAATACATGAGTCTTTTATGAAACATTTGTAGTATCGTTGAGCGTCTAAACTAATAATTCTATTCAGATTTTATTCATGGTATATTCAATCATCTCACCAACCTTCCGGTATTTCTTGCCGGGATTCCTCTTCTTACTTTTAGCAAGCTCAAAAACTTCGTGTCAAAACATCATCGGTGTTGTCGATTATATGAAAGTCAACAACCCGGATGAATATCTGGCACTTGAAAAACAGTGGAAGAAGATTCATGAAGAACGCCTGGAAGAGGGGATGATTATAGGATGGGCTGTGTACCAAATTATGTTTAAAACAGCGGAAGACCCTTACAACTTTGTTGCCATCAGTTGGTATGATTCATTTTCAAAACTAGATAAAAAAGTTCCGCAAAGCGTATTGGAAGCAGCTTACCCTGAAAAAAGCAAAGAGGATTGGAAGACATTCGAACAAAATACGAATAGCAGCAGGAAAATAATTACCTCGGGAGTTTTTCACCAGCAGATGTCCACATCTTCGGATTTGAGTAATCTTGCAAACTATTATGTGGTAAATGAAATCAACATTAAACCTGGCAAGAGCAAAGAATTTTTGAAGATAAATGAGGAGGTATTTATGCCGCTTTATATGGAAGATAAGAAAAATAACAATCGGATGGGTTGGAGTTTGTGGGCTAAGTGGCCGGGAAACATGAAAGACTTTCAATATGTATCCGCAGACGGATATAAAAACCTTGAGCAAATAAATCGCGTGGATAATCTATCATATTTTTCCAAAATTCATCCCAATCTTGATATGGATAGGATCAGTGAAAGAGTTGAAGAGCTCAGAACCCTTGTGAACACCGAAATGTGGAAAATGATCTATTCTGTCTTACCTTGATCGATAAGAAAAAGTAAAAAAATCTCCGACCAACAATTGAAGAGGTATTTGTCTTTAAATAGGGATTATCCCGTGTCATTCATCATAGATAGCAATAATTCAATCAATATTGATCCGAAGAATTGGCTGAACCAGCCAATGCAGACCGCAGATTCCTTGAATTGCTCACATTATCTCACTTCATTCAAAACTAGTTTTGAAATTGAAAGCTTGGAATCGGGTACGATCTCAACCTGATCAAATACAGCGTCCGGAAAATAAATGGCTGTCATCACGGTACTTCCCTCATCTGCAAAAAGCTCTACCGATGCAACGTCTGCGACCAGTTTTAGGTCCATTTGTTTTTCATGAGAAAAACGCGGAGCCCATGCAAGGTCGCCAAACTCTTTATGAAATGAAGTATCGCCCGACTTGCTCCTGTCAATGAAAAACCGATTGCTCCTATGATCAAAAACGATTTCTGTCTGATTGCCATTCGCATTGGATAAAACCACTTTAAATCCATCGACACTCCTGATCCCCAAATCCATCTCAAAAGTAGATAACTTAAGCTTGGCCGCATCGCTAATGCTGAAACTTTTGTGTATATCAAAATCTTTCTTCTCAAAGACCGTTGAGGTGATGTTGCCAAGTTCATTCACGGGCAGTGAATAAACTGCCAGTTTGTTCCCATGCTTATGCAGTTTCAATTCCCTTGCAATGGTCATAGCGCTTCTCCAGCGTTGTGTCGGAACTACATTTGCATATTTCCAGTTGCTCATCCAGCCCAGGAACAGTGTTCTGTCTCCGGTATTTGACCAGGTTACTCCGGCGTAATTGTCCGGCCCGTAGTCCAGCCACCTGGTATCTTTATCGATCGAAGTAAACCTGTGATCATCAAAACTTCCGATAAAATATTGAACCCCGCTGCCTCCGTTTGGCCCGCCGGGATTCAGATTTACGATCAATATCCAGTATTCTTCATCGCTATCTTCAACTTTTAACGGGAATAAATCCGGGCACTCCCACACCCCGCCATGTGCACCTTGCTCCTTCCCGAATTCACTTTCATAAGACCACTTCTTTAGATTTGGCGAGGAATAAAATCGAATATGGTCCTGAACAGCTAATGTCATAATCCAACATTGGGTCGCTTCATGCCAGCGTACTTTCGGATCTCTGAAATCCCGAATTCCGGGATTCGACAGAACCGGATTTTTTTCATACTTAATCCAGGATTCTCCGCCATCCCGGCTATAAGCAATTCCTTGAGTTTGTGCATCCGCCCGCCTCGCTTCGGCCTTGACGGGATTGTGATAGGTATAGATGGCTACCAAGGGAGGATTTCCGGCAGATCCCAATCCCGAAGTGTTATTCACGTCAAGTACAGCACTGCCGGAAAAAATATATCCGTGTTCATCCGGATACAGTGCAACCGGTTTATGTTCCCAGTTGATCATGTCTTTGCTTACCGCGTGCCCCCAGTGCATCGGTCCCCAAACCGTACTCTCCGGGTGATACTGATAAAACAGATGATAGGTATCTCTGTAAAACACCATTCCGTTGGGATCATTCATCCACATGCTATCCGGCGAAAAATGAAACAGAGGACGATGCTTTTCCCGATCAATTTCTACTTTCGCTGATTTGGATTCCGGCGGTTCTTTTAGATTGCAGCCAACTGTTAATGTCAAAAAGAGAACAACAAGAAAAAGTACGCGTTCGGACTTAAGATTATTCATGATTTCAGGTTTCTTATTTTAGCAAGATCTGACATTTCATAATTTGGTACTGCTCCGGTTTGGGTCGCTACATAAGCCCCGGTTGCACAGGCCATCTCCAGACATCGGGCCATCGGCATTCCCTTAATAAAATGAGCGAGATATGACGCTAAAAATGAATCACCGCTTCCTACTGTGTCAGCTACCTTCACCTTAAACCCGCCGTGACGAAAGACAGAATTATCACTGAAAACCATAGCTCCTTTACTGCCAAGTGTCACTATGATCTGGTCCAATTTAAATTGATTCGTAAGCTTTTTACATATGGCCTCCGTGGCGACATGTTCCATTCCCAGCCAAGTGCCGATAATTTTGATTTCATCCTCATTTAGTTTTACGATGTTCGATTTTAGCAATAATTCTTCAATCAGCTCCATGTTGTAATGAGGTGATCTGAAATTCACATCAAACAAGGTAACTTTTGCTTTTTCAAGAAGCTTCAGCAGGGCATCCTTGCTATGGATGTTTCTTGATGCCAGGCTTCCAAAAATCAGAATGTAATTGTCATGTTTCAAATCTTCCGGAACTTCAATAAAATCCCAGGCAGAAGGAAATACGATATTATATGTTGCATCTCCGCTATTCGATACTTTTACATTTACCACCCCTGTTTGATGATGCTTATCGGTTTGGATATGTGTGGTTTCCAAACCATTGGATTTCATAAAATCCAACAATCCCATCCCAAGTTCATCACGGCCGATTTTACTAATTACAACCGGATGGTATCCGAATCGCCTGAGGTGCACGGCAACGTTGAGCGGAGCGCCTCCGGGCTTTTGACGGTCGGGAAACACATCCCAAAGCGTCTCGCCAAAACAGATTATTTTTTGATTATTATCCATATCCATTCGTGAAAGTAATTTCTACCCAATTTAGAAATTATTGCGTCTCCGGAAGGTTTTTCTTTCCGATTTCTAAGTAAAATTAAAACGACGTCTATGTCATTTCGAGGCCTAACCTTTTTTCAAAATGCACAAATTTGAATGACGTAGTCTTGTGTATTTATGTGATTTACAGATTTTTATAAAAACACGTC
>JAKSDO010000076.1 GCA_022360055.1 Cytophagales bacterium | reverse complement strand
AGGTTGTCCGTACAGGCGATCAGGATATCTTTCAGCCCCCGGTTATGCAAGTCAGTAAGCACTTGCAGCCAGAAGTTCGCCCCCTCACTTTCTGAAACATACATGCCCAATACTTCCTTCATGCCTGCCGCATTAACACCCAGGATGTTGTACAAGGCTTTGTGTTCAACTTTCCCTTCCGATCGTACCTTGTAATGCATTGCATCCAGCCACACAATGCAGTAAACAGGCTCTAAAGGACGGTTCTGCCAGGCTTTCACTTGGGGAATAATCCGATCGGTAATCTGGCCTAATAACGTGTGAGAGATCTCCGTATCATACATCTCGAAGATGTGGTCACTGATGTCTCGAAGGCTCATCCCCAACCCATACAATCCGATAATCTTATCCTGGAGGCTATCAGCCAGCACGGTCTCACGTTTCTTGACAATCTGAGGATCAAAGCTACTTTGACGGTCTTGAGGGGTTTCAATGTCAAAGGAACCTGTGGAGCTCTTGATCGTTTTTTTCCCTTTTCCGTTACGTTTATTCCACTGGTCACGCTTCTGTTCATCCAGATGCTCATTCATCTCCGCCTCCAAAGCCGACTCCAGGAATTGTTTCAACATCGGCGCAAAAGCACCATCCTTGCCAAATAGTGATTGGCCTGATTTGAATTGCTCTAATGCTTTCTTCTGTAATTCGTTTAATTCTTCTTGCCTCATTTCTGATCTAAGTTAGATATTATTTTTAATCCTTAACTTAGACAGACTTTAATTTACACTCTCAAAATAGGTATTTAATCATTTTATGATTCGCTGCGGCCGGCAGCGGATCATAATAAATCAGAAGATGACCTTTATTTATGTCTAGTAACTATTTTTCTTTTCTCCTCTAAGGATAATTTATCAGAGTAGAATCTAAGCGTTGTAGAATCAGCATGACCAGTAAACTCAGATATTTCATCTTTTGTCCATCCTAATGAAGTGCAAAGACTTACAAAACTTTTCCTACACCAATAAGGATTTATGAGTTCATATATTGGTTTGTCAAATACTTCTGTCTCGCCAGTTGCTTTCATTATTTGATATCGTATATCACGGTTTAGTTTCATTTCTTTTGTCATCAACTTTAAGTTGTTTCTGTATTCTTCGACCTTAAGAAAAGTTGGCAGTTTATTACCTATCTGTTTTAAAAGAACATCAGAGTAACCATCAATAAGTGGATTTTCTTCGATGTTACGGGTTTTGTTTGCAAAATATGAAAAGTAGAAAATCCCATTAGATTCTTTTAGTTTGAAATATTCATTAAAAAATTCATCATTCCGCAATCCCCCGCTAAAGAGTTGAAGCAAAAACATCACCCTAGTTCTATCCATCTTTTTATCATTGAACTTGTGATGTAAAACTTGGTCAATTTCACTTCGCAGTAAGGCATGGGAAGACCTTGTGTATGGAGAATTATTTTTCTTGACATAACTTGAAATATTGATATCACGAGTATCAACGGTCTTCCTACTTAATTTTTTTTGCTCCTGCAATAAATCAATGTAGCGGGTCAAATGCTTAACCTGTTTATCGAAAGAAGAACGGTCATATATTTTTCTTTTCGATAGCACTAAATCCTTGGCATGCTCATGAATATTAAAAGGGGTGTATTTTTTTGGGTGAACCTCAGAGGCATAACCTTCTTCTTTCAAGTAGATGATAAAATCATCAACCCACTCATAATTGAAATTTTCAATATCTTCTGAGGGTGTTTTATTGTAACGGTAATCCGCCATTCTCAAAATAAGACTACGATATGAATCAGGCACAAAGGGTGTCCCTTTCTGTTTATTGGTTGTCCAACAATACCCAAATAATTCACAAATGTTTTGCTTGTCATAATGACCCTTTTCATACCTTTCTTCAAAACCCATTTTCTCAATCTTTTCGATTTCTATTCTGTTGTAAAAATCGCTCTCTTCCCATGACACTATATCTTCAATGTCTATTTGCTCTCCAGTCTCAGCATCAAGGAAATCCTCTCTATTCATGGCAGATATTTTGTTTACCACATCTTTAGGAACTGGTTCATCTACTTTCAATGCTTTTAATATCTCAGGGTCATCAACCATTTCATAGGAATGGATGTAGTTATCATTGACTTCCAAGGTCTCATAGACATATTTGCTTATATCCGATGGTTTGAATGATGGTTTTTCTTCCAGCAGGTTGAATACTGCCATCATCACACGATAATCAATTTCTGACAATCGTCTTTTAATTGTATTGCTGTAACGATTGCTTTTAAATTGGGAAGGTGTTAAACGTATAACTTTACCGTTCATGTCTTTAACCGTAACATCATACCGTTTTTCATTTCTCTTCTTATTCTTTGGTATGACCCTGACTCTAATTGCTAGTTGTTTTGTGCCATCTACTACCGATGGTCTATTTATTAATGTAGGGTATGGTCGTACAACGAAATCCTTTGAGAAATGAACGGTCATGACTTAAATTTTATACACACGATTTATACACAAAAATATACACAAAAAAACAGCATACGCAGGGCATAAATGCCCAATTGTGCAAAAATAAGACATTTCAATGATATTTTCCGTTCTCGTCCAGACCGCAAGAAAGCCTTCTCAGTTAATTCTGGGGAGGCTTTTTGCTTTTTAGGGGCAAAATTAGGGGCGATTTTTTCAATTTTTTGTTT
>JAKSDO010000245.1 GCA_022360055.1 Cytophagales bacterium | reverse complement strand
TGTTTTTGCCCAACCTTCAGGGAGTTTACGTGCATCGTAATCGCTTCCGCCCAAAATTGCACTATGCGTTATCGGGCCTTCCGTAACTTTCCACGATTCGTCAGAAATGATTGTTTCAGAAGAGCCATCCGTATATTCAATTTCTGCCTGTAAGATTAATTTCAGAGGGGCGTTAACATCCACACCATGAATACGGCGGTCGCCATGGGTATTATAAAAACCTTTACCTAGCATCATTCCCAATACATTTTCGCCTTGTTCTAAAGAAGGCGTTACATCGAAAGTATTGTAGTAAACTGTTTTTTCGTAGGTGGACCAGGCCGGGTCGAGAAAATGGTCACCGGTTTTTGTGCCATTCACAAACAACTCGTATTGCCCCAATCCCGTAACATGGATTAACGCACGTTTTACCGGTTTATGAAGCGAAAAACTTTTGCGGAACATGGGAAGTCCGTTTTTCCCAATACCGTTTTTTGTTGATGGATATTTTATCCATTGCGCTTTCCAATCTTCTTCACTTGTAATCCCCATGGTCCAGTTTGCAGGTTCACTCCACTCTGACTCCTTGCCATCTTTGTCCCATAACTTTACTTTCCAGAAAGCCTGCACTCCTGAAGTCAGTTTCTTCCCTTTGTAAGGGATATGGGCAGAGCTATCTGATAATACTTTATCTGAATTCCATAAGTCAGCCATGCCTGCCTCCAGATTCGACAAGGAACTGGCAACAAGTACCTGATAGGCCGTTTGAACCTGCCCCCGTTGCTCCGATTCGGAGTACCAACTCAAAAGAGGATTCTGGTTATCTATACCAACAGGATTAACCATAAACTCACAGCGAAGAAACTCGGGAGTAATCCCCGGCTTTCCCGATTGGCTGGTTTTTTCTTTACATTCGCTTGCAAAGAGTAGAAGACAACTAAATAGTAAGATTTGTAATTTCATGCGTTTATAATTTTCACGCAAAGCCGATAAGACACAAAGGAAATTATTAAACATTACCCTTGTGTGTCTTAGTTATTTGCTCCGGCAATGCCGGTTTCTTATGATTATTATTTTGCCAAAAACAAATTAGAGGCTCCCAGGCGTTTTTTGAGACCTCCCGGTTCTTTCCAGAATACTTTTAAGGATTTTCCTCTAATCCCCTGCATATAATCCACAACAATGGGGTACTTTCCTTTTTTCAAATTAACTTCACCAAAGAGTTCTTTATTACCATGAAGTCCATCATTGTCAACCAGTAACTTATTATCGATATACAGTTTACCACCATCATCACACCCCAGGAAGAATGTGTATTTACCGTCTTTCGGGATTTCAATCCAACTTTGAAAGTGGATGCCAAAATTATGTTCCCTCTTATTGATTCCGCGATAGTTAAAATTCGTTGATGTTCCTTCACTCTTTGGGTTAAGCGCATTAAAATCAGGCAGACGACGCCAACTTCCTTCATAATACTTATAATTTACCCCGTTATTTTTTTCATCGTAAACAGAGTAATAAGCCTGAGAAACATATCCCGGCTCCATCCCGGCTTTGAACGACCGGAATTTGACAGCACAAGGTTTTTCAAGGGTAAAGGGAGCGGTATATTCCCTTGATCTTTCTGTTGGCTCAGAACCGTCTAACGTGTAGCGAATTGTTGCACCATCAGTATCACTTTCCATTGAAATGGTTTCACTCGACTTTAAATCGCCACCTGTGGGAGAAATTCTTGTTACCGCCAAACTGCTATTTTTAACGATAAAATCTTCATACCCGGTAGAAGTAAAGGTATACTTCCCGGAACTCACTTTGTAGATGGCACCCTTCTTGCTCATCCTTATAAATTCCACACCCTGTGATTTCGATGCTTTCTTTCCGTTTTCCTTGACATCTTTTTCGTTTGCAGCCGGAACACAAATTGTAGCCGTAACATTCACCGGGATTGAAATATTCCAATGGAAAGTATTATTGCTGATTTCCCAATCACTTTCTACAATACCATACATGGTTTTATGCGATGCTTTTACGTAACTAAGATCTTCTACAATAACCGGGTTCATCTCAAGTGTTTTAAACCCGGGGCTTCCTGCCCTGATTCCACCAAGATCGCCATATAACCATTCCACAAAATCCCCAAGCATCATCACATGATTATAAGAGTTCATTCCTCCTCTTATTTTATCGCCATTCCATCTCTCCCAAATGGTAGTAGCTCCGTTCTTTACCATGTAGCCCCAACTCGGATAAGTTGTTTGGGTGGCAAAACGATAAGCGATATCTGCTCTGCCATTCAGGGTTAACACCCTCATTAGGTTTTGCATCCCTATTAAACCTACTCCCAAGTGGCCATCATGTGTTAATTCAATCTGCACTACCAAATCATCGATAACTGACTTTTTATATTTTTCAGGGACCAAACCATAAGCCAAAGCCAGAACATTTGTTGCCATTGAACTTTCTTTATATGTGCCGGATACAGTGTCTAAGAACAACTCATTAAATGCTTTCTTCCCCTGAATCACAAGCCCCTGATAATATTCGGCATCCTGTTCTTTTCCTAGCAGTTTGGCATATTCTGTCATCATACCTAGCATTTGATGAAAAGAACTACTGCCAATCATCCCCCCATTATGCTGAATATTAATAACCTCTCCAGACCGATAAAGAGGTGGCGCACACCAGTCTCCAAATCCATCACGTAGAACCAAGCCATTGGTCATAGCAGTCGAAATCATATAGTCTATCCACTTTTTCAGATGCTCATAACTCTCTTCCACATACTGCAAATCTCCATATTGCCCATAAAGCATACGTACTGCATAAAGCGCAGTACCAGGCCAAGTCACATCCTCTGCATTAAAGTCTAACAAGACCGGTGCTATATGGTGGAGACGTCCATCATCATGTTGTCCGTCAAACATATCCTGTGTCCATTTGCGGTAGAACTTTGATTCATCAAAAATGTAGCTCTCGCCAACACATTCTCCAGATCGGTCACCTAACCACCCCAAACGCTCATCCCTTTGTGGGCAATCCGTTGGAATACTTCGGTTGTTTCCACTGATCCCCCAGGTTGCATTGCGGTAAATAGAATTAATCATTGTATTGGAACATTCAAACTGCCCAACAACCTCAAGGTCATCGTGATGCACCATACCTTCAATAACTGACAAATCGGGAGTTCCGGGATAACCGGTCACCTCGACATATCGAAAACCGTGGTAGGTAAAACGGGGCTCATATACTTCTGTTCCATGCCCTTTCAGCATATAGGTATCGGTAACTTTAGCACCACGCATGGTAGAAACATCAATGTTTCCATCAGGATATATTAGCTCGGCAAACTTTTGTTTAACCACCGTTCCTTTTTTTCCTTTCATCGTCAAACGTGTCCAACCTACCATGTTTTGCCCCATATCAAAAACATAAACACCCGGGCCGGGATTGGTCATGCCTATAGGTTTTAATGTTTTTGTTATTCGGATTGGATCAATCATTTGAGCAGAAAGATGCTCAGACATATTAGTTACCAACTCAGCCTTTCTCCACTTAACATCGTCATAACCGGGCATATTCCATCCGGGCATTTCCTTGCGGGCATCGTATGTCTCACCATCGTATTCATTGTTTTCTGTTATTGGCCCATTGGCAGTAACTTTCCAATCTACATCACTAACAACCTGGTCCTTTGAACCATCGGCATATTCAATATTTATCTGTAATAGTAGTTTTGGGAATCCATAATCGAGAATAAACTCAGCCGGATCGGTTAATCGAGGAGCAAAATACTTCCCATTTCCAAGTATTGTTCCTACGGCATTATTTCCTTTTTTCAATTGCGATGTAACATCATGCGTTACGTAGAAAGACCTTTTGGCATAATCGGTAAAACCAGGAGACATAACATGATCACCAATTTTTTGCCCGTTCAAATACAACTCATGCCATCCAAGTCCACAGATGTAGGCTGTGGCACGTTTTACTTCCCCTTTTAAAGAAAAATCTTTTCTAAGGTAGCGTGCAGAAAGCCTCCTGTGTTCGGTATTTGGATTATCGTTGCCTACAGCTTTATCAAGGCCTATCCATTTTCCTTTCCAATCGCTTTTTTCCAATAAGCCCATGCTCCAATACGCGGGTTTACTCCACTCCGACTCTTTGCCGTCTTTATCCCACAACTTTACCTTCCAAAATGCCTGCATTCCCGAATTCAATTCTTTTCCTTGGTATGAAATATAGGCCGAGCTATCGGACAATACCTTGCCTGTATTCCAGAGGTCAGCCGTGTCTGCCTCCAGATTCGACAAGGAACTGGCAACAAGTACTTGATAGGCCGTTTGAACTTGCTCTCGTTGTTCTGATTCGGAATACCAACTCAAACGGGGGGTCAGATTATCTATGCCAACAGGATTGACCCTAAACTCACAGCGAAGAAACTCGGAAGTAATCCCCTGCTTTCCCGATTGACTGGTTTTTTCTCTACATCCGCTTGCAAAGAGTAAAAAACAACTAAATAGTAAGATTTGTAATTTCATGCATTTAAAATTTGAACCAAGACACAAGAACCAAGACACAAGACAGTGAATTTTAATCATTCTCTTGTGTGTTTAAACTCTTTAATCATAGTTATTTCATGTGATTAAAATTGTTTGTTTTATTTGGTATCACATGGAAGTCGTACTTAAATCATGTCCATCCCACCTTGGGGCACAAGTAATGTGCGATATTTTTCCATGCGACTTTCATCTGTTTATAATTTTCACGCAAAGCCCCTAAGACACAAAGGAAATTGTTAAACATTACCCTTCCCGCTTAGACAATACAGGTTGTGTGTCTTAGTTATTTGCTCTGGTCATACCGATTTCTTTTGTTTATTCTTTTGCCAAAAACAAATTAGAGGCTCCCAGGCGTTTTTTGAGACCATCCGGTTCTTTCCAGAATACTTTTAATGCCTTTCCTTTACCTCCTTGCATATAATCCACAACAAGGGAGTGCTTTCCTTTTTTCAAATTAACTTCACCAAAGA
>JAKSDO010000261.1 GCA_022360055.1 Cytophagales bacterium | reverse complement strand
GCCCGAACAAATCTTTCAATACCATGATCATGTTTTTCTGATTCAAGCATCATCTGCTTCGCTAGTATTGATTTGGGCACCGGATGGGTTTTTAAATAATCTCTGCTCAAACCGTAAGTGGCTCCTGTACCAAAATAATTTCGCACATTCAAAATAAGGTCAGCGCTTCGTTGCCAATGTTCCTGTTGCTGCGAAGAGTCTTTTTCACTGAGGTGCCCCACAAGTTGCAAATAGTTTAAAAGCATGTTTTGATCCTTATCCTGAGGATATAGCCGAACAAGATAATAGCCGATGGGCCCTTTCATCTCCGGATTGGCTTCAGCAATACTCATCAATTCCTCAACTGTTTGACGCCTTTTATTTATTTCATTTTTCGCATTCAGATAATTATTGGCAAGATTGTAGGCGAGGATGGGGATTAATAACCATGGCGACGCTTTAATAAGAGGGATCAATCCGTCAGGCCCAATGAGCCTGTTAAGCGGGGTTAATAGTTTGGTTAGCATATTATAAATTAAGTAGTAATTTCAATAGAAGCAAATCATGACGAGTAAGATGTAAAGTTAGATAGCAAATCAAAGCTGATTCATGAATTTAGCCAACTTCGGGAGGCGATTTAAAGTTGGCTTTTACCTGGAGGAAATAGGTATTACAACACTTTCCAAACTGGTTAAGGAACGTTATTAAACGACCCAAGATGGTGATTGACGCCCGGCGTGTCCATGAAATGACATTTTCATTTAACGTAACCTCCGTAAATAAACGCAGTCGGATTGGCTCGTAAATACTTTTCTACTCGCACTTCAAGGAGTCTGTCGGATTCGCTGTGGCCGCCTTTACTGTGAGATAGCTGGTCGTAAGGAAGGATAACACCAATACCACCACAACCGGTATCGCGAACATCCACCAGGTCAGACTTGTTTTAAATGCATAACCATCAAGCCATTTTCCAATCAGATAATAAGCCATTGGGATGCCGAAAAGGCTTGAAACCAACAGGAGTTTAAACAACTCAATATTCAACAACCCGACTATATTTTTTACTGAAGCTCCCAGCACCTTTCGCACCCCAATTTCTTTTGTCCTGTTGGCTGTCGTAAACATTGTGAGTCCGAATAGTCCCAGACATGCAATGAAAATTGCCAAAATGGAAAATGTGGCAAAAGTTCGCCCATATTGCTTATCGGCTACATATTGCCTGTTGAAGAAGTCATCCAGAAAGAAGTAGTCAAAAGATGATTCCGGGAAAAATGTCTCCCATTTTTCTTCGATGGTCGCCAGAACGTCCTTAAAGTCATCCGTATTTATTTTTATAGAAAAATAAGTAATTGGGATCCAGGAATAATCCGGATCCATAAATAAGATGATTGGGGTGTAATCCTTTTGCAAAGATTGCTGGTGATAGTTTTTCACTACGCCAATAATATGATTTCTCTTGTTTGGAGTTACCTCGAGGATGATCCGCTCATTGATTGCCGCCTCCTCAGATTCAAAGCCAAATTGCTCTACCGCGGCCTGATTCAGGATTAAGGCAATGCTGTCGGTCGGCCTGTTCCTGTCAAAATCCCGTCCTGCAACAAGCTCCAGTCCGTAGGTCTCAATATAGTCGAAATCCATCATTTGCATTTCATAGAGCCTCTGCTCTTCGACAGGTGCATATTCTCTTCGATTTGCCAGGAATTTAGCTACTTCCTTACCGGGCACAGAACCGGATCTTGTCACCGCCTCGACGCCCGAAATGGATTTAACTTCATTTTTAAAGCTGTTCATTTTGGCTTTATAATTTTCATTGATCGTTGGCGCTTCAATCACCAGGGTCTGCTTAATATTAATTCCAAGGTTCTGATTTTTCATATGTTTGATCTGCTGTCCTACGATCAATGTACTTCCGATAAGGATTATGGTAATCGCAAATTGAACAATCACCAGAGCCTGTCTAAGAAGCGTACCTCCTTTTGAAGTCTCATATTTTCCTTTGAGAATAACCGACGGCTTAAATCCGGACAACACAAATGCCGGATAAATCCCGGACAGGAATATTCCAATTATGACAATACATATAAAAATTACCGTAAACGAAGGGTCGCTGAATATACCGGTAAAAAATGATGCGCCAATAACTGTCGGCAACAGCGACACGGCCAAAAAAACCACCACCAAAGCGATAACTCCGGCAATGATATTTATTAACGCGGACTCGGTTAAGAACTGAAGGACAAGCTGCGATTTAAAGGAACCGGAAACCTTGCGGATGCCCACTTCCTTTGCCCGCTCCAAAGCCTTTGCGGTAGACAAATTAATATAATTAACCCAGGCAATAATCAATATTACGAAAGAGATCAACAATAAAAAATTGACGGCTCTTCGATTCCCCTTTGCTTCAATTTCATAGGGTTTGGCAGGATTTAAATGCACGTCTTTCAAGGGTACCAGATCGATTGCCCATGTATGATCTTTTAATGTTTCCTTTGTCTTAAACCGCTCGGCAACCATGGGAAATTTGGCTTCCAGATCGTCCGGAACAGCTCCTTCCTTTAGTTTCACATAGGTATAGCTTTCATGCAAATACCAAAAATCCCACATCCATCGCCCTGAAGTCTGCCAGGACATCAGGAAATCGAATTGCATGGTATGATTAGGGGGGATGTCCGAAAAAACTCCAGTTACTTCACAATCGAACGAATTGGAAAAGGTACTGATTTGTATTCGCTTACCCATCGGATCTTCCTCGCCAAAATATTTCCTGGCAGCCGATTCAGATATAATCACAGTATTGGACTCCCTCAGGAAAGTCTCCCTGTTTCCTTTGATCACCGGATAATCGAAAAACGTGAAGAAATTCGAATCTGCAAAACATACGTGGTTTTCACGAAACGTTAATTCTTTGTACCGCACCATCCGGTCGGAATTACGCCAATTGATCCTGGTCATATCCAGAACCTCGGGAAAAGATTCTATTAAAGCTTTCCCGGCTCCATTCGTGCTGGTCGGCCAATGATCTGTTTTTAAATCACCTTTGTAAAAAATACTTTCAACTCGATATATATCATCGATTTTCTCATTGATTCGATCATAACTGTGCTCAAAGCGGACATAACTAATGATCAGCATGAAGCTCGCTATGCCTAATGCAAGACCAAATATATTTATAAATGAAAACAGCTTGTTTTTAAGCAGGTGTCGTAGCGAAATTAAAAAATAGTTTTTGAGCATTTTTACGTCGATTTAAGAGGTTATGTCCGGTGAGAATTATATACTCGATTAATCGGATTGTGTCAGATCGAATACCGGATCTGTTAATTAACCTTAATTTCAGGTTCTCGATTCAAAAGAACGGCATTCTCAAGGAGGAGGTCATACTTATATCCGTGACCGAAGTCTTTATCGACAGCGACAATGCCTTCGAAAGTAGCAAGTGATCCGACCTCTATTTGGTCCATCGTAGTAATGGTTAAATCAAAAGTCGCTTCGCCTCCGGTTCCATCCTGAAGATGTACCCAGTTTCTATTCATGATACCCGGATTATATTTGGTGACCAGGCCTCTTACCGTTACCTTTTTATGCTCTAATGTTGCTTTGTTGTTGTATAAATCTCCGATAGAAGTTTCTCCATCTGCATGTTGAATATTCATATCCCGCCGTCGAGTTTCCTGTTTACCTTTGTGGATATTATCATCATGCCCCAAAATCCTTTTTGAACTTTTACCATCAGGTGTATCGTAAATTTCTTCCATGAAAAGAATTTTTTCAAAAATCCGATCGAGGTCTTTGCTTCTAAAATTTTTCATCTCCATCCCCTGGGTGTAGTAATATGTTTTGCCGACCTCCACATCCTGTTTGCGTATTGCTATCCAGATCTCTTCGCCATTCTCATCGGCTTTCAAATAGGTATAATTATTTGCCTGAATCACTTCTTTGGCAACAATTTTATGTGCAGATGAAATCTCAGCTTTTGGCGGTCCATCCTGAACTTGCTGACCTTGTCTGGGTTCGCATGAGATCCAAACCAATACGATTAAGAGTACGGCCCTTTTCATAATTCTTCTCAATTAAAAACGATTTAAAGGTATTCAATAAATATCCAAGAATAAATGATACTTATCATTTTTAAGAACACAAAAAAAGTCCGGTCTTATCCGACGGACTTTTTTTGCATGTCGGTCAGAGTTTATACAAAATCAGCATTGTTTAAATAATTCCAGCTTGTCACCATTGTATCTAATGGGGAAACACCTTCTCTCGTAGCATCCTGCTCCACAAAGAAATACTTCATACCGGAAGTATTTCTCTCATCGAATATTCTTCTGAAATCAATTTTTCCTTTTCCTACAGGGGCAAAATGTTCATCTTCGGGGTACATGTCTTTTACGTGCCATAAATGGAATCTTCCCGGATCTTTCTTGAACCATTCTACGGGATCTTGTTTAGCTTTGGTCACCCAGTACAGATCCAATTCGAATTTCACATTGTCAGAATCAGTTTCTCTCATGATCATTTCATAAGGGTTCTCCGCTTCTCCTTCAAAAGTCATAAATTCAAAATCGTGATTATGATAGGCAAACTGAATTCCGGCTTCTTTACAAACTTCACCAAATTTATTCCACGTCTCGACATGCCTTTTGTAATCATCCATCCCGGTTCGGTCTTCAGGTTTTAGATATGCCCAAACAAGGTATTCTGCTCCTAATGTTAAGGCATCCTCAGCAGTTGTTTTCATTTGATCGACAATAGCATCCTTACCTCCGGCAGATGAAACTTCGGTTACGGAATGCACACTGGGCGCGCTCATACCGAGGCCGGAAAGCATTTCCTTAAATTCCTTGGGGGTTTTCTTTAAGAACTTTCTGTCCTCATAACCGTAAGGCTCAATCCATCTGTAGCCCGCTTTGGCCGCTTTTTCCATTACAGATTCTACACCGTCCCGACCGATTTCATTTCTCAAGGTATAGATCTGGATGCCTATGTCCTTATTTTTCGGTGGAACAGCAGTTTTTTCACTGGTATCTTCAGGAGTCTTTTTTGGTGAACACCCAAAGGGCACCACGAGACTTCCTGCGGCAAATGCTCCGGCTGTTTTCAAGAATTCTCTTCGTTTTTCCATGTGTGTTTATTTAAAAAATTAGTGATGATGATCCGTTCGATGTACTAAAATTAACGTCAAGAAAACCATATAGACAAATAATCGACTTTAAATGTGAGTTAAAGTAATAAAACCTTAATTGTTTCAAGAAAAAATAGCAATTAAAGAAGGGCGAGATGATTTTCAATTTTGTCCAATAACTATCTTTGTGCTTTTATATAGTAAAGATGGATTATAAACCTAGTGTTGAAGTTTGTTTTTCTCCCATGCTGTATGGTCATAAACTAACCGACGGAAAATTTGTAACTGTGGTGGTCGATATCCTCAGAGCTACTACTTCAATTTGTGCGGCTTTTGATCATGGAGTAAAAGAGATCATCCCGGTTTCGGGGCTTGAGGAGGCAAAAGACATGAAGAAAAAAGGATATTTTGTTGCCTGCGAGAGAAATGGTCAGGTTATGGATTTTGCAGACCTCGGTAATTCCGCCTCCGATTTTATCCGGGATGATATCGTCGGACAACAGGTCGTATTCTCGACTACAAACGGAACCAAGACCATCCACATGGCCCGGGATGCCGGAGAGGTACTCATTGGTTCGTTTGTAAATATTCAAGCATTGGCAGATTATTTAATTGAGAAAAAAGAGCCTGTTGTTATATTTTGTGCAGCCTGGAAAGGTTTGTTCAATCTTGAAGATAGTGTTTTTTCCGGCGCCCTCGCACAAATACTCTTAAATAACGGATTTTCTACGGTATGCGATTCCGTGCTTGGCTCAGTGGATTTATGGAAACGGGCGAACCAGGATTTAAAAAAATACCTTTCAAAAAGCTCTCACAGAAACCGCCTGAAACACTTGGTTTCCGACGAAGATTTTACATATACCGTAACA
The DNA here is from genome assembly GCA_022360055.1 of Cytophagales bacterium. Classification (GTDB taxonomy): domain Bacteria; phylum Bacteroidota; class Bacteroidia; order Cytophagales; family Cyclobacteriaceae; genus JAAUQL01. Next base: position 3,293 of record JAKSDO010000261.1, on the reverse strand, counting down.
TTAAATTCCACCCGGGTGGTTCCATTTTTGAATGCAGACCGGTTGCAGATTAAAAAGTAGCACTTACTTCAAAATATTCATAATATCTTTGGCTGCGGATTCATGGCCATTGATATTCTTTACTCTTCGTTTGAGAAATCCGATGTAAAATATGTTTTTCGGGTCGGTCAATTGCGGTTGCGCATTGCTTTGACGACCAAACCCAAAAACCACCATACCATCTTCAGAATCTATTCCGAGCGTTGAATTTCCCAGAAATCCAAGCTCATCAATTTGTCGGTCGGGTTTTTCCATGGCGACAAACAAAATTTGCTTTACGCGATCGTCACCAAAATAAATCCAATGCCAATTGGCAAATATTTTATCTCCTTTATAAAAATCATTTATGTCTCTTCTCGGTCCGCCGAGATTGGTCCCCCAATATTGATGCGCCGGTTTAAATTCACCTGCAATCGGCCCTTCGTACAGAAACCAGTATTTATGTGCGTGGTCAATTTTCTCCATGGTAATCGTCGCATAATTGTCAAAGAATCTCCATCGCCACTGCCATTTACCGCTTTTACTTATGGTTAGAATCGTATGTTCATTTACTTTGAAACTGTAACACTTGTTGTACCCGGGATGTCCGGCTCCTCCGTCATCCGACCCGGAGACGAAGTTGGGCATCCCCCTGAAAGAAGCAGCGGCAGATTCCGGGTAGGTATTCCATGGCTCACGTCTAAAACTGATCCAATCATTTCCGTAGATGTCGATCATCCGGGACAGGCCCCCGCCTTCTTTATCCAGATAATAAGTCGCCTTTTTGGTCTTAATTATGAAATGCGGGACTCCTGCAAAATCCTCTTCGGAAATCTCCGTTCCGGAAACGGGTATTGCTAAAGTTAAAAAAATAAAGGTTGCAGTAAGGCAGTGCTTCATCAATCCAAAAATAATGGATTTTAAACTTTTTGAAAACTAAAGCACGTTCATTAATCCGTGAGTTTTAATTCGACGCCGAATTTGGTCGCCTGCTGATTTTTATCACCTCATTTATCCAACAGCTCGCATTGATTTCCCGGTTTTCCATACAGGACAAAACTGTGATGGTCTTGGAAGTCCTTCTCGATCGTATTTATGATAAGCATTTGTCAATTTTTACTTCTTCCAATTTATCACAAACGGCGAATAGCCTGATTTCGCTTTTTAGACTATAACATATAGATATTAATTTACGCTCAACAATCTACAAATATGGTTCTCAGGACTCTTGCATGTTATCTCCTAAGTATTTCAATTGCCTGCGCTTCTTCAACACTAAAGTTCATTGTAAAACCCTATCTGCAAAATGCAACGCCAACCACAATTACCGTGATGTGGGAAACAAATGAACAGTGTCAATCTATTGTCAGATATGGTGAACCAAAGTTTAATCAGGGCCGCGCAAACCTTGAATTTGTCGTTGAGCTGGAAGATTCAACCTTAATTCACGAAGCCGTCCTTCAAAACCTGAAACCGGAATCAAATTATTTTTATCAGGTCGTTTCGGTAAATCCTCAAGGTGATTCCGTACTGAGTGAAATAAATACCTTTCAGACCACGCTCGCCAAAGATAAGGCAGTAGCTTTTGCCGTATTCTGCGACGCTCAAAGCAATCCGGAAACCTGGGGTAAAATCACGGATCTTGCATGGCAGGAACGACCTCATTTTGCAATCCTTGGTGGGGATCTGGTGGATTTCGGATTCAATAAGGATGATTGGGTGGATGAATTCTTCGCTCCCGCCAATCAATTTATGAAACACTACCCCATCTATTCCGTACCCGGTAACCATGAGCACGATGCCTACCTATATTATCAATATATGGCAAATCCAGACCCGGAGTATCGATACACATTCAATTATGGAAATATCCAGTTTTTTATGATCGATACCGACCGCGATGTTTCTCCGGGAAGTCCGCAATACACATGGTTGGAAAACCAGTTGGCAAAATCCACATCCCACTGGAAAATAGCCATGCACCATCACCCTCCTTATTCTTCGGAAGAAAACGATTATGGGGATGTAAACTTTGAAAAATCCGAAGAGGGGGATTTGGATACCCGACAGTTGGTCCCACTGTATGAGAAATACGGAGTGGATCTCGTGATTTTTGGACATATACACGCGTACGAACGCACGTGGCCAATATTCAAGGAGCGGGTCAACCAGGAGAAGGGGGTGATTTATCTAAACATGGGAGGGGCAGGAGGAGGATTGGAAAATGCATCCTTTCAGCGACCATTTTTCACGCACAAGGTCAAAAAAGTTCATCACTTCGGATTGATAAATGTTCAGGGACCTACATTAAATTTTGAGGCCATCAATGAAAACGGAATTATTTTTGATTCGTTTTCTCTTAATAAACCTAATCCAACCTCAATCCGATCGGTTGATTTTCCCAATCCGCCCGCTCCGATCGTAGTAACAGATCAGTTCGTATTTGAAAATAACATGAATCTGGTATTAAGACCCGTTTTTGAGCGAAACGAAATCAGATTCACCACAGATCATACCGAACCCACTAAAAATTCCGGATTATACAAAGGTCCGATTGATGTGAAAGAAACTACAACGATAAAAGCTGCCTGCTTTGACGGCACATCAAAAAGTCCGACGGTTGAAATTCACGTAAAAAAACAAAAACCATATGCGGGCAAAAAGAAAGTAAAAAATCGCGGAATAAAGTACGATTATTTCACCTTGGACAATCAGAGCGGCAGGTATATTAATGACTGGAAAATTCTTAAGGAGGCCAACCTCGAACGCTCCGGAACACTTGAGCGCTTCGGATTGGAGGAGATTATGCATAGAAAGAAATTCTGGGGTGTGATTTTCTCCGGTTATTTTTATGCAAAAGCAAATGGATTGTATTCGTTTTACGGTCATGGCACCAGGCAATTTTCAATGAAAATCCACAATAAAACACTAATAGAAGAAATCACGGAAGATGTGGGAATTCAAGGTCAGGTATTGCTTCAAAAGGGGTGGCACCCCATTGAGATTTACCATTATGTTGGAGCATCCGGAACGCCCTGCATCCAGTTGTTGGTCGAAGGGCCAAATGATATCAGGAAACCCATAAACCCTTTTCAGTTAGGTTATAATTAACATAAACCTTTTCAAAGTTTCGAGCTTTGACATGATTTTGCTTACGGAATCCATTTAATGTCCTTAAAATTGGGTTTCCGTTTTTCAAGAAAGGCGTTGCGGCCTTCCTTGGCTTCATCGGTCATATATGCCAGCCGAGTCGCTTCACCTGCGAAAACCTGCTG
>JAKSDO010000241.1 GCA_022360055.1 Cytophagales bacterium | reverse complement strand
TCTAAGAACACAATAGATGAAGTGAAAGATTTTAGTGGCACATTCGCCGGGGATTACAGTTTGATAATAAAACGCGTGAAAGCTTTGATAACCGGAGTCCTCTCACAGTTTGCCACAGCATCTAATGCCACGCGAAAAGCAGAATTGCGGGATTTACCACTGTCTGGAGGTTTACACCTTTTCTTTGGGGCATCCGGGCAAGTTTTCACGAAGCAAACATTTTTCACAAATCAGTTTATTGGATCTTTTCAGATTGTATTTGAGGCCTACATGAGTGTTGAAGAAGCTCGTGCAATTGGAATTCAACAAATCCTAGTGACTACACAACTGGAGTTGGAAATGTTAAATAAACAGATTTTGGAAGTTCGCGAGGCGCAGGCAAAAAGTTTATCAGAAATATTGAAGGATAATCCAAATGATTATTTGTCAACTAAAGCAACTTACCAACTAATCCTGGATAGTCTTAAAGTAGATCGCGATAAACTCCTGGAAGAATATGACAAATACAATGAAGTTGTTAAAACCGTTGATCATTTAATTTTAAAATTGGACTTATCGGAATTCAATATCAAATCAAATTATAAAAACCCACTTGAATTAAAACATATTTTTAACGAGTGGGAATTGGGAATCGCCAAGCGATATATTCAGGAAAAAATGTCATCTGAAAACCATTGATATTGCGCCATGAAAGAACTTTGGAAAATATTAAAGACAACCCAATTCATTGCGTCGGGGTATTTTGTAAATATCCCTAAAAATCCTCGTTTTAGAATTCAGAATAGGCAGAAATTCAATGAACATCTCCAAAAAATAAAGGGGCGGGATGCTCAATCACAGGCATGGTTAACGCATCTGGTAAACGTCAACTACTATTGCGATACGTCACAGGTTGATTTACTTGAATATGAGTTAAAAGAACTGAGTGATATATACGGACCAAAAACTGACTCAACCGTACACTCGGTCCTCCAAGCTGAAAAAATAGTATTTGAAAAGTATGCGGATAAATTTGATGAGGACACTTTAAATTATGATTTGAGAAAATTCAGGCCAAGCCCTTGTTTTTTACCTGATGGTCAGATCCAATTTGAAAAAAAGGATTGATCATCCATTTATCTTTGATTGACTTCTTTTGAACAAGCAATTGCGCGTCTCTTGAGTGATGGACACCTATTGCCTGATATATGTATTGTAATATTACATCTATGAATATTCCGAGGGCTATAGCAGAACCGGAGTACCACTGGAAAGGCAAATTGATGATAATCATAGTGAGCCCCTCTACCCGGAGGGGCTTTTACCTTATTTTTGACAAACTTGAAAAGGCGATAATCAATCATTGTGGTTCACATCTAGTAATGAAGCAAAAAAAATTCTTATTCTAAAAGATTTGATTAATTGCAAGGGTAGTTTTATTGATATAACCAAAATAAGGTACCAACGAAATACAAGTAGCATTTAAAAAACTATTCTAAAGTTTCTCATCCTATGGTGATAATGTAAAGCCTGACAAAAGTTTTGCGCTTTACTGGACATCTCAAGCGAAATTGAAGAGCTCTACCAAGTATCCCAAAAAAGAAGAGTTATGGTGGGCTTTGGAAAGATGAATCAGAAAGCAAAAAACATTCAGGCCAACATTAAAGCATCTTTCCGATATGGCAGGATACAGCAGAGCGACAACTATACATTCGTGCAAAAAAGCCACTAGAACCACTCCATAAAAACGTACACGAAAAATACGAATGGAAGAAGCCAGAGGCCTTTTAAGCTATCCGAATCTCAATGTATCACAAGTAGCAGATTATCTTTGTTAGGAACGACAACATGAATTTTCCAGAGAGTTTTCAAATTATTGCGGAGAAGCTCCAAGTAACCTTCTGAAAATCCAAGTCTAACCATTTAACGGTGCCATTTACTCGTGCCTACTTAAATTATGTTATCTTATTTTTTATCAGGATCTATAACCATTAGGACATCCCCTTTCGAAACAGAGTCTCCGGAGCTAAACTTGATTTCTTTCACGATACCACCTACAGCAGATTCAAGATTATTCATCATTTTCATTGCTTCGAGAACAACCACCGTCTCACCTGGTGAGACTTCATCTCCCACTTGCTTCTTGTATTCGATGATCATACCAGGTAGAGGGGCGCTAAGCTTTCCAGAAAGATCGATCTCCTTGGCCGCTCCCTTTGTTTTTCGCGGTCTGAATTGTGTTGGAGCTACAGCATTTGGGTCATCAATTTCCACACTAAAAGTCTCTCCGTCAACTTTTACTTCCAATTGCCGTGACAATCCATTTTTCTTAACGGTAAGTTCTCCCGCTAACGCTCTTCGAATAAGTTCCTCTTCTTTTTCAACCTTACTCAAGGTTTTGGCTTTTACTTCCGGTGGTACCTCACTAAGACCATATTTCCACTTCAGAAATCGTTTACCTGTCACAGGGTAAAGCGCGCACAAGATTTCATCATCAATATTTTTGGCCAGTTCTCCAAAGTCTTTCTGAACCTCTTCTAACTCCGGCTCAAGGATACTTCCCGGCCTCTGATCGATAGGTTCTTCACCTCTTGGGTAGTCTTTCAGTGCTTTTTTGCGAACTTCAGGATTTATATCTCGTGTTGTCTTACCATAAAGTCCATAGCAAAGATCCTTTACCTCTTTGGTGATTTGTGCATATTCTCCCTCTACTTCATCAAACAATACATTGTTAACTGTTTGTACCCCAACAATTTGTGATGTAGGTGTTACCAGTGGAATACTACCTAGGTCTTTTCTCACTTTTGGTAAGAGCCTGAATACCTCCTCCAGTTTATCAAGTGCATCCATTGATTTTAGCTGATTGACCAAATTGGAGAGCATACCTCCTGGCGTCTGATGTAGCAGAACATTGATATCAATGATGGAGTACTTCGGACTGCTATCGAGGTGCTTGTATTTCGGAATGTGTTTTTCCATTTCATCAGCGATAGCTGTTATTTTGTTGATATCGAGTCCTGAGTCTCTCGTGGTGCCAAGAAGCGACATAATTAATGGTTCTACAGCAGGATGTGACGTCCTATACGCATAGGGACCAATGCAAGTATCCACGATATCAACCCCGGCTTCAACAGCCTTAAAAATGGAGAGATCACCCATGCCTGACGTGAAGTGCGTATGCAGATTGATTGGAACATCCGTAAACTTTTTGATCTCACGAATCATGTTGTAGATATCGTAAGGTGCAATTAGTCCGGCCATGTCTTTGATACAGACAGAATCCACTCCGAAATCAATGAGCTCACGAACTTTGTTGAGGTAATAAACCATGTTGTACACTTTTCCACCTAATCGAGGTTCGGTCAATGTATAACATACCACCCCCTGGAAATGCTTTCCATTATCTTTGATCACTTTCGCCGCCGTTTCAAAATTTCGGTAGTCATTGAGCGCATCAAAACATCTAAAAATATCCATGCCGTGATCAATGGCTCTTTGTACAAAGGCGCTGACAACATCGTCAGCATAATTGCGGTAACCAACAACATTCTGCCCTCTCAGCAGCATTGAAAAAGGAGTCTTTTTGATATATTTTTTCAGCGTGATCAAACGCTCCCATGGATCCTCACCCAGGTATCGATGCATGGCATCAAAGCTTGCACCACCCCATGTCTCCATGGCATTAAAACCTACCTCATCCATCATCTCGGCCACAGGAATCATATCCTCAGTTCGGCCCCTGGTGGCGAACAATGATTGATGCCCATCACGAAGTGTTACATCATTAATTTTGATTGGATTTTCAGCTTTTGGCCTATCTGCATTATATCGCACCTCGGTCATTCCGAGTACGCCATGATTGTCATAACTCATCTTATCTGATTTTAAAATTTTAGTTATGGTGATAACTGTTTGTATCTAAGAAAATGTTTACGAATAGAATTGATGGCTGCCAATGATTTTTCTATGCCCCTACACCGGCCTATAATTCATGGCAACCTGCTGCCAATTGGCATTAACTTGCTGCTGTTTCTGTTCGTCTGAATAAAGTCCTTGTGCTTGCCATACGTCCGCGCTGCTGCACCATGGTTCTCTCTCTCATATGCATTGCTTGTCGGGTACTTACCCACCTTCTATTTGCTCCACCATTTGTCAATGATAAGGCACTTTTTTGCTCCTCTTCCAAATAGTAGGCTACTGCTACTGCAACTACTTTTTTCAGTTTTTCTCTTTTTGTCATTTCAAGCCCTTTGTTTGATAAACTTTTTAAGTTGTTTGAATTTTTTTCGATTGTAACTTTCATCTTCTTAAGTTTTTGACGTTGGTAAAAATATGGTGCCGTTCGAACCACTTGGTAGCATTTACAAAGGAATATTTCCATGCTTTTTCGGTGGTGAAACTTCAGTTTTCGATGCCATTGCATCCAAAGCCTCAATGAGACAAATCCTTGTTTCGTGAGGGATGATCACTGCATCAATATATCCTCTTTCTGCAGCCAGGTAAGGTACGCTAAAAGCCTTCTCATACTCTTCAATTTTTTCTGCTCTTGCAGCCTCTTTGTCCTCGGCCTTATTGATCTCACTTCTGTAAGTAGATATAACTTCTACTGCTCCTTTTGCGCCCATCACTGCGATCTCTGCAGTAGGCCACGCAAATACCATGTCTGCACCTAAGGATTTGGCACACATGGCAAGATATGCTCCACCATAGTCCTTCCTTGTGACCACGGTAAACTTGGGAACCGATGCTTCTGAATAGCTCCACAGGAGCTTGGCTCCATGCCGAATGATACCACCTAACTCTTGCTGAACACCTGGGAGATAGCCCGGCACATCCACGAAAGTGATGATGGGCACATTAAATGCATCACAAGTACGAACAAAACGACTTATTTTATCGGAAGCATCAATGTCAAGGCAACCGGCCTGCACAAGTGGCTGATTTCCGATCACGCCTACTGATTTATTATTTAGCCGACCAAATCCTACTATGGCATTTTCAGCATAGTGCTGATGTACCTCAAAAAAATGACCCTGGTCCAGTACAGATTCTATGACGGTTTTCATATCATATGGCATCTTGGCATCTTCAGGAATGATAGTATCCAGCTCATCACAAGTTCTGGCCGGGTCGTCATCCATCATGATATCCGGCGCCTCTTCAAGATTATTGCTGGGCAAGTAGTCTAGCAATTCACGAATCGACTCTATGGTTTCTTCGTCGTTTTCACAGGCAAAGTGTGCATTTCCACTCTTGGTGTTGTGAGCCATCGCCCCACCAAGATCCTCAAAGGTAGTCTCCTCTCCTGTCACAGTCTTGATTACATAGGGACTGGTGATGAACATATGACTATTCTTCTTAACCATAAAGACAAAATCAGTCATGGCAGGCGAATAAACTGCTCCTCCTGCGCATGGCCCCATAATGGCCGATATTTGAGGTATAACACCAGAGGCTTTCGCATTTCTCCTAAAGATATCTCCATAAGCCCTTAGCGCATCCACTCCTTCTTCTACTCTGGCTCCACCTGAATCATTGAGGCCAACAACCGGACTTCCCGCTTTTACTGCCAAATCCATGATCTTGCAGATTTTCGCTGCGTGCATCTCACCTAATGACCCCCCCCTGGACGTGAAATCCTGAGAAAATGCAAAAACAACCCTGCCATTTACTTTTCCATGTCCTACAATTACTGCATCTGAAGTGATTTCTTCCTTTTCAAGACCAAAATTTATGCAACGATGCTTTACGAACATATCAACCTCACGAAAGGTATCTTTATCAAAAAGTAAATCAATTCTCTTTCGTGCCGTAAGCTTACCCTTCTTCTTCTGTTTGGCAATTCTGTCCTTGCCTCCCATGAGTTGAGCCTGCTCTCTTTTTTGCTTTAATAATTCTATCTTTTCCGCTACTGTCATTCATTTACTTTTAAAGGTGATTTTTCACAATAATAAATTCCTTTTAATTTAATACGTAAACTTATCTTATCAGTTGATCTGAATTTTCACTGCAAAGGAAATCAAGAAGTAGCATTAAAAACATGCCATTTGTCATAATTTTAAAATATTCTGACTATTAAGTTTATCATTATTACTAAAAAACTATGCTTTATGTTTTTGTGAAAAATACGAATTACGAAAACTATGCTGTTAACAGAGAAAGGCGTGTAGGTCGGGGGAATATAGAAACAGAAAATTTACCAAGATAATGTTACTATGTTCACAATATATTGATTTGACCTGATATTTACAGATGGCTACTGGATGTGGGAGATGTACTAACTACGAATTGAAAAATTGAGCTTAGTGCATTAATCTATTATAGTAAATGTAGGTTGCGGTTCTGGGACATAAGCCTCAACAAGTAAGAATCCCGACTTGATCCTCTATGAGATGGTTATACTGAAAGAAGGCAATAGAATTGCCGTTTTTTCCTAATAAGAAGGATCAACGAGTAGCGGTTGACAATACTTAATTAGAGTTAGCCTTTTTAGACAATGTCAATAAGTATTTGAAAATATATCCGCAAAAAATACAACCCACTGACTATCAGTGGGTTTTGTTGGGGCGGCGGGATTACAACGTAATCCATAACCCTCTATTTTCCAATTTTTTACAATGAGCTATTTATTGAGACTCACCGGTTAACTCACCTGCATTTTGATACCAAATGAATTAACTTGATGGGAAAAAACTGTAGCGTAAGTATAAGTAAAATTGGGCAAATTTTATTGACTTTCGGAATCATTTTGAGTATTTAAGCTATCCAAATAAACTTCTTTACTGATAGGTCAATGTTAGTAAAAAATGGAAAAATTCATTGCCTCCTCAAAATATTAGAATTTAAAGTTTCAAAATCAATATAAAGTACGTGTCTTTTTTCGCCCATTAAAAATAAGTGGCAAAAATCTACCCATATTTGATGGGATTAAAGCATTCACTATTATGTAGCCTCCCCCAGTTCTTTCACTAGGTAGCGAAAGTATCCATTTTTCATAATTCATCATAAATTATTGATCAAAATAGACTATCTTATAGATATAAGTTGATTAGTTCAATACTGCATTATGCAATAGAGAAAAAATCTATAGAAATGGAATCTCATTCAACCTGTCCCTTACTCTCTCCAATTCAATTCGAAAAGCATGTTTACAAATTGCTCTCCAATCTAGGGAAGGACCTAACTAATTTTAAAGCAGAACATAGAGCTAAACTTATTGGTTTAGATGGTGAGTATGAGATAGATGTTGTGGCTTGTTTTGAGGTATTTGGTACAAATTTTAAGGTATTGGTTGAATGCAAGTGTCATCATTATTCTATAAAGCGTGATGTGGTTCAGGTACTTAATGATCGAATTCGTACCATAGGTGCTCAGAAAGGAATTATTTTTTCAACATCAAACTATCAAAAAGGAGCAATTGATTATGCCTCAAAACATGGGATTGCTCTTATTAGGGTTAGTAAGGACGAACTGACTTGGAAAACACGAAATAAAGCTGATGATAGTAATGACATCAATCTTCCTATTATCTCTTGGATTGTTTTTTCAGATCCAGAAGTGCTTAATACAACGACCTTGGATCGTGATACACATCAACTTCAAAATATATTATTTAATTGAATAAAAAAACGATCAATTTTCAAAAGGTAAAATGAATGAGTTACCTGAATATGTACGCAAATTTTGGGAAGTAATTCAAATGGCTGGTGTAATGCTTGATTATGAAGAACGTCAGGCATTTATAAAGGATAATACAGAATTGCTGAGGAATAGCTCCATTGCTATGTTGGACGACATGAAATGCGGACGTGTTTCAATTGATGAAACATTCTGTGCACTTAATGCTGCTAAGTCTGTGGCTTCCTCCCATGAATTGCTAAGGCATGAAGCACATATGTCAGGACTTGACACTATTGCCTTTCTTGATGCAGTAGTTTCGCCGATAGATGTTGCTCAATTTTTAAATAAGCGACAGCATGATACTACAATAATAACTTTCCATTTTTTAACTGAAAATCGTCTGGCAATTTTTGCTGCAAGGAATGGTGGCAAAAGAAAAGGTTATGGAGGTATCGTCGGTTATGGCAACATTTTATATGGTTTATCATATATGGTTGGATTAAAGGATGAATTCAAATTCAGTCTCGAGACAAATACAAATAAAGTATTAGGAGGAAATTTTAGTTTTGAATCTATTCGGAAAGATCTACAATTTTTAGGGGCTCATATCCTATCATTATTATTGAATCCTCATGCCCCGACGGAGGTGATATTCCTCCCGGACAGACTAATTAACTTCCTGCCGCTCCATGCTATTCCAATTAGAAATGGTGAATATATCCATGACTATGTTAAAGTCATGAGTTATTCAACATCATTATGCGAATTGATTTTTTCAGGCCAACTTGCGTTCAATGAGTTTAAGAGAAAAAATAAAAAAGGAAGATCTCCAAAGTTAATAGCAATTAAGGATGACACATCGAATCTAAAGTGGCTTGAATTTGAAAAAAATAATCTTAATGTGATTAAGCAGCAGTTGAGATCTCAAAATATAAAAGTTCTAGTAAAAAAAGTTATAACAGAGTTTGATGAAGATTTTTCTGATTGCATTTGGTTAAGCTGGAGTGCACATGGAAGAACAAGTATGAGAGGTTGGCAATATAGTTATCTCGAAATAAGTGGCAGCAAAGTAACTGCTGATATCATAAAGGATTGGACTCTATATAGCAGGCCAGTTGTTATTTTGGCCGCTTGCGAAACTGCTCTTGATGGAAATATTAATCAAGGTTGGGAGGATTATTATGGAATAGATATGGCATTTAGAATTGCCGGGGCTAAAACAGTAATTGGAACTCTTTGGGCAGTCCCTGATACATTAGCTGCTTTAACTACATATCTATTAGCAAGTTGGTTTATTTCCGGACAGGTCACACCTGATCGTGGATTAACCTCCATGCAGGGAATGCTTAGGAAAGGACGATGGAAGCAATTTCTGCTAAAAAGTGAACAGCTAAGTAAATTGCCCAAAGAAGTACGAATCAATATTCAAGAATTACAAGAATCTCTTTGGAATTTACCAAACGAACTTTTCACCACTCCAGAGTGTTGGGCAGTTTTTAGGTGTCTTGGGCGATAGCAATCAAAAATCATATTAGTAGCTATTAAATTCATTATTTCAATAATACTTTTTTATTCTTTTATTGATAAAAGTCATTATTTAGGTTTCCAGCAGATCACATCTGTAATTTTTACAATGGTTATGGCAATAGGTGGTGAATTTGGGATGAAGGTTTTGGAAGTTGGGACAGATAATGATCATGTACATTTCCTGGTTCAGAAAATGCCAGGTTATAATGTGACCAAAAATGGTGAGAACAATAGAAAGTATAATAGCCAGAGAGGTGTTTTCTAAGTGTCCGGAAGTGAAGGAGTGATAACGGGGTGGAGAGTTTTGGGATAAGGGTTCTTTAACAAATGCAGTGGGCCAACCTGAAACCGAAAGGAAATTTGCTGATAAGTTAGGGAAAGTGAATACAGGAAGCTAAAATCAAATTTTTTCTGCTTTGCCAAGTTTAGATTCTTGCCGTTACTGTGTGTTGTCACCAACAACTTAATCCATTGATTCCTGTTTGTGAAAACACACAACAGGGGCTTTCTTTATTAAATATGACAAAGTAGGATTATCAATTAGAAATATTTTAACAATCAATGACCTGAGGTCTCGAAGTAGTTAACTTAAGGAAAAGCCTGTTGAACAAAAGTGAATACAAATACTAGAAAATGGTAAGTTTCGAATTAACGGAAAGGAGAGTCATTTTGATTCGATTATAGTTTTTTTGATTTTGCCAAGGCTAAGATAATATTAGGTATATTTAAATCATAAGTATGCAGATTCTACATAAAAGAGTCAATAATCTACATTTTATTGTTCATTTTTTGTGCATAATTTTGTAAATCATGCATTCGAGTATGTGCTTTAACACTCAGAAATGAAGGCAGAGTTTAAGTTAGATGATACAGCGCCAAGGAATGATGGAAATCAAATACTCCTTCATTCTGCTAAGGGTGTTGATACGGATATAAATGAACTCGATATTTGGAGAGCATTTAAGGGTGGTAGTCCTGTTGCATACAGGCATATTTATGAGCAAAATGTTGATGACTTGTACAAATACGGAATATCACTGGGTGGGGATAAAGAAGTGGTCTTGGATTGTATTCAAGATTTGTTCATTGAAGTATGGCAAAAAAGAAACAAACTTGGGGAAGTAACTAAGATAAAAAATTACTTTTTTGTTTCCTTTCGAAGAAAACTTCTACGTATGCTAAAGAGGGAAAAGAAAAGCTTGAGTATTTTTAGTTCAAGCCATTTTGAGGTGCTGATCAATAAATCAATTGAAGAAGAGGTTATGGATGAAAGAATACATGGGCTCCCCTCAGTTCTGCGCAAGTTATCTAAATCCAAACTTGAAGCAATAAATTTAAGGTTTTTCCATGGTTACACTTGTGAAGATATTGCCATAATCATGGGAATTAACAAACAATCGGTCTATAATAAAATAAGTTCTGCGCTAAAAGTCCTCAAGCACCACCTAACCAAGTAATCCGTTTGGTGATTTAGAAGAAGATCTGGATTTTTTTATAATTTTTTTCTTAAATGGAGTAGATCTACTCTATTGATGTTTCTTTGACAAAAGATAAACAGTATTTATGGATAATATTGATAAACTGGTAAAAGAGTTATTAAGGGATGAGTATTTCACTAAGCTGATAATTGATCCTGATGAAGATTGCATTGAGTTTTGGAAACAATGGGAGAATGGAGAACAGGGAAGAAAAGAAGCAATCAGGAAAGCAAGAGAAATCTATATTCCATTTTCAATTGGGTCAAAAGAATTATTGCAGGAAGAAAAGGTTGATGTCTGGAATTCAATCGAAAAAGAAATATTCGAAGAAAACGATTTTGGTAAAAGAGAAGAAAAATCAAAAAAAACTAAGCTCTATTTATATGGCATTGCAGCAAGTATATCTATTCTATTTTTGATTTTAGTTTTAAGAGATTTTACAAGACATTCTGAAATTGTTTCTCCCGGAGTTACAATGATAGAAAAGCAAAGTCCGCTTGGCAGCATTTCCTCTTTCAAGTTTAGGGATGGATCTGTAGTGAAGCTATTTCCGGGTTCAACCATCAGGTATAGCGAAGATTTTGGTGTAGACACAAGAGAAGTACATATAGCGGGTGAAGGTTTTTTCGAAGTGAAGAAAGATCCAGATCATCCTTTTATGGTCATTTCCGATTCAGCTAGAACTACTGCATTAGGAACCTCATTTAACGTGAGAACGAAAATGGTAAATGGGAAAACAACAGTTTCACTAGTTACCGGCAAAGTTAAAGTTGAACCTCTCAATGGATCAATTCAGAATGGAGAGATAGTTGAGTTAACTCCTGGTGAAGAAGTGTCAATTTCTTCGAACAAGTTGAAGAAACAATCTTTTGACATTGTGTCGAAAACTGCTTGGGTTGATGGCATAATCTATATTGAAAGTAAGTCACTAGATGAATCCCTGGAAATATTAAAGCGTTGGTTTGATGTTCAGTTTGTGGTAAATAATGGATGGAGGTCCAAAGGTTTCAAAGCGAACGGAAGGTTTAAGAATCAATCACTGGAAAATATCATGATGGTGCTTAGTGATAGTTATCAATTCGAGTACAAATTCCTCAGTGCCAATAAGATTGAAATAAACTTTTAACCATGTGAAAAATGTTTGATACGAGCTAAAAAAAATGCCCCAGAAGAATTATAATCCGGGGCAAAATCATTCCTGAAAATGTGCGTCACCAAATATTCAGGAACTTGGAATTATTTGAAAAACAAAATGTTTAACAAAACATGACAAAATTATGAAATTAACACTAATACGTTATGCAATTATGGCTATAAAACTTTCTACATATGGCTTGGTTGCTCAAATGCTTACTATCGGGGTGCTATTTGCATTTGATTCTAATGCTCAATACAAAAGCATTAGTGATACCTATATAGAAATTCAAGCGGAAGAACAGAGCCTCAAAGAAGTAATCAATATCATTGAATCGGATACTGATTTCACCTTTTTTTATCTAGAGAAGGACATTGATAAGGATCAATTGATAAAGATAGACAAAAAAGGATCCTTGCCTGTTTTTGAAGTGCTGATGAACATTTCCAAAACTTCAAAATTAAAGTTTAGGCAAGTTAACAACAATATATCAGTGACTCATGCCTCAAAATCTGATCTCAGAAACAATGTAGAAATGATTGAAATTTCACTACAAGGTAGAACAATAACCGGTAAGGTTACTTCTTCTGAGGACCAGGAGGGGCTCCCTGGTGTAAATGTGATTGTAAAAGGAACTTCACAAGGTACTGTCACTGATGTAGAAGGCAATTATTCCCTGGAAGTACCAGGAACGGAATCTATATTGGTATTCAGTTCTGTTGGCTATGTGCAGGAGGAAATTGTGGTAGGTAACCAAACTGTTATAGACCTTGCCATGGTGCAGGATATCACAGCTTTGGAAGAGATTGTGGTGATAGGTTATGGTCAAAAATCCATTAATACCATCACAGGTGCTGTTTCTAAGGTCACAGGTGAAGTACTGGAATCACGACCAATAACAAACACTGTTAGTGGTTTGCAAGGTACATTGCCTGGTCTGACAATTACCAGAAGTAGCGGACAACCAGGACAGGAAAACTACAACTTGCAAGTAAGAGGTTCCTCTTCAACAAGTGCTGGAGGTAATTCCCCGCTAGTTTTGATTGATGGTATCGAGGGTAACATTAATAATATCAATCCTAACGATATTGAGAGTACTGTTGTCTTAAAAGATGCTTCTGCCGCTATTTATGGTGCCCGCGCTGCGGGAGGAGTTGTATTGATTACAACCAAAACAGGAGGAAATAATAAACCCCTGGCTATAAATTATAACGGTTCATATTCATTGAACCAGCCATTAAACTTTATTAATACTGTGAATATGCAGCAGTATGCAGAAATGCAAATTGAAGCAGTGGAGGCAACAGGGGGTACTTCTGAATGGGCAATCCCGGAAGTTGCCGACGCAATAGCCAGAGGCGAGCAACTTGCTTATGCCCTGTGGGGGCCTGGTGAAAATGCTCGCATATTTACTGTTGAAGAGGATTGGAAGTCTCTTTTATATAAGGATTTTGGATCGCAATGGAATCATAACCTGAATATAATTGGAGGGGGAGCAAATACCGACTACAATTTATCTGTGGGATATGTGAAGGTTAACGGTATTTTAAAAGATGCTTATGATGAGGCAGATCGCATAAATTTAAGGTTAAATTATGGTTTTAATATTTCTGATAATTTAAGACTTAAAACAAAATTGAGTTATGAGAATCTTGAATCGATTCAACCGGCAGCAGGTGTAAATGGGATATTCAATAGGGTTGTAAGTAGGTTTGTTTGGCTGCCCAACAGAACTGAAGATGGTTCGAACTATCTTTCGCAATGGGGGCAAGCAAACCCAAGGCAACTGGCTGATAAGGAAAATGGTAAGTGGACTCGAACATCGGATAACCTCAATGCAAATATTCTGTTGGAGTATGATATTATTGATGGGTTAACAGCGTATGGACAACTTGGTGTAAACAAAACCTTTTTTAAACAAGATAGATATGGCCCCGTTATCGAGTCATTTTTTTGGGGAAATCAGCCAGCCGGTTTATTAAGAAGGCGTAGTTTTTCTAACCTAAATAGGAATGAAGGACTTTATAAGAACTTTACCGGCTATTTAGATTACCGCAAGGAATTTAATCAGCATATGGTAGGTCTAATGGTTGGTGCTTCTCATGAAAATAAGGAACAAGATAATGTATGGGCAGAGAGACTTGATTATACACAAAATGAGCTGTGGACATTAAATCTGGGAAGTACTGATGAGCAATATAATAATCAAGGCGCTTACCACTGGGCTATTTCATCCTTGTATTCGAGGTTGAGTTATAGTTATAAATCAAAATATAACGCTGAGGTGAATTATCGTCGTGACGGCACCTCCGTTTTCCACCGCGATGTGCGATGGGGTGACTTTTATGGCGCTGCGCTTTCATGGAGGGCTTCTGAGGAAGACTTTATCAAAAATCTTGGTGTCTTTGACAATTTGAAATTTCGCTTATCTCGTGGAACAAGTGGAAACCAGGATTTTAACGAAGACGATGGTAATTTCTATGACTATATTGCTCTTATTGATCAAGGTGGTGTGTATCCATTCGGGGGCATCCAACAGGCTCCAGGTGCATGGGAAAGGAAATTAGTTTCGCAGATAAGAACCTGGGAGGAAATCACCACTAGCAATTTGGGTGTTGATTTTGCATTTTTAGATTCAAGACTATTTGGAACCTTCGATATCTATAAGAAGAGAAATGAAAATATGCTCTTGAATGTAAATCTTCCAGCGGTACTCGGTGGTGCTCCACCACAACTAAATGTAGGTACTCTTGAAACCAAGGGTTTTGAATTGTCGCTGGGATGGCAAGATAGGATAAGTGATGATTTCTCATACTCTGTTTCAGCAATTCTTGATGATAATACTAATAAATTAGTTGATTTGGACGGTGCTGACATTGCGGAGGTCAATAGACAATATAACCGTGAGGGATATGCGATTGGTACTTATTTTGGGTATGAAATTGATGGCTTTATTCAAAATCAAGAAGAATTAGATGCCTATAAAGAATTAGAAGGGGTTCCATCTCACCTTGGAATTGGTGATGCTAAATTTAAAGATCTTAATAATGACGGTAGGATCTCAGCAGCAGATTCGGAGGGTAATGATGCAGATATAGTTGATTTGGGTACAAATGTAGCACGTTACAATTATGCCTTTAATGTTTCAGCTAAGTACAAAGGATTTGATTTTTCTGCCTTTATCCAGGGAGTTGCGAAGAGAACCATCTATTATCATGGTGGTTTTGAGTACCCATGGGTTCGTCCGTGGTTACAGCCTTTGGAACGATTCTATGGCAATACCTGGACACCTGAGAATCCTGATGCAAAATATCCAAGGTTAACAATGGGTGATTCGAATGGTTGGAATTATCAATATTCTTCGATGAATAGGATTAATGGAGCTTACATCCGATTGAAGAATATTCAGTTGGGTTATACAATTCCCAATGATGTTTCCCAGAAGGCAGGTCTTCAAAATGTAAGATTCTACTTTAGTGGAGAAGACCTGTTTACGCTTTCCCATGTTGATGGTGGTTATGATCCGGAAAATACAGATGGAGGTCATAGCATTTATCCGTTCATGAAGCGATTTGCTTTAGGTTTAAGTCTAACCTTTTAATTCAATTACGATGAAAAATTGTAGATTAATAATAATATTTTTATTTATAGGATCCTTATTCAGTGCTTGTAATGATGATTTAGATCTGTCGCCGCTGGATACAATCTCTGATGAGATTTTTTGGAAAGTAGAGGAAGATTTCGAGAAAGCGGCAACTCAGTTTTATCATAGTTTGGGAAATCACGGTGGAGGAACGTTAGATCGAAATTCGGATACCTATGTTGGTAATTTTACAGACCAGGTTAGTGGGGGTACGTATATTGAACCTCAGGAAGATGCTACTTGGAATAATAGTTACGCATTAATCAGGGCTACTAACAGGTTGCTTGAGAATTATGAAATAGCTACCGAAATACAATCTGATATTGCAAAGTATGCTGCAGTGGCTCGTTTTTTCAGAGCCCGTGCTTATTTCGCACTGGTATCCAAATTTGGAGATGTTCCTTTAGTGCAGAGTGTACTGGATATTGATTCAGAAGAATTATACGCGCCCAGGACTCCCAGAGTTGATGTTGTAGCTTTTGTCTTTGATGATTTAGATTGGGCGGCGGCCAATTTGCCAAATGAACGTGACATAGCAGATATTGATAAAGGAAAGATAAGTAAAGGAGCTGCTTTGGCATTAAAATCAAGGATTGCGCTGTTTGAAGGCACCTGGGCAAAATACCATGGAACCGGCAATGCAGATGCTTATTTGACAACATGCATTGAAGCATCTCAGGCGGTAATAGATCTGGGCGAATATGCACTTTATACGCATCCGGATGGCGTTACTAAAAGTTATTACAACTTGTTTATCGAAGGAGGCACTGGGAGCAGCGAAAATATCTTAGTCCGCAAATATAGTAATGAGCTAAATATAACGCATGGAACCACTAGATCTGTAGATGCGCATAATGCAAGCCCAACAAAAGTATTGGCGGATATGTACCTATGTGCTGATGGTTTACCTATTGATAAATCATCATTATTCCAGGGATATGACTTAATAGATTCTGAATTTATAGATCGTGATCCCAGAATGACACAATCAATTATGATCCCTGGTTCTACTGTTATATACAGTGGATATGAGCGGGTATACACTGTCGTAATTGGAGGTGGTACCAACGGACCAACTAAAAGTGGGTATTTGCCATTTAAATTCCAGTCAGATACGGAAGATGCCGGTATTTTAGGGCGCAGTTATTATGACTATATAGAAATAAGACTTGGCGAGGTTTACCTGAATCTAGCTGAAGCATTATTTGAAAAAAATGATGCAATAACAGATGGTGAACTTGATAATACGATCAACAAATTAAGGGAAAGGGCAGGAATGCCTGATTTAACAAATGCTTTTGTAACTGCCAATGGGTTGGATATGAAGCAGGAGATAAGGAGAGAAAGAACTATAGAATTGGCTGCAGAAGGTTTTCGTTTTAACGATCTAAGGAGATGGAAAGAGGCAGAAAACGCATTGCCAAAATCATTGCTAGGGGTCAAGTTTGAAGGAACTCAGTGGCCTACATTTCCTCCAAGCGATCAAATAGTGGTAGGTGTTGATATACAAGTTGACGAGGATGGTCATGTAATTGCTGATGATGCTGTAAACAGACAATTTGAACAAAAGCATTATCTATTCCCATTGCCATTAAATCAATTACAACTAAATGAAAACCTAGAACAAAACCCAGGCTGGAATTAAAAAAGAGTAATAGAATAAACATCAAAGAGGAAGGTATATGGAATGCCTTCCTCTTTTCTAGTAATAATACAGAGTAATAAAGTTTTGATCATTAAAAATTTTTGTTTCAAGTGAACCATTACTCATTTTTAGATGACATGTGTGGGTAAAAACAGAGGCAGCAACTCATGATGCATTGGCTACTACTCAATTACCGGTTTGGCTGGAAGGTGACGAAATATTTACATGTGACGGAGAAATGCGTATTCATGGAACAGGAAAAGAAAAATATTTTGACTGTTGTTGGGATTCAGTCCCCGGACGACGAAACAATGCGGGCTGCTTTCCATTGCATGTATTTCCAAAATTTGATAGGGGCGAGATGGGTTATGCATCCGCGTATCGTTGGCATTTAACAGATCTGGTGTCTTTTATAGATTCAATTCGAGTTATAGTTGAAAAGGGGCCAACCAATAGTATAGCGGCTAATTATGAGAGTATTGCATTCTATAATTATTTACAAAAAATTAATGATATGAAGGAGAAATTAAGTTATTATTTGTTGTTATTGGCCTTGCCTCTATTGCTGGGTACATGTAATGCTCGAGCCCAGAAAAAAGTAACCATAGAGACGCTTCTGAATGAAATGACCGATAAGAACAGGTTAGCCCATCTGGACGATGATTTTAAAACGCTTCAGTCCAGCAGTTACTCAAGAGAAGCTGTTAGTAAGGATGAAGAAGGATGGTTCCATAATTCTGATGCCTGTCAGTTTGATCGGGTAGATACTTTGGATGATGGACGTGTGGAATATGTGCTGTTGGATGCCAATGGTCCGGGTGTAATTGTGCGTATCTGGCACGCCTGGCACGCCAAAACTTTCTCAATGGGAACATATCGTTTCTATTTCGACCATTCCGAAACACCCCAGATAGAGGGCAGAATTGATGAGATTATTTCTGAGAACCAGTTTGTAGGCACACCATTTTCGCAAACCACGGCGGCTTTTTTCGAACATGGAGGATGGTTTTCCGGGCACAACCTGTATTTTCCTTTGCCTTATGCCAAACATTGTAAAATAACCTATGAAGAGGATAAAGACCGGGTTTCGGAGCCCACATGGTATGATTATATGGGTGATATTCTCTATTATCAGATTAATTACCGCAGCTATTCGGAAGGGACTGAGGTGGAAACCTACCAAAAAGGCGATTGGGAGAATGGTAAATATGCTGAAGCCATTAAGCAAGCCAAAGCCAAATTAGAAGATCCACAACTAAAATCAGAAGAGCTGAAACAAATTACCGAAAGTGGTAGAATTGCCCCTGATAAATCCTTGTCAACGTCTATAGAAGGATCGAAGGCCATAAAGCAGTTTTCGCTTAAGATAAATACTGATAATATGGAGCAGGCATTGCGTTCAACCGTTATTTGTATGACGTTTGATGGCAAAAAAACGGTTTGGGTACCTGTGGGCGATTTCTTTGGTACAGGTTATAAGATTTCTCCGTATCAATCGGGTTATAGCCGCGTAACCAATGAGAGAGAGATGACGATGTGGTTTCCGATGCCGTTTAAGCAATCGGCTCAAATAGCAATTCACAACCATGGCGAACAGGATGTGGAAATTAAGAAGATGGATATCCACACATCCGATTGGAAGTGGGATGATAAGAGCTTGTATTTTTATGCCAACTGGCGTTTGTATCATGATATTGCTACGAAGGAAAAACAAGACGTGAACTTTATTTCTATCAAAGGAAAAGGCAAACATGTAGGCGATGCTTTAACCCTGTTTAACAATAGTAAATTATGGTGGGGGGAAGGTGATGAAAAGATATATGTAGATGGCGAAAGTTTCCCATCACATTTTGGAACAGGAACAGAAGATTACTATGGCTATGCCTGGTGTAGTGTCGTCAATTTTTCCATGCCGTTTCTGGCTCAGCCTTGTGGAGAAGGAAACCGAAGTCCGGGGATGAGTACTATGAGCCGTTGGCGCATGCTGGATGTGATACCGTTCAATTCTTCGTATCATTTCGACATGGAGTTATGGCACTGGGATAGCAACATAAAGATGGACTACGCACCAACTGTTTTCTGGTATGGTACATACGATTCAAAGGCTGAATACACCAACAATATAGAAGATGTTCAAATACCGGTTAAACTCGCCAAGCGTTATGAAGCCGAGAATTTCGCTTGGGAAAAAGTTAGTGGTGGTGAGGCAATTAATGAAGCTTTTCTTTCACACGAATGGAGTGCCCAGAATCACCTGTTATGGACAGGTGCTCAAGAAGGAGACAAACTTGTGACGAACTTCAACGTTTCGCAAGAACAAACCGGAACTTTGAGGATGGTATTTACAAACGGACCAAACTATGGTGCGGCCGATGTTTATTTGAACGACCAGTTGGTTTTTGAAAACCTAGATTTTAACAATGAACAGCTCGGCTTGAAAGAGTATAAATCAGAAAACATCATTTTACCTAAAGGACAAAATAGAGTGAAGCTGGTGGCTCGCCTCAAAGCTAAGCACGCAGATGAACACAAGATTGGCCTGGATTATCTGATGATTGAAGTGTGAGGTGAGGTAAAGTTTTTGTATTTAACACATCGAATGCTGAAACACCTTCCATCAGCCCGGAGAATTTAACCGGCTCATGGAACAAAAAGTGATCGATGGTGGGGTGAAGACGAGTTAAAAATGTTTATCGATGGAAACACTTCGCATTCTACTATTCAGGTAGGGTGTGGAGAGTGCAGTATTTAAATCGGGATAAAACAAAAAATATACATAAAAACATCAAAGATTGATATTTTTTAACTCCTTACTCACGGTTATGTTTGCAATGATAGAAATAGAATTTAAGGTGTTTAGTTTAACCTGACTACTTACTTTAGCTAATTTGAATTTTTTGACCTTTAAGATGAGCCTAAGCATTGTTGGTGCAAATATGATTGACTCTCTACATTAGTTTTTTTGACTAGTTGATAGGAGTTGCAAAAGTTGAGTAATGATATCAGTAATTGTTGCAACACTCATGTATATGGCGATCGTATAAGAAATTCAATATGCATTTTTTACGCTGAATTGGTGAATTTGAAATTGAGAGGAAATAGGGGGTAGTTGAAATCTTGCTCATTAACGTCTTTACACGCTTTATGATAGAGTTTAGGATCCCCGCTTTTTTGTATCACTATAATATGCTTCCAACCTTTCTTCATAAGCCTTTTCCAGACGTCTGCGATACGATCAAGGTCGGGGTGATCATACGATAATAATTCATTTTCGGAGGCCCAGGATATAGAGCCATCTTGATACTCAAGTTTAACCTTTTCTTTTTTCAAGTAAATATCATATTCAAAGCCAGTGATTTTCGCAACTCTTGTTCCAAGGACAACACGCACCAAATCACCTTTATTAAACAACATAGGAATGATTTATCTTCTATACAAAATTGCAAGGGCAAACCCCAAAGAATATACGTGTTAATACGATATAAAAAAATAAAATTGGCCAATTTTTGAGATCTTCCACAAACGGAAAATAATTGTAAAAGATACTTTTTCTAATGTTTTTTAAATTAGGGATCATTTTACAGATAACTATCCATGATTGGGACCGGCTGAGGTTTTATCCTCATTATTTGACCTAAACCAACTATATAGAAGCTTGCCGGTCTTCAAATTATTCAGCGATTTAATCCATTTTAACAGGTAAGTTAGCCAGGTGAATTTTCCTGAGAATGCAGGCTCTCAACGGATTAAAATAAGCAATGCTAACCAGACATTGTTTGATCTGCTGGATATATTTAGTGAAATGAAAGAAGTATAGATTATTTATTTTATGGATTGAGTTAAAATGATTTCACGTCGTCGAAGGCATCAGATGTACGAAACAGATCCAGGTTTCTCAAATATTGGATAGTCTGGTCTATACTCTGATGCCTGTTTTGCTTCTGAATAACATCCAAAGGCACTCCACTCAAGTACATATTGATATTACCGGAATGTTTAAATCCATAAATATCGTATTTAAAGCTTGAATTTTTAAGCCCAGTGCTTTCCAATATTTTCGCATATCGCCTATAAAAATAATTAATTCCAACGGGGACCAATCCAGGTCTTTGGTCTTTTGTGAAAAGAAAATATTCGCCAGGATATCTATTTAATTCCATACGTTCAAGCTTGTTTCTGAATATCCTTGGTATACTTACCCAATCGCCTTTTTTATTTTTACTATTGTATGCAGGAATAAATAGTCTGTCATATTCCAAATGCTCAACTTTAATAAGTCTTGTTTCATGGCCAGGTCTTGTAAAGCAGTAATAAATTCAATGAATAGTTGTAGCTGATGATCGTTTCTTTTTTCAATTTCCTTTTTAATTAGTGCAATTTGTTCTTTTGAATATGCCATACCCAAAATTCAATATACCAATCCTTATGGATGTTATTATCGAAACTCACCAATTTTGCTAGGCGATAGGGATACATATCGTCAGATAGTTTTTCGAGATTAAAACCGAACTTCATTCAGAAACTAGGGTGAGTAAACATGTACGTTTTGTACACAATATGTGGCACATTTCGTGGCACGATTCTGGGTGAAAGTATAAAAAAAGCCTCTAGAACAACGCTAAAGGCCTTTTTTTCAGTCGGGGTGGCGGGATTTGAACCCACGACCCCTTGCACCCCATGCAAGTACGCTACCGGACTGCGCCACACCCCGAAATGAAACATTCAGAATAAGTTGTCCGGATATAGGCCTTATTCCTTAGCTTCTTTAAGTAAAGCTCAAAATTAAACGCTTCTTGCTTACTTTCAAATTCTCGGAGAAATATTAATTCCCAAAGACCTCGGATCCATCCTAAAACTTGAGGGACACCCCTAAATTTTGGATCCATGTGTATATTATGGGGATATGTATGAATATCAAATCGAAGAAGATCCATAGAGCTTCTGCAGGCGGGGAAAACCCAAACTCAGCGCAGGATCAAGACGGGCCTGTGGGATGGACGGCCTTCAAAATGTTCGTATCGCATCGACTAAATCTCCGGCCTTCCAAAAACAGAACATTTTACGCAGGGTGGGCTTGTGCAGTCAGCGGGTGTCTTGAGCTTTGATTTTGGCGCCATTTCATTGGGCCTACCTTTGCCGGCTAGGCAGGTGAGCAAATAAAATGGACAGGTTATGAATTTTCAATCGACAGAAAACCATCCGATGTTTTTGACAGTCAGTAGGATAGAACGCTCAAAGCTACTCATAGCGCAGCGCCTTGAGAAGAAATCCGAGCGAGTGCTCGAGCGAGAAAACTCATCAGAATCACTGATCCAAAATTAAACGCTTCCCGCTCAATTACTAATTCCATATGGAATAAAGCAGACAATTGTCAATCCTTTCATTTCTGTAATTAGTAAATTACTGTGTCTAGTTTTCGTGCTATCATAAAATCTGTGAAAAATTTCAAAAGTTTATTGCTATGGGTATTGATCATTTCCACCCCGGAAATGCAAATATTCGGGCAGGATAATTCAAACAAAACTCAACAGCTCCATGTGAAAAAAGCCCTGGGAAAAATTAAAACCGATGGTATCCTGGATGAGCAGGATTGGCAACATGCAAACATTGCCACAAATTTCTGGCAGTATTTTCCGATGGACACAATGACTTCCAATACCATTTCAGAGGCCAAAATCACCTTTGATGATCAGTTTATTTACGTAGGTTTTAAAGTGATCGACCTTGAGCCGGGTCCGTGGGTGACGACTTCTTTGCGCAGGGATTTTAGGGGGAATCACAACGATGTGATTTCAGTGATTTTTGATCCCTTTTCAGATAAAACCAACGGGATGATTTTTGGTATAAATCCCTACGGTGTACAGCGCGAAGGTCTGTTATCCGGGATCACAGGTGCTTCGGGATCTCAATCTGGTTTTAGTCTTTCCTGGGACAACAAATGGTATTCCGAAGCCAGGACCTATGATGGTTACTGGACGGCAGAAATAGCTATACCTTTCAAAACATTACGTTATAGGGACGGATCAACAATATGGAAGGCAAATTTCTATAGACTGGATAGCAAAACTGCCGAAAGATCGACATGGAATCATATTCCGAGAAATCAGAATATCTTCTCACTTGCATTTTCCGGAGATTTAACCTTCGACGAACCATTACCAAAACCCGGAGCCAACATTTCAATGATACCTTATCTATCCGGATTAGTATCAAAAGATTTTGTAGAAGGGTCAGATACGGATTATGTGGGGAATATCGGTGGCGATCTCAAAATTGCAGTAACTCCATCGTTAAATCTGGACCTTACATTTAATCCTGATTTTTCCCAGGTCGAGGCCGATGTACAACAATCCAATCTTACAAGGTTTGAATTGTTTTTCCCCGAACGGCGTCAATTCTTTCTTGAAAATCAGGATATTTTCGCATCATTTGGAGCTTCGGGTCTCAGACCGTTCTTTTCGAGAAGGATTGGTATCGCCAGGGATCCGAATACTTCGCTGTTTGTGCAAAATAAAATTCACTATGGAGCCAGATTGAGTGGAAGGATTGACAAAAATTGGCGCATCGGACTAATGAATTTGCAAACAGCAAAGGATGAATCCATTCTAAGACCGGGGTTTAATTATTCGGTTTTCGCGATTCAAAGGCAGATGTTTACCAGGTCAAACATCTCCGTAATTGGCATAAACAAACAAGCCACGAACATCCTGGAAAATGACTCAACCTTGTCAAATGGTTTTTCAAGAACGGACTACAATAGATTGGTGGGAATTGATTATAATCTAGCCTCTGCAAACAACAAATGGTATGGAAAGCTGTTCTATCATCAGTCCATTTCGCCAGGCAATAACAAAAGCGCCTTTGCCCATGGCGTAAATATATTTTATGATGTGCAGGCCCTAAAGCTGGAATGGGACCATCGAATTGTCGGCAAGAACTTTAATCCCGAAGTTGGGTTTGCTCCACGAAAAGATTATAATATGATAGCTCCCGGCATTCAATTTCTTTTCTATCCCAAAAGCAGCATTGCAAGTCATGGTCCCGGGGTAAAAACAGAGTATATATGGAATCACACCTATGGTAAAACCGATCATCAGTACATTGCATATTATGAGTTAAACTTTGGATCCAGTGCAACATTTACAGGAGGAATTCGAAATGATTATACGTTCTTATTTGAGGATTTCGATCCAATTGAAGGGCCTCCTCTTGAAGCAGGTAGTGATTATAACTATACAAGTTTTGTCGCCGAATACGACTCGGACCGGCGACAAAACTTCTATTTTGAACTGGAAACCCAAATCGGTCAGTTTTATAATGGGAGTTTAGTTAGGTTTGACGGCACATTGAACTATCGGCTAGGAATAATGGGTGTCGCAAGTCTCAATTATTCATACAACAAAATTTCATTACCTGCTCCTCATTCAAGCGGAACGATTTGGCTTCTGGGGCCAAGACTTGATATTACATTTACCAAGGATATTTTCCTGACAACATTTTTTCAATATAATAGTCAAATTGACAACGTAAATGTAAATGCGCGACTTCAATATCGATATGCACCGGTTTCTGATTTTTTTATGGTTTATACCGAAAATTATTTTCCTGATCAGTTCAAATCAAAAAACAGGGCTCTGGTTGCCAAGCTAACGTATTGGTTCAACATCTAGACATTGCATTTTAAGCGTTTACGATTTTATATTATTGACTGAAATGCATTAATTTGAGCTACATTTTTAGGCCACCATAAATCACTTATCAATGAATAGCTCAAAGAACCGCAGAAATTTTATTAAGAATACTGCTGCTGCATCCGCTTTGTCATTTATTTCTTTATCGGGCATAAAAGCGATGACCATTAAAAAGGAAAGGAAATTTAAAATGGGGTTAAACCCGGGGGCAATAGGCGTAAAACTGGATCAGGAACAGCTTCTCGAAAAAGCCTCTGAATATGGATTTGAATCCATAGTCGCATATTCCGGTACTCTGGCCGAATGGAGCGATGGACAAATTGATGAGTTTGCAGCCAAGATGAAATCCAAACATATCACCTGGGGAGCATCCGGTTTACCCATGGATTTCAGAAAGGATAAAGCCACTTTTAAAAAGGGATTAGACGGACTTCCAAAACATGCGGAAGCTTTACAAAAGGCCGGGGTTACCAGAATGTCGACTTGGATCATGCCAACGCATGCTCATCTGACATACATCGAAAACTTTAAGCTACATTCCAAACGATTGAAAGAGATCGCCAGAATTTTGGGTGTTTATGATATCAAATTCGGTTTGGAATATGTCGGCCCAAAAACACTGATGGCCCGCGATAAATACGCATTTATCCATACACTTGCCGAATGCAAAGAGTTATATCAAAGTACCGGCGAACCAAATATAGGTGTGCAGTTGGATAGCTTTCATTGGTTCTGCGCAGGAGAGACAAAGGCGGACCTGCTTTCACTATCCAAGGAAGAAATTATTACTGTTGACCTTAATGATGCACGTGCAGGATTTAGCGCAGACGAACAGCTCGACGGAAAACGTGAGCTTCCAATGGCTACCGGAGTAATCGACATGCAGACATTCATGGATGCGCTCGTTGAAATTGATTATGATGGACCAACCCGTGCCGAGCCGTTTAACCGGGCTCTGAGCGATATGGATGATGCGGCGGCATTAAATGCTACTGCAGATGCCATGAAAAAAGCATTCAAACTTGTCCGGTAGCTTTGGCCGTTCTTATTTATTGGATCAGGTTTGATTCATAAAATTAACTAAGGAACGCACCATCCGACTGATCTCTCCGGTTGCGCATTGCTGTAAATAGTCAGATTAATTTCCGGCTGGCAACGTCTGGAAGCTGTCCGTCATATTTTCCAATATCGCAGCGCACACTTTAATGAGAGCGGATAAATAAGTTGGATTAATCCCGCTGAGGCATAAAATACAATAGCCCAAATTTGGAGGATCCCGAATAGGATGCTTCCCGACCCGAAAAATTATGAATTTTTCGGATTAAATTTTCCTCAAGAATGTTCCGGGGCAATACATTCAAATCCGTTTAAGATTAACAAATTAGACATTCACATATGAAAACAAACCCTGCTTATCGCAGATCTATGATTGCGGAAAGAATACTGAGCTGGTCGCCCTGAAGGGAACTCCAAACAGGCCGCACAAATCCTCCATATGCGGAAATGTTTATATAATCTCCCATATAAACATCGGGGTCAGGTTCAAATGGCGTTTTGCTTATCTTCACATTTTTAAAGGTTTCCGCCCCGTCTGTTGAGATGGCAAGATATACATCCGTATTATTATCGGGATGATTTCGGCGATCATAAAAAACAATGTAAATATGGCCAGTAATCTGGTCAATTGCCATCCAGTTGTAGCATTGATGTCTGCCCATCATCACCGTTTCATCATCATTTATTTTTATAGGTTTTGACCAGGTTTCTCCATCATTTGTAGATTTTGAAATCCAAATATCCGTGTCGCTCGCTCCATTTCTTTGATCGGCCCAATTCACATAGATTGTCCCGTGATGATCGCCATAGCTTATGTCTACCCCACTCACAGGCGCACCGGAAGCTTTTCCAAATCCGGGTACGTCCGGATGCCAGCCGCCCGGTTGCTCAGCGACAATTCGATCTTTTTTTAACCATGAAATTCCCCCGTCGGACGAACGGTCGAAATATATTTTTTCATCATACGCCCAGGTTACATACACTTCCTGTTCGGGTCCGGCTACCGGTATCGCGCCTATTGGGGTTGCGGACCCGCCTTCACAATTGCCGCCATATTGATTTATTCGAATCGATGGTGTCCAGGTAAGGCCGCGATCATCGGAAAACGAAAGCATAATATTGGCGCTATCCTGTGGATTGGAAGAGGCATAATGATCGTACTGGGTCCAGGCGACATAGATTCTGCCAGAAGTTTCATCGAATGTGGCCCAGGCTTTTTCATGTTTCTTGGGCGGATTTAATCCGATCGAAGCCCCGCTATTCCACGATTTGCCATTTATCGACCTCTGGCAAACAATTCTGTCCATCACCATGCTGCCTTCCCAACCCATTTTCTTGGGATCGGAAAGATGGATATAATAAAAATAACCGGAGTTATCCGCAATAATACAGGGATCACCAAAATCGCCATACCGGGATTTTACGTTTCGTGCGCTCCATGATTTTCCAAAATCTTTAGACAAATAAATTCGATTGTGTCTTGTTTTTGTACCACTGGTTTGCATGGTCTTTTCACTTATAAAGCTTGAGACCATGATATTTGGAGATTTCGGACTAATAAATATCGAGGGTTGACAAGGGCCAATTCCGCCTATGTTATCCTTTGCAATAGTCACCACCTCGTATTGTCCGATGCCCGGAGTAATTGAGATTATAAGAATAAATCCCAGGATAAATAACCTGAACAGATAAGCCATATTTAATCGGAATTGAAAATTATTTTTGTCATTAAAATAATAAAAATCATAAATCTAATGAATTGTTTCGCCCGGAAATAGAAACTAATAAAAATCTTTTCATTTGCCCTCCTATTTCAGTTATGATATTTTAACCGTTAAAAACCGATTTTATTGTATTTCCAACCGAATGGTAAAAATTATCAATAATTCATGATACTCCATGATTTACCGGTTTTTTAAAACCATTATATTGCATATCGACTGAAGTATGCACCCGCTTTTTAAAATCAAAATATGAAGAAAAAAGGCATTGTGGCCCAACTCGATTCCGTAAATGAGTTTGAACGGGAACCGATCCCAAGATCCAAGCTAAAAGGACTAAAAAGTTTTATTGGTATGTATGCTGGTGAGCATACGGCTGGGACTGAATTTGTCATCGGACCACTCTTTGTCGCTCATGGAGTAGCTGCCTTTGATCTGGTTTTCGGTTTGCTGATCGGAAATTTGCTTGCGGTACTAAGCTGGGGTCTTTTGTGTGCCCCAATTGCCGTAAAAGCCCGGATGACCATATATTTTCAGTTGGAGAAAATCTGTGGGAATAACCTTGTGAAGCTCTACAACCTGGTAAATGGCATTATGTTTTGCTTCCTCGCAGGATCAATGATTGCTGTTTCGGCCACTGCCGTAGGGATTCCTTTCGGACTTTCGATGCCTTCTCTACATGACATGCTGCCAAATAGTTTTGGATGGATCGCTACCGTATTTTTTGTTGGAGCCTTTACAACGCTGGTTGCCATGTTTGGATATAAGCAGGTATCTCGCTTTGCAAATGTAGCAGCTCCCTGGATGATCCTGATCTTTCTTTCGTCCGGAATTGCAGTCTTGCCACAATTAGGCGTAGATTCTTTTTCTGACCTCTGGCCAGTTGCCAATGAAAAAATCTGGTCGGGCGTTCCATTGCGGGGCCAAAGTCAATTTACCATTTGGCATGTGATTTTCTTTGCCTGGTTCGCGAATATGGCAATGCATATCGGGATGTCTGATCTGTCCATTCTCAGGTATGCAAAAAAATGGCAATACGGTTTTTCCTCTGCCACAGGTATGTACATCGGGCACTATTTTGCATGGATTGCATCGGGAATTCTTTATGCCCTTTTCTTACAGCAATCCAACAACAGTTCGGAATTTGCTCCTGGAGTGGTAGCCTATAATGCCTCCGGAATTGCCGGAGCGGTTTGCGTGATCATTGCCGGTTGGACCACAGCCAATCCTACCATTTATCGTGCCGGCCTGGCGCTTCAGTCCATTGTGCCGAAATGGAAAACCTGGAAAGTCACTATGATTACCGGATTGGTTACTACCCTAGCGGCCTGCTTTCCGGCCCTGGTGATGAAATTGTTGGATTTTGTTGCAATTTACGGATTCCTCCTCATGCCTATGGGAGCTGTGATCTTCATCGATTTTTATGTGCTCAAGCGGTTTGGGCTGTCTGATTTTTATGCTGAAAAGACCGGAAAGATGCTGAATTGGGCCGCGGCAACAGCATGGATTGTGACACTGGTTGCCGGATTGCTAATGAATAGATTTATGGGAATTGAAGTGTTTTTCCTCGGTTTGCCCGGATGGTTTGTGGCCTCGACTATTTATGTCGTTGCCAGCAAATTGTATCAATCGAAAGTCTCATCGAAAACTGTTTTATCATGAAATTTACACTTTTAAAAATCATATCATACCTGGCACTCGCAGGAACAATAATTCCATCCTTTATGGTATTCTTTGGAGATTTGGATATTAAAACCAACAAACAAATCATGGCATTTGCCATGCTGGTTTGGTTTGCTACGGCCCCATTTTGGATCAATAAAAAAAGGAAGGATGAAGCTGTGGAATAAATACTTAATTAAAAGAAAACCAATCTTTGAATAAAGCAACCAGTGTCAATGGTCGTTAGTCAATTACGGGAATTAACCGATAACGATCGACCATTCAATCAAAATACTATTCCAAACAGCCCTTTAAACCTTTTTCAAGAAGTGCTCGCTTGATGTTATTCCCGATAAAAACAATCTTGCTTACCCTGAATTCACCTTCCGTCCACGGACTGCCGACATCAAGTTTGCTATTGGATCTCACGGATTGAAAAATAACTTTATTGGTTTCTCCCTTTAGATTAAGAACTCCCTTAATTCGGTAAATCTGATATCCGCTTAAAAAAAGCAACATGGTAATCCAATGCTCAAACCTTTCGGAAATCAAAGGTTCTTCAATTTCAAAGCTATGAGCAACAAGTTCATTGTGCTGATGATGACGGTGGGGATTCAACAATTTGCGCTCCAACCTGTGGCTGTCGTATGCTTTCAAATCCAACACATTCTCGTGAATGTTGCCATAACTACATTGAAAAACAGATGCCTCTGCATTCTGCGTTGTGATTGCTATACGTACTGCATCAAGTTCGTCTTGAGAAACAAGATCGATCTTGTTTAAAACGACAACATCAGCGAATGAAATCTGCTTGTGCGCTTCACCCCGTTCCTTCAGGTTTTGAGTTATGTCATGACTATCAGCCAAACAAATCGTTGCATCCAGTATAAATTTTGAAGATCGCCTTCTTCCGATAAACGCAGATGCAATTCCATCTGGTTCCGCTATTCCGGTAGTCTCAATGATCAAATGATTAAAATCATAATCATCACTCGTAAGTTTTTGAAGCAATTCTCCCAATTCCGCATTTAGCGAGCAACAGATACACCCATTCGCCATCTCAAAAATCCCATCTTTTGCGTTTACGACCAACTCCTGATCAATAGGAACATCGCCGAACTCATTTTCAATAATTGCAAACTTCTTTTCGGGATGTTTCCGAATTAAGTGATTGAGTAGAGTCGTTTTGCCGGCTCCTAAAAAACCGGTAATTATAGTAACAGGTATTTTTTCATTTGTCATGTCGTCGCTCCTTTTTTGGAACAGGATCGTATCCGCTACCCCCCCAGGGGTGGCAACTGCCAAACCGTTTTAATCCCAGGATCAATCCTCTCCAGGGACCATATGTTTTTATGGCCTCTACCATATATTGCGAACAGGTAGGTGTATACCTGCACGAGCCGGGAAACAACGGCGATATTGCTGATTGATAAAACCGGACCAAAGCGATCAAAATCCATGTAACCGTTTTTTTCATCCGTTTATACTTTTTTAGTTAGCTGTACACAGAGCAATATAATCATGCCCTTGTGTGTCCTGAATTCGCTCCGGCCGCGCCGGTTTCATCCGTTTAAAATTTGCAAAAACCTCACCATGTGCCGTTGATCATCATGATCTTATGTGTCTCAATAATTATCTCAGGCATGGCCTGTTTCATCCGTTTATATTTTTTTAAGTTGCTGACACACAGAGCAATATAATCATGCTCATGTGCGTCCTGAATTCGCTCCGGCCGCGCCGGTTTCATTACAATTTCCGGCAAAGAATAGTAGCAATATTTCTCGTTTTAAACGCAAAACTGGAATAAATATCTCCTTTGACCAAACAATCCAAAACAATTCACCTGGTTATCGATTATATAGTTAACGTGCCATAAGTGATTTAAATCATGATTGTCGAACTAATATTTGGTTAAATTTGTTAATTAACAATTAGTTGTACTTGTAAAAAACATGATCGCACCCGATAAATTTGAAGAAATTAAGGAGTTGTTTCGGCAATATCTTGAAGAAAAAGAACTTCGCAAAACACCGGAGCGCTTTGCAATTCTAGAAGAAATTTACACCAATGACGGACATTTTGATGTAGAATCGCTTTACATCAATATGAAAAATAAAAATTACCGTGTAAGCCGGGCGACCGTATACAATACCCTCGATTTGCTGCTTGAGTGCGATCTGGTGAAGAAGCATCAGTTTGGCAAAAATCTTTCCTTATACGAAAAGTCCCATGGATTTAGGCAACACGATCATGTGATTTGTACGGATACGGAGCAGATCTTTGAATTTTGTGATCCAAGAGTCATGGAAATTCAGAAACTTGTGGAAGAAACATTTGATTTTACCGTTACCAGCCATTCGCTTTATTTCTATGGTCATCTAAACAATCCGGAGAAAAAAAAGAGCTGATCCTTTAATTGCCGAATTGTGACCATTGTCACTTAGTCGTATCCAGGACAAAAGATTAATTTAATATTAAGTTTTCGGCAAAATATTATACGGCGAAACAAATAATTCGTAAGTATTTTTGATATTAAATTTTAAAGCAGTAAAATTGCATTTCGATCATAGAAAAATTCATCATATGAGCATTAGATTGAATCCTGTTAACCAAAAATTTTCGGCATCAAAGCGGTGTGCCTGTTGGCACTGGTGTTGTTGTATGCAAAATTTTGAGAGAGGTGCATTGGGTTCAATCCAAAATGTTTTGTGATAGTAAATAAAAAAATAGGATGTAACTCAAGCCTTTCTCGAATTCGCGAAAGGCTTTTTTTATGTTCAAAAATCAAAAATAACCATGCTAAGTTTCAGGAGTGAATTAGAAAATTTAAACAATCCGATTATCGAAAACGACATCATTGATCTTGCCGATAAAATCGCCAAGTTTAAAAATTTGAAAATCGATGAGGAGAAATTCAGGGCCCTTCGTCTTGCCCGGGGTGTATACGGGCAACGTCAACCCGGCGTACAGATGGTCCGGATTAAAATTCCCTATGGAAAAATGTCGTTTCGTCAGCTTAGGAGAATTGCAGACCTGTCTGATGAATATGCGAGCAGCAAGCTTCATGCCACCACGCGCCAGGATATTCAGATCCATTATGTGAGCCTGGACAAAACGCCGGAACTGTGGGCGAAACTGGAACAGGACAACATTACCCTTCGGGAAGCATGTGGAAATACAGTCAGGAATGTCACTGCATCGGATAAAGCAGGTATTGATCCCAATGAGCCTTTTGACGTGAGTCCGTATGCGCATGCAATTTTTGAATATTTCCTTAGAAATCCGGTTTGCCAGGAAATGGGAAGAAAATTCAAAATTGCGTTATCCTCAAGTGAGGAAGATTCTGCATTTACTTTCATTCACGATGTTGGGATAATCCCTAAAATAAGGATCGAAAATGGCCGGGAGATCCGAGGGTTTAAAGTTTATATTGGCGGCGGATTGGGTGCTCAGCCCTTTCTGGCCAAATTGGCTTATGAGTTTTTAGGAGAAGATCAGCTCATACCATTTATTGAAGGAGTTTTAAGGGTATTTGACCGATTTGGAGAAAGAGCCCGAAGACAAAAGGCCAGGTTGAAATTTCTTTTAAACGATCTTGGATTGGAAGCACTATTACGCCTTGTTGCAGAAGAGCAAAAGGCATTAAAAGTAAAAACATTCAAGGTAGACCATGCATCGTTTGTCAGCACACCTAAACTTCCGGAGGATAGTGATTATTCATCTGTGAAGGTTGAGGATGTTGCGAAGTTTGAAAAATGGCTTGAAACCAATGTTTTTGAGCAAAAGCAAAAAGGATACTATGGCGTTTATATAAAATTGTTGTTGGGGGATATGTCCTCCGATCTGGCACGGAGATTTGCCGATATAGCAGAGAAATATGCCGCAGACGATATCAGAATTACTGTCAACCAGGGATACTTGCTTAAGTTCATCAGAAAAGATGCATTAAAACCATTGTTCAATGAATTAAACCGTGTCGGGCTTGCTGAGCCTGGTTTCGATTCTCCTGCAGACATTACGGCCTGCCCGGGAACAGATACGTGTAACCTCGGAATCTCCAGCAGTACGGGATTGGCAAAAGCACTTGAGGAAGTTATCAAAAATGAGTATCCTGATTTAATTCATAACAATGATCTGAAAATAAAAATCAGCGGTTGTCCAAATTCGTGCGGTCAGCACGGCATGGCTAGTATCGGTTTCCATGGAAGCTCGATGAAAAACGGCCTGAACGTATTGCCGGCAGTTCAGGTAATGCTTGGAGGTGGTGTGAATTCGGACGGAGAAGGTGAAGTGGCCGAGCGCGTAGTGAAGGTTCCGAGTAAAAAGGCCCCGGATACGTTACGGACAATTTTAGATGATTACGATGCCAACGGAAATGACGGTGAGTATTTCAAAGATTATTTCAAAAGGCAAGGCAAGATGTACTTTTATAATCTTTTGAAACCGCTGGCCAATCTGAATGAATTGAATGAAACCGATTACATCGATTGGGGACGAGAACATAAATTTGTTGTGCAAACCGCTGTTGGTGAATGCGCCGGAGTAATTATCGATTTGGTATCAACTTTATTGTTTGATTCTGATGAAAAACTGGAGTGGGCTAAAGAGACATTGAGTAATGGTCTGTATTCGGATTCGGTCTATCACAGCTATAATGTTTTTGTGAATAGCGCAAAAGCCATGTTACTGGGTGAGAACGTTAAGAACAATTCACACATGTCTGTAATCAATGATTTTGATCGAATTTTTGTTGAAACGGGTACTTTCAATTTCATCGAAGGCTCCTTCAAAGAGCATGTTCTTCAAATCAGTAAAAACGAACCGACCGAAGAATTTGCGAGCGAATATTTCAAAAGGGCAAAAGCTTTTTTGAATGAAATAAGATCCGTCAGGAATAGCAAAGTTGCCGAGGCTGTTTAGTTATGAATAAGAAATTACATCGTGCAAAACTGACGCTTGTCGGCGCCGGTCCCGGTGATCCCGATTTGATTACCGTAAAAGGGATTAAAGCTCTGGCTGAAGCAGATGTCGTTCTGTACGATGCCCTTTCGAATGAAGAGCTTCTCCACTATGCCCCGGCAAGAGCAAAAAAAATATTTGTTGGTAAACGGGCCGGATTGCATCATCTTCAACAACACGAGATCAACCGATTGATCGTAAAGTATGCCAAAAACCGCCGACATGTTGTTCGACTGAAAGGAGGAGATCCTTTTGTCTTTGGCCGGGGATTGGAAGAAATAAACAACGCCGCTAAATACGGAATCAAAACCGAAGTTGTCCCGGGGGTAAGCAGCGCTTTGGCCGTTCCGGCCCTTCAGCATATTCCATTGACGCACAGAGGGATTTCCAACAGCTTTTGGGTGGTTACAGGTACGACAGCATCCGGAGAATTCTCGGAAGATCTGATACT
Organism: Cytophagales bacterium; assembly: GCA_022360055.1. Taxonomy (GTDB): domain Bacteria; phylum Bacteroidota; class Bacteroidia; order Cytophagales; family Cyclobacteriaceae; genus JAAUQL01. The sequence continues at coordinate 19,459 of JAKSDO010000241.1, read as the reverse complement.
TGCGGCCAAATCCAGCGCTACGGTGATCATACTAATGGGAATGAAAAACCTGACCAGTATCATGGAAGTGTTTAAAGCTTCCGGCAAAGAAAATACTCCTGTAGCAATCGTACAAAACGGTTCCCAGCCCGATGAAAAGTTGGGATTGGGAACTGTTGCTACGATTTCCGAAACGGTGAAGGAAAATGGATTGTCGTCTCCGGCAATAATTGTTGTTGGTGAGATTGTCAGATTTACTAAAAAAGAGGAATTTGGCGACCTCGTGAATTCCTATTTAAAACACAAATAGAATATTAGAGATGGGACAGAATAAATTATACCCAATATTTCTGAAGCTCGAAAACCTACAAACCCTGCTTGTAGGTGCAGGTCCCGTAGGATTGGAAAAATTAAACGCACTATTAAAAAACAGCCCGGCAGCAAAAGTGACTGTTATTGCAGAAAGTGTTTGCGATGAGATTCTTGAGATTGCGAAAAGCAACAACAATATCAGGATTCTGACAAGAAAGTTCTTTTTCAGTGACCTGCATGGTAAAGATCTTCTCATGTTGGCGACAAACAATCGCAAACTTCATGAACGAATAAAAACCGTTGCCAGAAGTAGACGAATATTGACAAACGTGGCTGACACGCCCGATTTATGCGATTTTTATCTGGGTTCGGTAGTGCAAAAAGGAGACTTGAAAATCGGCATTAGCACCAATGGAAAATCACCTACATTTGCAAAACGATTTAGAGAATACATGGAAGAATTACTCCCTGACACAATTCAGGATCTTGTCGACAACCTTAATGCTTTCAGAAATAATTTAAAAGGAGATTTTCAACAAAAGGTAAATGCCTTGAATGAACTTACTTCGTCTTTTGTATCGAAAAAGCCCATAGCATGATCGCCGCAGTAAAAAATAAACCTCTTATTAATCCATTACACGTTTCTGTGAAAAAGCCAGACTTGCACCAGTTGAATGAGAAATATCAAAAACTCACCCCGGACGAAAGGATTGTAGAAATCTACAATGACTTCGACAATATCCTGCTTTCTTCATCATTTGGGACCACGGCCGTGTTCCAGCTCTATCTTTTTTACAGAAATAAAATAAGTCAGCCGGTTCATTTCATTGATACAACATATCATTTCAAAGAAACGCTGGAATATAAAGAAAAACTTACTAACTTGTTTGGCCTTAAAGTAATTGATATTATTCCCGACAAAGAGCAAAACGAGTTTTCTCAATTGGGAGAATTATGGAGGTACGACCCGGATCAATGCTGCCAGATTAATAAGGTAGAACCATTTGAAAAAATTAGAGATAAATACGAGTTATGGATTTCCGGGCTGATGTCCTGGCAAAGTAGTCATAGGGAAAGACTCAATATATTTGAGGAAAAAAAAGGAGTTATCAAGTTTTATCCGATCCTTGATGTTACCGAAGAAGAAGCTTTAAGGGTTATAGAAGAGAACAATTTGCCTGTACATCCATTGAAACCGTTAGGCTACGAATCCATAGGATGTAAGCATTGTACGTTAAAAGGAAAGAAAAGAAAAGGAAGATGGGCACAAACAGTAAAAACTGAATGTGGTCTTCATCTATAAAGATATAAGGTGACAAGTAAAAAGATCAGTTTCTTTAATTTGTTTCAGAAATCAGATTTAATTAGTTAGAGGTAAAATAAATCCCGATCTTCTACTTGTTTACCTTATTTTATCCAACAACCTTCAAAGTTGACGGATAAGCTCCTCTTCATTGATAAGGTAAACAGGCGGGACTTCCCGCCTGTTACTATTTTCGGACTTCCATGTTGCAGGTTTGCGCATAAAATTCAGAAAAATCAACATATCCGAAATGTTTTCGGGATCCGCTGAACAGGCGCTGTTTAGTGGCAAATCTTATCCCTCAAACCGATATACATTTTATGATCAATTAATCCGGATTCCAAGACATCGGAAGCGCAGCGCAAAATGGCGGACCTGAAGAGGTGGCTGTTGATATGAAATCAACGCTTTATAGATGAATTGAACGTCTTGCCCCTATTTTTCTTACATTTATTGACCTCCGGAAGAACGAACATGTTCAACCAATTTTCCATAGCGTTTTAATTTCATTTCGGTCCAGAAGTATTTCGCTGAAACGATCATTAAAGCCACGCGAAAAAGCATATATGCAAATGGGATAAGGGCAAAAAACAAGGTTGCGCCCCGAGACTCCGTAAATGATTTATCCAATTCTACAGGGCTTTGAAGGAACATATTGTTAGAAAACTCAAATATGGTATGTCCCAGATAGAAAAAGAACGCCAGAACGGCCATAAGATACGAAGATTTAGAGCCGATTCGGTTGAGCAGATAGTAGATAATTCCACAGGCCAGGTAGACCAGCGCGCCCGAATAATGATTTTCTTTAAACAATACCGAAAATAAAAATACTACAAAGGCCATAAAGAAAAATATAATGGCAAAAGAGAGGATGCCCTTAATTGATTTTTCCGAGTCTTCGACGAGGTCTTTGACCCTCATTAATTTTGTGTTGTATCTGATTTTTTCAGACTTATCTCCGCGCTGCGGGTATCCACAACTCGGGCAGATCCTTTCCGATGTGGCAATAGGCTCAGAACAGTTATCACATTGGTATTCACGCATACCGATACCGGATTATTCTATTCAACACGAGCAAATTCGATAAAGTTTCCTTCTTCGATACCAAACTTGTCACAAAAGCCCGCCGAAGTTTCGACTACATACTTGGCTTTCTTAAACGAAGGAATGGGCGATTGCGAATAGGGTTGCGTATGTTTATAGATGGTTACTATTTCCTTGTTACCATTTACGTAAATAATATCCAAAGATATTTTTGTGTTGCGCATCCAAAAAGACTGTTCGCGTTCATACTGCATAATAAAAAGCATGGCCCGGTCATAGGGCATGCTTGTGCGAAACATCATTCCTTGGGTGCTTTCCTGAGTATTGTCAGCAATTTCGATATCAACCTGCCTGATCGTATCCTTCTCCGCATTCAAGAAAACCAATGAACCTTCTTTATGAAATTGAGGCTCCCAAGTAATCGACTTATCAGATTTCTTAGGCGCGCTACTTCTTGATTTAAAAAGAACAGGTTTTAACAAATACAATCCGATTGCAATGATTAATACGGATACAATAATTATCGCCCTTATGTTTTTTTTCTTGTCAGCCACTTACTCAAATTTTCGTGCAATTTATTTTCAGACATAGAATTTAAAAAATATTTTAAATCCAATTTATTACATTCAAATACTTGTGGGAATAAATAAATCTAATTCTCCGGACTTAGTTCACCTTTCGTGAATTGTCAACTTTTAGAACCGTTCATTCGAATTAAACGAAGAATTATTTAGTATCTTTCAACGTTATTTTTAGCCCCCAAAATTCTTGATCATGAAATTGATAAAACCATTGCATTTTCAGGTTATTATTCTAGTGGTATCATTTTGTATTGTTGCGTGCGACAGGGCTGAAAACCTCAAAGAAAACATTCCGCTTCCGGAGCACCCGCGACCGGATTTTGAAAGATCCAACTGGATAAACCTGAATGGTTATTGGGAATTTGAATTTGATGGCGCCAACATGGGAGAGAAAGAAAGCTGGTATTATGGACAAAAACCCTTTACAAAAAAAATACTTGTTCCTTTTCCATGGGGCGCTCCGCTAAGCGAAGTAGAAAATACCGAGGATATTGCCTGGTATAAAAGAAAAATTTCAATTCCCGGAGCATGGAAAGGTATGCGCGTGTTTGTGATCATAGGTGCAAGCGATTGGCTGACCAAAGGATGGATCGACGGAAATGAAGTTGGTCGGTACCAGGGAGGTTATACCCCCTTCGAATTTGAACTTACAGAACATATAAAGTTTGGCTCTGAACACGAGCTGGTACTGAGAGTGGACGATTTGCCACACGATTTTAAATTATTTGGTAAACAGGGATACGGAAATGCAAAAGGAATTTGGCAAACGGTTTACCTGGAGGCGCGTCCCGATCATTTCATAAAGAATTTTTATTTTACTCCTGATATCGATCGCGAAAAACTTCATGTGAGCGTTTTATTTGAAAAGGCGCTTGAGGCTGATGCTGAAGTTCTCCTCAATTTTGTTGAAGAATCCGGTAAGTATACTATTGGAAAGGCCTTGGCAAATGCAGGACAATCCGATCTTTTTTTTGAGGTGGATGTACCTGAGCCCAGGTTGTGGTCCCTGGAAGATCCGTACCTTTATGACGTTGAATTGATTTTACAGGGTAACTCTCCCGATGTGATCAGTACCTACTTCGGCATGCGCAAGATCGGTGTTGAGAAGTTGCCCGGGACTGATATTCCATATGTGGCATTAAATAATAAGCCGATTTACCTGCAAACAGCTTTGGATCAGGCCTATCATCCTGAAGGTTATTATACATTTCCTTCTGACGAATTTATAAAAAACGAAATTTGGAGATCAAAGGAGATCGGCTTGAACGGTCAGCGTGTACATATTAAAGTGCCCATTCCACGAAAATTGTATTGGGCCGATCGACTCGGGCATTTGATTATGGCCGATGTGCCAAACAGTTGGGGCCGGCCCGATTCGGATATGCAACGAGAAACCAGAGTAGCCATGGAAGGCATGATTGCGCGGGATTACAACCATCCATCCATTTTCTCGTGGGTTTTGTTCAATGAAACATGGGGACTCTTCTCCAAGGATGAAAATGGAAATAGCGTATATAAAAAAGAGACACAGGAGTGGGTAGCTCAAATGTATCATGATGCCAAGATGCTCGATTCGACCAGGCTGGTAGAAGATAATTCTCCGTGCAATTACGACCATGTGATTACCGATATAAATACATGGCACTCATATCTCCCGGGATATGCCTGGAAAGATTTCCTGGGCAATGTCACCAAACAAACTTATATAGGCTCTCCCTGGAATTTCACAGATGGACATTTTCAATCGGATGTGCCTATGTTCAATAGCGAATGCGGAAATGTTTGGGGTTATGAGGGAAGCACGGGTGATGTGGACTGGAGCTGGGACTATCATATCATGATAAATGAATTCAGGCGACATCCCAAAGTTGCAGGTTGGCTGTACACAGAACATCACGATGTAATCAATGAATGGAACGGCTATTGGAAATACGATCGAACGATGAAATACACCGGAATGGAAGAGCTTGTCGACGGAATGAAGCTTAACGACATGCACACTTACATTTACCTGGCCCCCGGAATAGATCTTTGCAAAGAAGCAAAACCCGGAGCGCGCATTGAGGTACCTGTCAGGTTGTCAATAATGACCGAAAAAATTCCGGAAGGAGAAGTGGATTTGAAACTAAACTTATATGGTTGGAACACGCTGGGAGAAAAGAAGGACATAAGTTCGACAGTTCAAAAAATCTCTTTGCGCCCCTGGGAACAAAGAGATTTGGATCCTTTGAAAGTGACGATGCCCGACCAATCGGGAATTTACATTTTCAGCATGCAGCTTGTGAACACAGATGGACAATTGCTGCATTCGAATTTTACAACTTTTAGAGTAACCGGAGGTCCGATCCCCGAAAACACTTTAATGTTTAGCCCTGCCTCCTACTCTGATGCAAACTGGTCTCAAAAGCAATGGAACGTTTTGGATGGCTTGAAGGTAAATGGTGCCGGACATGGATATTTTGAATATGTAGTAGCTCTACCTGGTGGTATGGATTTAACGGATTACAAACAGGGAACACTGATTGCCGAATTATCCTCAAAGCCATTAAACGGCAAGGATAAAGTCCAAAAAGACAATGCCGGAAATGATTATATGCGCGGTAAGGGCATGCAGGATCCCAGTCAGAACCCAAACGCTTACCCGATGACCGACGAGTATCCAAACCCATCAAAGGTAGCTATCTCCGTTAATGGAAAAATGGTCTCTGAGATTGATTTAGAGGATGATCCGGCCGATCACAGAGGCATACTTTCATGGCACGCTCAGCCAAAGGATCGAAAATTGCGAGAAGCGGGTACTTACGGTTATTTGGTAAAAACACCAATGAATAAAACCATGATCGATCGACTAAAAGCAGATGGAAAAATCACTATTCGCTTTGAGGTTGATGCAACGAATGCCGGAGGGTTGGCTATTTATGGTAAAGACTTTGGAAGGTATCCACTTGATCCGACAATTGTATTTGAGTAATTATGCGTCGAATAGCCTTACGTATGTGTTGAGACCCAAAGTACACTGCAAATAGAAGATGGTTGCAAGACGGGCAATAAAAAGCCCCGAATTTTTTCGGGGCTCCGGCAATTATCTGGTTAATGTTTAATTATCTCTATTCTTTACTTTTACTTTAAACGGCCTTTTTGGCAAATTGTTGTTATACGGTAACAAAATTTTAAAAATTCCACTTTCATAAGTTGCCTCTATTCTATTTATATCAACATAATATGGGATGACCACCACTTTAAAGAATAATGGATACATCAACAGTTGGTCATGAGCTGACGACTTTTCCACATGCATGATGTTGATAAACAATTCATCCTTATTGATGGTAAAATTGAACGATTCCAGTGAAACCGAAGGATTTGAAATTTTGATCAGGACGTCATTTCCCATTTTTTGAACACTATATTCGGTTTGCCGCACACCTCCATTCACCGTATTCATTACATCGGCTTGTTTTAGTATGTCCTTCAAAAATGTTCTGTTATTTAGAAAATTCATTTTACACTCCTTTCAATTATATAAACTCAAAAGGCGTGCCAAAGGTTTGGTTTTTGGAACAAAATGGTTCCACAAAGACATACTGGCAAACTCAACTAATTGTAGAAGTCAGCTTGTCATGATATTACTGGCCGCTCCATTCTTTTAGCTCGGGAGGACAGGAGTATTGGGGATCCTGAATCAATTCGTGGTCTGTCAAGGCGAGCAAAAAAGCTTTCAAGGCTGCTTTGTCCTCATCGTTGAGCTGTACTCCTTTTTCTCTCACACCTTTCATTAACGGATGTACATAGTCGGAATATACCAGTCCTTCGGAATAAAAATCTATGATTTCATCCAAAGACTTAAACCTTCCATCATGCATATAAGGCGCCGTTAACTCCACATTGATCAGCGAAGGGGCCCGGAAAGCTCCAATATCCATGGGATCCCCTGTGACCGAATATCGGTCGTGGCCTTCTTGACTGAAAGTTTCGTCTTTTGCATTGTTGAAATACTCATTGGTGGTCATAAGCACGGAGCCGCCATGGCAATGAAAACAGTCCGCATCTTCGGAAAAGAAAAGGTCGTGGCCTCTCTTTTCCTGAACAGTTAACTCCGCTTCCTGTCTGAGGTATTTATGAAATTTGGAATTATGGGAGACAATTGATCGTACAAATTGAGCAATGGCCTTACTTATTCGCTCATAAGTCACTTCCTCCGTCCCAAATGCGGCTTTAAACTTTTCCTTATACATAGGGACCGCTTCGATCGCGGCAACACTTTTCTCCACGGTACTGTTCATTTCGTGCGAAGCCGTGATTGACATCCAAACAAGTGATTCAACGCTTTTGTAGTGATAATCCTCTTCAGGGGGTACATTCGCATGTTCACTTCCTTTGAATTCGTTTTCATTACTTACAAAGCCGTTCCAAAGATATCCGTTATGATTATAAACCGAATTAACCAGTGAAAGCATGTAGTTTGGCGTAGGTTTTCCGTTTGGAAATTCTTCAGAAGGCAATCCAAAAGTTTTTCCTCCCGTAAATCTTGGGTGATCGATGCCGACCTCAAAGCTATTTTCCTGGATGTGGCAGGTGGCACAACTCATCAACATATTCTTCGAGGTATTCCCGGATAGCCTTCCATCATAAAAAAGGTATCTTCCCAGCTCCACGCCCTCCAGAGTCATCGGATTATCATTTGGGATATTCAGCTTCTTCGGGAAGAATTGCGCCTCCGGAATCGCATAAGGCGTGGGACTAAAAGCATCGGGCTGAAAATTCTCACTCGTGTTTTCTGTGTTGCAAGACCAAATCGTCGCAATTGCAAACAGCGGCACAGCCATACCAAATGTGAAAATTCTTTTCATAACGTATATTTAAAAATAATAATACTCAAATCAATTTTAAGTAACTAATATTACTATAGATCAGCATCCAAAATACTTATGGATCCAATAGAGAATACATTTTTACCATTTTCCACTCCCATCTTCATTGCTTTCTGATTGTGCATTATGCTTCCGCCAATCTCGTCATGGTCGTATAGATTTGGCTGATCCCACCATTTTTCGACATTCATTCGAATATTGATTATCTTGGTCTCCTCTTCAACCGAAAAAGAAGATGAGGGCAACTCAACTTCGAACCAGTTTTGTATGAAGCCGGTTATATTGTTATCAACGTCTCGCTCCTGCCCGACTCCCAAATGGAAATTGAAAGGCTTGCGTTGATCATCTTTACTAATCCAAAATCCGTTAAGCTTCATATAGTGATAGCCGCCCTCATCTCCGCCGAGATTAATAGGCCAAAGCATATCGCTTTCCGGAGGATCCGTAAACATCATAGGTTTATTTTTCTCCCCTTTGATACCGAATGTCATCGAAATAGATGAATAATCCCCCGCAGGTATTTCATCAGGTAACTCCCATGTCTCGGTCTCCGGGATATTTGTATCGATATAATGCGCAAATTTCTCTTCATCCAGTAAAACTTTACTGCCATCCGATCTCTTTAAGACAACATCGGATATAAACCATTGGATTTCCGTAACTTCATATTGATTCCCGGCGGCATTAACGTACTTCATTTCATCAAAAACAATTTCGATGCCATCGACGAAATGTTCAAAGTTAAAGACAATGGAACCGGTCGGTTTTTTCTCTTCCGGGTCATCATTTTTCTTGCACGAAGACAAAACAACTGCAATTCCAAAAATCAGGGTTATTGGTTTTAAAATTTTCATTTGCCAGTTTTTAGATATAAACGACAAAATAAAAACACTTATTGAATAGAATAAAGTTCATTTTGTTTAAAAAATAATTGGAAAAAATTGTCGCCCCGACAAATTAACAGGAATTCGATGAAAAAATCTCGATCTAATCAATTTAGGGCGATATAGTGCCTAAATTCAGAGATGCATTTTTGTGGCATTACGTCAAATTAAGTAAAAAATAAAGTGTCATTTCGGAGTGAGAAATCTGGTTCAATCAACACCGGGCCACCACGAATAAGCCAGATCTCTCCTGACGTACCGATGACGTGTTTTTATAATAATCTGTAAAGCAAATAAATACACAAGACCACGTTATTCAAATTTGTGCGTTTTGTATAAAAAGTTAGGTCTCGAAATGACAAAAACGTCGTTTTATGATTAACTTAACAGTAGAAAAAGATAAATGTTAAAAACTTATTGAGCAATCCTCAAATTCGAGAAATGAGCTTCAGTACCGGGACCTACCCATAATCCGATGCTTCCATTCCGGTTTGTTCCAAGCTTTAAATCGTTGACGAGCAGCGTGGGTTGCTCATTACCGTGAACATACAACTTTGCCTGACCACCTTCCACCTGTATTTTCACTTTTGTCCATTCTCCGGGAACTAAATCTACATACGACTCGTATTTTCCAGGAGTCTCTTTACGCAATTTGTGCCACGGATCATCCGGGAATGAAATGTATTGAACAGAATGATTCCTGCGCAATTGGTCATTTGCTCTACCATTAGTCGGTCTCAGATAAAAACATTCGAATTCTGAATTATCATCATTGATTCTGAAAGCTACTCCCACAAATCCCCTGGCTCCACCCTGTGCTCCTTTACCGGGCTTCCCGGAAATATCAATTTCAATTATTCCATCTTTAAATTCGACATTTTTTACTTTTAAAAATTTGGCTTCTGTCTTTTCAGGTTTTGGAACCACCTTCACAGACTCTACCATTTTATATTTTACTGTTGAAAAATCAACATTTACCGCTTCTAATTCGCGATTGTCTATCAATGAAATTTTAGTCTGAGCAAGCAAAGCACCAGACAGAATAACCAATGTTGTAATGCTTAAAAGGAACTTTTTCATAGTCAAATTAATTCGTTTTCAAAATCGGAATATTTTACTCTTCTAAATGGCTTTTCTAAATGGGACATTCTATTTAAAATTCTCAGAATGATCGTGCATTGCAAATTCAAAACCTGTTCAATTTCATTCAAATTGAAACAATTGAATTTTCTTCGGAAATTAGTTTGATATTTGTCCCCAAATGAGATTTAATGGATCATTCTGATATAAAAAACTGTCTGGCGGAGATCGAACAAAAATTAGATTGGGGTTCACCGGAGTCTTGGAAAAATCAGGATTTTGAGCTCTTGTCGGAAGAGATATTTACAAAAACAGGGACTAATCTCAGCGTTACCACCCTAAAAAGAATTTGGGGAAAGGTTGATTATCAAAGCAGACCGTCCGCTTCAACGTTGAATGTGCTCGCTCGATTTCTGGACTATAAACACTGGCGGGATTTTCAAAACAGTTATGAAAGAACTTCCGAGAAAACGAATTTATGGTCGATCAAAGGTCTCTTTCATCAAAAAATGCTGGTTGTTATTGTAGTGCTAATTGCTTTTTTGAGCCTGTTTTTTCTAATTGACAGAAGGCAGGTATTCTTTAAATCTGACGAAGTAGTATTCAACAGCAGGAAAGTCTCGGACGGGTTACCAAATACAGTAATCTTCGATTATGATGTGAGCAAGGTAATTGCAGACAGTTTTTTTATTCAGCAATCCTGGGACCGGAGGCGTCGTGTTCGAATCTCTCCCAAAGAGACCCAGCACACTTCATTTTATTATTATCCCGGATACTTTCACGCTAAGCTAGCGGCCAACGATCAAGTCATAAAGGAGCATGAAGTCCTGGTAGAAAGCAATGGCTGGACCGGGATGATCGAACGGTTCCCGGAGCCAATTTACATTGAAAATATGATGACTACTTCCGGAGGAATTCTAACCGCTGACTTTAGTAATTATTCAAACAAAGAAAAACACTTTCAAGATAAGGATTTTTGGGTTGACTATTACCTTGTAAAAAAAATGGACGAAATTGACGCCAATAATTTTGAATATGAATGTCGCATAAAAAATGATTCGGAATTGGGAAGCGTATGCCGCGAGAGCAGGATTTCACTTATCTGCACTCAAGGCAGATTTAACATTCCGCTTTGCCAGCCGGGATGTGTAAGCAATATTAACCTCACGCTCGGAAATACATACCTTTCGGGGAAAAGTCATGATTTATCCGCTTTAGGATGTGAAATAAAAGAATGGATCGATTTCAAATTGAAAGTAGAAGATAAAACATGTACAATCTTTATAAACGATCAATTAAAGATCACTCAAAACTATACGATGGATCTTGGGAAAATTGTCGGTTTTAAATTTAAATTTAACGGGGCCGGCAAAGTTGATTTTTTAAAGCTAAAAAATCATCCTTTTTCACCTTCGCACGGAAGAAATTCCACGGTTTATGAAGAAGATTTCGAGGATAATTCATAATGCATCCGCATAATCGTACCGGTATCATAAGGAGCGCACAATATGTCCGGAACATTCGCTTTTTGACGGGATCGAACCATATTAAACCATTGAGTTTGTCGCGCAGAAAGTCTGATAAGGTGACGGTAGTATGAATATACAGGCTATTCGACATGTTTTTTACAAAATTGATTCCATAGTAAGAAAGCTGCCGTCAGGGCAGTTTTTATTTTTCTATTATTCACTATAAATATCAGTTAACCTGTTAATGCCCGCCGTACCGGAACCAATATAACGCTTAGTCCTCAAATATCGGCTGAAGTTGTACCGATCAAAATCGTCGGACAAAGAATCCATACTACTTATGTGCACGTCCCCTGAAGCATGAATGAATTGATCGTTTCCCAACCATAAACCGACATGCACCACGCTTTCGGTCCGATCCTTATTTTTATTGCCAAAAAAAAGTAAATCGCCAATTGCCAGATTCGAAAAATCTCTTTCAACATCTATCAATTCTCCTTCACATACCTGTTGTGATGCATCCCTCGGAATCACAAGCCCATGAAGCAAGTATACGGTCTTTGTGAATCCACTACAGTCCAATCCTTTGGTTGATGTTCCGCCCCATAAATATGGGATTCCCATCAAATCTTTGGCTGTTTGAGAGATTGATGACGCCGAAATCTGAATATTTTCATCCCAATTATGAATGGTCGAAGCTTCACTTTTGGGGATTACAGCCTGTCGTCCATCCGGATAGGTCACAAGCCACTCATTTTCCATTTCCTGTTCAAGCACCAAAGTGTTTCCGGCAACTAAATCTGATACGCGCTCATTTTTTTCTCGATCAAAAGAGTATCCATATGTCTTCAGGTATATGATTTTTGACTTTTTTCTCCATATTTCTCGTTCAAATTGATCCATTCTTTCAAGGCTCCCTTCAGTAATCCAGGCAATGTATTTATCCGGTGTTTGAATCAGGTACCAGCCATTTCTTTTCTTCAGTAAATTCACCGGCGTACCCAAAAGCGCCTGGGTGACCAACTCGGCACTGTGTTTTGGTCGCCCTCTCAAGTTTGCGACTGAAATATTGATTAAAGCGTATTTTTCTTCACCGATGTTTTCATCAGGCAGCAGAGATATTTGATCCATAAATTCTATGTTCTCCTTTTTAAGTAAGAGCAGTAGATTCCCTTTAGCGGCTTCAAGATTGGTTTCTCCTTCCAGTATTATCGGATTCGAACCTTTCGTTGTTATATCAAATATGGCTACCCGTCCATCAGGGGCAAACTCATGTCGTATTTCATGGATCCTTTTTTCAACATCCTTCTGCGTAGTATCGCAAGAAAATATACCGACGAGTATAACAATCATTACATAACAATATCTTACTCTTTCCATGATTTCCAATTGTATTTACTTAAGTCTGGCTTGTATTGTCTGTCTCGCTTGAGCTCATATTCGTAGAATAACCGGCCCAGATCCCTCATGAACGGATAACCAATTGTTTCGTATTCGTAAATACCGTCATTTAGTATTTCGTTTTCATTTACATGTATAACGGCACCAAGTACAAATTCAATTTTTTCTTCGAAATCTATGATGTAGGCCATATCTATTAAATAACCATAAGCTTCCCCAATTTTATTGAAGATCCGGATTTTTTCATCAATATTTTGATTGGTCCCGGCAAACATTAAAAATTTGCAATAGTCATCCTTATATTTATTCCCATAATATGGAAAATCTGATTCCTCCGGGTATTTCGACATGAATTCATATAAAAACTGATAATCGCTCCGATGCAAATTAAAGCGCTCGACAGGATAAAAATTTTCCGGAAACATTATGGTAAGCAAAATCTTATGTAATGATTCAAGACTTATGGCATTCTTATAGCTGAAATCCATCGGTTCATTTATGAGCTGCCCATTGTTCACATATCCTTTACCGAGTAAAATCGCCGTATCGCTTTTTAGTTCTACCTCATTGTACAAGTTATCCTGTCGATGCACCAGGGCATCTTCATTGTAAAATCTCATTGGGTTGGTATGCCTGTTTTCTTCAATTGAGCGTGGCAGTGAAAGCCGGTGGGTAATTCGTATATCCTTGTAGCCCTTTCTGATTAATCGCAAATTTGCTTCCCGCTGACCTAAAAACTCATACAATCTGTTGTAGGCATCATTGTCGCTCACTAAAAAAAGCTTTTTTATATAATGCCCAACCGAAGGAAAGCTGGTGCGAGAAGATGAATCGCTATCGACGCTTGTTTGGCCTGAAAAAGCGCTGTCGATAAGCATGGTTGATGCAAGGGTGAATCCGCTCAAAAGTTCGTCATTAATTTTTTCGATTGCCAGTGCTGCCACCGGTAATTTAATACTACTTGCCGGATAGAAATACTCATTTTCGCTTACCCTGAGTCTATAGGTTTTGAACAAAGCCCGATTCATTGAATCCCGGTCTATTTGTGTATAGATAATCTGAACTTTATATTTCTCAATATTATCGAGTATAAGCTCAAATTTACCGGACTCCCTCATCACGGATTCGATAAATCCTTCCTTTTCCGTACAACTCAAAGCAGACACTGTAATAATCAAGTAGGAGAGAAATAAATGGAATTTCATTCTTATCGGCTTTTTGGTTATCCTTGAAATCTATTTTGTCAGACAATTTATTCCAACTCCAATTTTTCCCGATAGCCTGATTTTTCCAAACTCATAATGTACGCCATCTGCAACGTCCTCAGCCAGTAAAAGGGGGCCGTCGAGATCGACATAATCGACAAAAGGGATTAATTGAGAGGCGGCAGATATTCCGACTGAAGATTCTGTCATGCATCCTACCATGATCTTTAATCCCAACTCGCGAGCTCTTTTCACCATTTTTATAGCGGGTGTAAGCCCGCCACACTTCAGCAATTTGATATTTATACCGTGAAATCTGTTAAGGCACCGATCTACATCCGCCTCTTTGCGACAGCTTTCATCCGCAATTAAAGGAAGAACAGATTTTTCAAAACAAATTTCCTGATCCGGATGACCCGCCGGAAGTGGCTGTTCAATAAACTCGATTCCAAGTTTCCTAAGCTCTTTTGCAAGCCATAGTGTTTTGTCTAATTCCCAGGCGCAGTTCGCATCTACCCGCAGTATGGCGTCTGTATTGGCTCTGACATATTTTATTAAATCCAGGTCATTGTCGGTACCGGCCTTTATTTTATAAATCGGCCATGGCAAATCGGCCATTTTCATCAACAATCCGTCTTTCGTATCAATGCCCAAAGTATAGCTCGATGGCGGTTCATCTTTTTTTTGCAAATCGATAATATTCGAAACAGGCGTTTTTTTCATCTTGCCAAACAAATCCCAACTGGCATTGTTCAGCGCGGCCAGGGCAAATGAATTCATGTCCAAGAATTCCATAAAATCTTTGTAAAGCTTATCCGGAGATTCAAATGAATAATCACCGAGTCGTTTATTCATTTTTGTAAAACAGTCCTTGAGATTTTCTATGGTAATATCATAATATGGATTTAGAGTAGCTTCTCCATAACCGGAGAAATCTTCATGAATCAATTCAATTATTACTGTTGGCTGACTAAAATATGTATGTCTTGAAATTGAAAAAGGATATTTCAATTTCATATCAAATTCATAAATCTTGAGATGCATAGATGAAAATTAGAAAGTTAACAATGCGAGGTTAAGTTAAAAAAATTAAGAAAGACTTGACTGGTTTTCACTTTCTATTGTCGGTAGCGTAAAATAAAAAGTACTGCCTTTTTCGAACTCGCTTTCAAACCAGATTTTTCCATTATTCTTCTCGACAAAATCCTTACATAATAAGAGACCAAGTCCCATTCCGGTTTCATTGGAGGTGCCGATTGTGCTAAAATTCTCAGGTTTGAAGATTTTATCCTGATTTTCGTTACTAATTCCTAAGCCATTGTCCTGAATAGACATCATGATCTCATTTTCAGAAATTTGTGCGTCGATGCAAATATGATCTCCCGCAGAGGTAAACTTAATTGCATTTGATATTAAATTGCGCAATACCAACTTAACCATTTCATTGTCAGCAAACACATGTATTCCGGTGGCAATCTTGTTGGTAATTTTAATAAGCTTTTTTTCTGCGACAGGAGATAACAAATTGATGCAGCTATCTACCAGGGATTTTATCTCTATCTTTTTAGGGTACACGCTCATTCCTTTCATTTGACTTTTAGCCCAGCTCAGTAAATTCTCCAGAAGATTATATGTATTTTCCAGCTTATCGGCCAAGTCCTTAGTGAGCATATTCAGCTCCTTATTTGATATGGCCCCTTTTAAGAATAAAGTCAACGTTCCTCTCAGTGAATTTAAAGGACCTCTGAAATCGTGTGATACGACCGATAATAACTTATCTTTAAGATTATTCAAATCTTGAAGTTCCTGCCCTTTTACCGCAAGTTCGGTTAAGTAGTTTTTTCGTTTTGTTATTTCAAATTTCAATGAGAAAAACTGCTTTGGTTTTCCCTCATCGTTAAATACCGGTGCTATCGCCGTATCTACCCAGAAAAACTCTCCATTTTTCTTCTTGTTCTTCAGTTCTCCTCTCCAGGTCCTGCCACTTAGTATTGTTTCCCACATGTCTCGAAACAAATCTTTCGAATGTTCTCCTGAATTTAAAATATTATGGTTATTTCCCAATAATTCATCGCGACCATAGCCAGTGACATTACAAAAGTTTTCATTTACGCTGATTATACTCCCCTTTAGATCGGTGATGGAGACTATGGCGATCTGATTGAGTGTATTGTTTTGCGCCTGAAGCTGTGCATTCAAGTGTTTGACTATTTGAAGGGTAGATGTGATTTCTTCTTTTTGATCTTCCAGCTCTTTATTGGATTTTTGAAGCTTCACATTGATATTGCGTTCTTTCTGTCGAAGGCGAAAAAAGATCGTCGCCAAAATTGAAACAAACACCAGTATTATAAGTATACCAATTCCAATAATTGTCTGACGGTATATCAAGGCTTCATTCGCAATATTTTGAGCTCTCCGGCTTCGGTTTTCTTTTCTCAGATTCATATTTTCCCGCTCCTTTGAATCCAATTCTGTTAAAAAGTTTAAAAGGTCGGATTCGATCTGAAGTTGTTGTATTCTCATACTGTCTTTGTAACCGGTATATTTTTCATGATGGTCCAGAGCTTTTTTGTAATACCCAAAATCCCTGTTAATTCTGTATAACACCTCGAAAGCTTCGATTATAAACGGGAAAAACTTAATTTCTCTACTCAACTGAAGCGCATTTCCCGCCATCTGAGAGCTTTTTTTATAATCCCTTCGGAGAAGGTATATTTCCGCAAGATTCTGGTATGATTTCCTAAGATGAAAAGACTGACCGGTTCTGATGCTTATCTCCAGGGCCCGATTGGATAATTCATAAGCTTCTTCTACCTGCTCTTGTTTGATAAGTAGTGCCCCGTATTGGCTGTAAACCATCGCAAGCCATTTTTCATCTCCGATAGAATCCAGGAGCATCAGCGATTTATTAAAGTAATATTCTGAACTGTCCAGCTCATTATTGTCAAGATAAATGACGGCAATGTTATTATACAATAATCCTTCTCTTAAAGAATTTTCAGCAAGCCGCTGATGCTCTACACTTTGTTTGAAGTACCGCAAGGCTTGTTCCGCATCTTCAATCGATTTGTACAAAATTCCGAGACTGTTAAGATTATCTGCTATCCCTTGATGATAATTTATCGACCGGGCAGTCTTCAACCCTTCAAAAAGCCAGTTTACCGCTTTTCCACCCTGATTCTTTACCTTATATGCGGTCCCCATCATTCGCAGGGCCTCCGAAAGTCCTCTTTTATAGCCAAGCTTTCTGGCAAGCTCAACCGACCTGACTGCGTAAGTTTCGATCGAATCGTTATTGAAATAATAGTAGTTGTAAGCGATCTTGTTTAGGAGGTCTACCTTGGTGCTATCAGATGCAAAATTTAATTCTTTTTTTAAGCTATCGATCAATGGATTGAAGATAGCCTTATTTTGAGCATAGCTAAATGAGACATGGACTAATGCAAAAAGCAATGCTAAAGTAAACCTGATCAACTGTCGCATAATAAAAGACGACTTTAAAATCAACAATAAAAATTGATGTTTTTAAATTTATATATTTTGTAAACTTTCCAGATAAATTACATTCGGGAAATAGTAAAAACCTTTAAACAAAAAGTAATATGCACAATCGTGAGGAGGGCATAGCAAAGATATCAATTATTTTAATCAATTTCTTCGATTTACGGTTAATGTTAAAAGGAACAAATTAGTTTGATGGCTCTTCAAAAGAATAATATCACTAATAGGATTTCCTGTTTAAGATATTGCGTGTAAAATAGTACTTTTGAATTCAGAATTTATATTTCGATTTAATTAACATGGTTGATCTGGCATATAATTATTTGGTAGCGCTGTGGGATTTGACGTTGGAAATGGCGCCATATTTATTGCTTGGATTTTTGATCGCAGGTATTTTACACGTTTATTTTCCAAAAGAAAAGGTAACCAGATACCTCGGAAAGAACAATTTCAATTCCACCTTAAACGCAGCTTTGATTGGGATTCCTCTTCCATTATGCTCCTGCGGCGTTATTCCAACGGGAATATCATTTTACAAGAACGGCGCATCAAAAGGGTCTTCCGTGTCTTTTTTAATTTCTACTCCGCAAACAGGGGTAGATTCAATTTTGGCTACCTATTCACTGCTTGGCCTACCTTTGGCAATTATCCGGCCTATCATTGCCCTCATAACCGGCGTAATCGGAGGCCTTGTTACGAATTCTATTGAAAAAATACAGGAAGTATCCGATCAGGTAAAAGAACGCCAAAGGCAAAATGTATCGGGCGCAAAAAGGAACGGGCTCAGCAATATGATGCACTATGCCTTTGTTGAGTTCCTGCAGGACATTTCCAAGTGGTTGATTATTGGATTGCTATTGGCTGCTTTAATGGCCGTGCTCATACCGGATGATTTTTTTACAAATGATCTGGGGAATGAGTATTTAAGCATGCTAATCGTCCTGATTGCATCCATACCTTTATATGTCTGTGCTACGGGATCAGTTCCTATTGCTGCGGTGCTGTTGATGAAAGGTCTGTCGCCCGGTGCGGCAATTGTTTTTTTAATGGCAGGCCCGGCAACCAATGCAGCAACCATTACGGTTATCGGAAAAGTGTTAGGAAAAAAAACACTGACCTCTTATTTAATATCAATTATAGCCGGTGCCGTAATCTTTGGTGTAATAGTTAATGAATTTTTGCCCAGGGAATGGTTTACATCGTATATAGTCCACATTCAGGATGGCCACGGCTCACATATATTGCCCCATTGGATGAAGTTCGCATCGTCTGTGCTCTTGATTATATTTTTAATAAACGGTTATATTCAAAAACATTTAGTGAGGAAAAAAACACAAACAGCAATAAATAATGGTGTTATGGACGAGAAAACAGTAAAAGTTAGCGGAATGACCTGTAACCATTGCAAATCCAACGTAGAAAACAATCTATCGACAATTACGGGAATTGAAAATATTGAAATCGACCTTGAAAGCGGAAAAGTGAAAATGAGGGGAGGTGACATCGATCTTGACGCGGTTAAAGATAAGGTGGAAAGTATTGGCTATCAGTACGACGGGGAAGTATAGTTCCCATTTGATTTTTTGAATTCATACGCTCCTGCAAAAATTTCATTTGCAACTGGCAGGTAGAAGATACTTCTGACGCCAACCACATCATCAACACGTACATCATTGATGCGGATTAAATGGCGTTTGAACGTCAGGAATATAGATTTCCGGATATTTACAGGCTGTACTGCCCTCAGGGAAACCGGAATTTTGGGAAATTCGACGATTATAAATTTGACGGTCTTCAAAAGATCGATACTAATCCGAAAAATTCATGGA
>JAKSDO010000247.1 GCA_022360055.1 Cytophagales bacterium | reverse complement strand
TCTGAAGAATCAATATGATGCCATATCAAATCAATAGAAACCAAATAAAGACTGCGATAATTATGAAGAAGTATTTTTTAATGTTGATCCTAATCATTTTTATCAGGACAGGAATAAATGCTCAATCGTCAGGTGATATTCCTCCCCTTAGTTTTGGGGTGCAACAGGCAGCGCATGGTGTTGATTTAAGTTCCGGGGTACTTAACATAAGTATTCCTTTGGATAATTCAATAATACCCATTGGTCTTTCCTATTCTGCCGGAGGCATAAAAGTCAATCAAATTTCAGGCCCATATGGTTTAGGGTGGAACCTGACAGCAGAATCTTTCATTGTTCGAGAAATCAGAGGATTGCCGGATGATGAGGAAGAAGGATATAGCGGAAAGAATAAAAGAGGGCTTTCCGTAAATTCTTCTTTGACCTATTCCAATGCAAAGAATTTTTTCTTTGATGGATTGTGGGATACCGAACCGGATATATTCAGGTATAGAATCCCCGGATATTCGGGTAGTTTTATAATAGATCCTAACAGAAATATCGTTAAGTTGACACATGATAATTTGAGAATAACCGCTAATTACAATGATGTTTCCGGTTATTATTCTTTCAACGCCATTGATCCGAACGGGAACTCTTATCTGTTTAGTAAAACAGAATCAATGACCAATCAGATGGACTCTGATCCCGCGTATTCATACAAATACAAATGGCATTTAACTCGCATTAATTATTATAATAGTTCGAAGAACATAATTTATGAATATTTAACCTCGGGTTCAATTTCAACGGAGACAACCTATCAATATGGTGCACCGAGTTCTGGGACAAGCGGTCCTCTTACCAAATTGACCAAAAATATAAAAAACTCCTGGTACCCAAAATTGTTAGAAAGAATTAGCTTCAACAATCGGAATATATTATTTGAATATGAAAATCGAACCGACATAACAAATGGAAAAAGGTTGAAAAGGATAACGATACAAGAAAATAGATCGGATTATGCTAAATATGAATTTAAATACGACTACTTCACGAATGAAGGAACTGACCGGTTAAAACTCACTACAATTTATAAAGTCAGTCCTTCCGTTTCTTCTAAAAGGATTCTCGTTGCTTATCTTAATTATTTTGGAGATTCCTCCGGAGAAAGAATTTTACCTTCCTATAATAGCAGTAAGCAAGATCACTGGGGCTTTTATAATAACAATACCTCAAATTCTCTTTTCGTATATGAAGGAGCCAACCGTGAACCTTCTCTTGCAGAAAGCAAAGCATGTACAATCAAAAAAATATATTTTCCAACCGGTAAGCTCGAAGAATATGATTTTGAGTTGAATACATATTTTGATGGAAGTACGAATAAAAACGCAGGTGGCCTGCGGATAAAAAGTATTACGACAAAAGATGAGAATAACAATGAATATGTGAAATCATTTAATTACAATAACGGGAGCAATTCCTCAGGCCAGTTATATAATTCACCACATTATCAAAGATATAGAATTTGGTATGAGCAAGGCCTCAATAATCTTGACGGTTATATATATAATATTAATTCATACAGATCATTATATGATTTTAATGGACGACATGTCATTTATGAAAAAGTAACAACAAGTTTGCCAGATGGAAGCGAAATAGAGAATAATTATAAAACATATAATGACGAGTTAGCAGCATTTTCATATTACCCATCAAGATATAAGATTAAGATAGACAGGGCAAATACAACCCTGAGTGGACATACATCGCCACTAACGAGCAATAATGATTCACCTTATGGAAGTAATAGTTTTTTAGGGATATTAGCGGGATATCCTGAAAAGACATCTTATTTCAATAATAGTGGTAAAACTATGAAGAATGAGACCTATTCTTACCAATATTACCATGGTTTGTCTCAAAATTACGGAATTGCATCACTTATTCATAGATTCTATCTTGAGTTAGATTTAAACCCATGGTATGCTGAATACTATATAGGCAAATATCAAATAAAGCCATACTACTTTAAACTGGATTCAAAAACGGTTAAGGAATACGATGTTAACAATCAAAGCAATTATTCTACCATTGTCACGGATTATTCATATGATCCGAATAATTACCTGGTAAACAAAACAGAAACTTACCAACATGGCGAAACTACAGATCACAGCATTCAGGAGGTAGATTACTTAGTCTCAAATCCTTTCGGATTATCCAATGTTGTGGAGCATAATCTGCTTAACCTAGTATCCACGGTTAGGGTGAAAAAGGATGATAAGATACTAAGCCGGGAAATAACATCCTATACAAATAATGCGCAGGGGAATATTGAATTAATTGCAAATCAAAAGTATAATCGGGATTATAAACTAGTGTCACACGATTCGTTCTTGAACGAAGATGGAACTATAGTTCAGTCGACGGACCAAATTACATGGAGAACAAATTCTATTATCTGGGATGATTATAAAACGAAAGAGATTGCCACAGTCAGCGATGCAAATATTGATAATGTGGCTTACTCAAGTTTTGAATATAAAAGTGCTGGAAGCTGGAATTTACCATTATTAAAGTATGATGAAGACTGCACTATAGAATGGAAAGAATGTGTTGATAATTGCAATGGAGATGTACCATGTGAGGATAATTGCGAGTTCACATATTTTGATTGCCGGAGTTTTGATGTAAATATTTCAAAATTAAGTAGAACTGGGAATTATTCATTCGATCTGGATAATGGGAATATCACAAAAAACGGATTAACATCTGGTAGTTTTATTATTGGATATTGGTACAAAAGTGGTTCTGTTTCTCTTTCGGGAATTTCTTCAAATACATTATTAACTTCATACACTATTGATGGATGGAACTATGAAGAACGGAAAATTCAAATTTCCTCCCCGACATTGACCATTACCGGCAGTGCATTAATTGATGAATTAAAATTATTCCCGGATAATGCTTCAATGACAACCAAAACATATAATTATTTTGGGCCAAGCTCTGAAACGGATATCAATAATTTTTCAAGATTTGTAGACTATGATGAATTTGGCAGATTAGCAACAGTCAAGGATAATAATATGGATATTGTTTCTCACTATGAGTATAACCTCATACCGATACCTGAACTAACGCTTTCCACAAGTTCGATAAGCGTGCCTTACACCTCTGGCTCTACAAACGTTTCAATTACCTCAAACACCGGATGGGCTGTGAGCGATGATGCAAGTTGGATCACAGTTTCACCTACATCAGGAAACAATAATGGGACTATTATTATTAGCTATACACAAAACACAAGTACGGCCCAAAGAAGTGGTAAAGTAATAGTCAGTGCAGATGGGGCTCCACATCAGACGGTCACCGTAGGCCAGGCAGCTTTGGCGCCGACACTTACCCTTACACCCAATTACGTCGAAATGGATGGCGACGGGACATTTTTTGTAACCGTGACCAGCAACACCGACTGGGAGTTGGTTTATATAAATTATTATGCAGGTAGTAGCAGTAACTGGATCCAATCATCGGAACCCAATATTTCTGGGACGGGAGATGCCTTGCTCGAGTTTGATGTGGTGGGCTTCAGCCCTGGGAATTCCTGGGAAGCGGAGATCATCTTTCAAACCTTAGATGGTACCTTGTGGGAATCCGTGTATGTAACAGTTCATTAGATCTTATTTAAAAAAATACGGACATGAAGAAGTTAATTATAGAAAAGCAGATCAGCTATATATTTGTAATAGTGGCTATGTTGTCATCTCTGTCTGCCTTTAGCCAATTGCGCGAATCCAAAAATGTTGAAGTTAAGGAACTAAACTTCACGCACTCGCTTCCACAGGTTGAAGGCAAAACCGGGAAACACTTAGTAGTAGAACTGGACCGCAAGCAGGTCAAAAAAGTC
>JAKSDO010000253.1 GCA_022360055.1 Cytophagales bacterium | reverse complement strand
TTCTCAAACCTGATTTCAACCGGTCCTATGAAAGAAGCCCGGCCCAAAAAAGCCGGGCGGGCTGGGGAGACAAAAACCGATTATATCATTCAGACAGTGAAAGAATTGCTTTTGCATAATTCCCCTTGATGGTAGCTCCTTTTGTGGCGGTACCATTTTCGGTATCTATAATGTAAATATCCGCAAATGAACTGCTACTGACTCCCAAATAAAGCTTTCCTTCTTCAACCAGTGTCGCACTGTTCCAACCACCTCCGGCTTTGGGTACATCCGGCAGTAAAGTAAAACTCTCATTATACAGATCGATAATACCGGTTTCCAGCAATGGTAACTCTGCTACCGGCCTGTATGACGCCCATAAGAAATCCGCATTGGTTTCATCCTCTTTTAATACCCTGACCACAGCTTTACCATTACCTACATAGAACATATCATTGATTTTATAACCTCCGCTCAAGGTTTCAAAATCAATGTGATAATTGGGGTCAAATTCCGTTTCATTATTTTTAATTCTTAATATACCGGAGTTTGTTGCAGGTGCCGGTGCATATCCACATGCCAGGGATGAAGGGGAAAACGTATATATATCACCATTCTCATCTATCTCCAAGGCGTTAAAAGTATAGTACCTGCCAATGTTTGGTGCCCGCTCATCAATAATTATTTTCTCAAATTCCAGCCCCGGATAACTGAATACGGCAACCCTCGCCTCATTAGCACTTGGTGTCGAAAAATCTCCGCCGGCAGAGATCATGTAGTATGCTGCAAACAACTTTGAGCCCCTCACTTTCAGGTCGACAGGAAAAGCCATCAGGTTATTGTCAACATCATTGCCAAAATCTACGGATACGGTGGTTTCTATAGTCATTGTATTTGTATTGATCTTATAAATCTTCTTCTCTGACAATCCTTCCCGGGCAGAGCCCATCAATACCATCGTGCCTTCATCCACCACATCCAATGCATAAATATCCTGGTCAGTAAAAAAACTTTCACCCTTGGTTAATTCTCCATCAACCAGCTCATAACTGGTAAATTCCGGCGCCGCGGTATACCCGGCGACAAAAATTTGATCTATTCCTTGTATAAATGACATCCAGGCAGGTTGTTCAAAACCGTTGTTTACCGGGGAGATCGATCCTGATTCGATAGATTCTGCTACACTTAATACATCCACTGCCGGATCGGTTGCTGCTTCAATACCTAAAAAGTAACTGGTTATCACTGGGTCTTCAGTCACGGGATTAGGTGCCGGAGCATCATCGGAATCAGAACAGTTTGAAATCAAACTGGCAACTAGTACTACTGATAATAATCTTAATAAAATTGATTTTATTTTACTCATGTCTTAGGGAATTAATTCACAAAATATCGTAATTTAAAATTGAAGGTTCTTCCAGGCCTTAGCTGTTGGAAGTTATCGTAAACTTTAGCATCCCAAAGGTTCGATATCCCAACGGATGCATTGTACTTCTCATTATTTAAACTGTATACAAACTCTAAGTTTGTAGTCCATTGTTCGGGTACAATTCCTTTATCCTGATTCGCCAGATTTTCCCAACGGTAGAAAAAACTGTGAACATAATTCTGGATAGCTGAAATAGAAAAACTGTCATGATCTTTAAGAAGGTCCTCCCCTCGATAGGATATGGTAAGGTTTCCAAACAAATAAGGAACATTGGGAAGCCGTATCCTGTAAAGTGTGTTTTCGACCCCAACTTCACCATTTCTCCATTTATTATTGTCTCTTAAATCCAGGTAGGTTCCGTTTAGGGCAAAGAGGAGATTGTTTTTGAAACTATAACTACCTGCCAGATCAATGCCTTTTGAAAGCACTTTGCCATTATTTATATGAAACACTTTAATTCCTTGTACCTGAGGGATTATAAAATCTTCTGCGTCTCTTATGAAGCTATTTACAGAAACAGTAAGCGGGTGATTGGCCGACCGGTTATTGAATATTACTCCCAAATTGTAGTTACGGCTTTTTTCAGGTTGCAGGCCGGGGTTAGGTGTGTAGTTTAACCCATCTCCAAACAGCTCGATAATTTCCGGAAATCTGGTGGCATTCTCATAGGAGGCCTTGATCTGGAATTTATCAAATTGATAAGTGCTGGAAATCCCAAAACCAACATTATCGCGGGTATTCTCGAAAGGATTTAATTCGGTTCCCTGATAATTTGTTTCCAGCGACTGGATTTTGTAGTTGTAGAGTTTGGTGAATAAAGTATTCTTTAAACGGCCATCAAAAAAGGTGTTGGTGTAAGCGGTTCCAAGGACTTGTTTGGTCACTTCGCTGGGGTTGCTAAATTGAGTATTATTCTGCTCTTTATAATCATCAGCGCCTTGAAGATTCAGGTGATTAAGGCTGTAGTTTATGGCAACATTATGATTATCAACAATCACATACTCAGCATTAAAATTTCCGAGATAATTGTCAGTTTCAAGCTTCAAAAAAGTCTTTCTATTCTCAATCTCGCCGGTGGTGTTATTGGTGCGCAGTTCTCTGTTGCCATACCAATCATATCTATAACTGCTCGTGTCTTTGGATATATTTTCGGAAAATACCCCCACCAGATAAGAATTTATATTTAACCTGTTTTTGAGAAGTCCGGTTTTGCTGTAGGTAAAGTTTGTGATTATTTTTTCTTCTTCTGTGCTGACCTCCCCATAAGGTATTTTTGCCTGACCGATGGCATTGACCGGCTGTTGTATTTCCTTGAAATTATCCGAATATAAAATGCCTACAAGAAGCTGATCTGCGTATTTGGTGCCGGTAACTCCTGTTTCAGCCCACACCATTTTGGAACGGTATGCATCATGAAAACGCTCTACTTCGGTGGCAACATCAGACTCCTTACCAGTTTCAAAATCCACCAGGTTTACCGGTACCTTGTAATTATTTTGTGAGGTATTATAGAAGGACTTAAGACGGACGGTGAAGCCGGATTTTGGAGCCCGGTACTGCGCATTGAGAGATCCGATATGAGTTCCGAATGAACCGGTGGAATAGGAGGCATCCAGATATGATTGCATTTTTTTCCCGGTTACCACATTTATGGCGCCACCCAGCGCATCTGAGGAAAGATGTATAGGCACGACACCTTTATAGACCTCTATTCGCTCTATGAGATTTGCTGAAAAATTATTGAGTGAAAGGGATGTTCCAAAATAATCCATCGGCACCCCGTCAAGGAATATGCGTACCTGATTACCGGAAAGGCCATTCAATGACAATGAAAAATCTGAGCCCAGACCACCGGATTGCCTGATGTTTACCCCTGAGATTTTGTTAAGAATATCATTGGCGTTTATAGATAAGTTTTTGAAACCTTGTGCTTCAACAACTTCTATCGCATAGGCCTGCTCCCTCATTTCTGTGGCCCTGGACTTACCATAGACCACAAGTTCTTCCAGTTCTTGTGTTTGAATCTCAATTATCCTGTTGAAGGTGATATTGTCTCCATTTTTAAGACTGATCCGCTCACTTATCCTTTTGTAACCAACCCCTGAAACGGAAATTGTGTAGTTACCCGGGAGAATATTGTTAATCTCAAAATCACCTTTGATGTCTGTTACTGTGCCAAGGTTAGTTCCCTGCAATACAATGGTAATACCAATGGCTGGTTCGCCATCTGCCTCGGTCAGTCTTCCACGGAGTGTTGCCTTGTTTTCCTGAGCTGACAGGTAGTGACCTGTAGCCACAAAAAATATAAAGATAACAAGTATTCGTTGCATAATGCCTCTAATTAGAATCATTCTAAACAGACCACAAAAATTGAAACTGAGGGGCTACAAGTCAATCGCCATTGCTAGCTAAATATTATCACCAGAGCTAGCTAAATGGCATCGCCAGAGATAGGTATGTGGTACGATTAATGAGCTCGTTGTGAACCTTTAGAGATTGGATTGCTGGAAAAGTTTGATACTGACAGCTTATTTTCGTACGTTAATCAATAGTGCCTGATCTTGATTATCAGGGTAGTGGGGAGAGCGCTATGGTAACCTTTA
>JAKSDO010000221.1 GCA_022360055.1 Cytophagales bacterium | reverse complement strand
CTTTCTCCGAAACAATTATGTTCTTGTTGATTTGCCTGAATTTAAGATTTGTTTTTTTGGAAATATCAAGAAGAATGTTAGATACGGCGGTCTTCCCGCGATACTTCTTACTCAACTTAACCTTTTTGTCTATTTCACCTTTTTCGTAGGCAAAATTATACCCTGTTTTTTGCTCCAATAGGCTGAAGATCTCTAGGAGCGAGTTGTTGTTAAATTCAATTTGAATGAAATTCTCTTTTACACTTTTTATGGCCTGTGCACGACTGTCTGCGGCCAATAAAATTCCGGTGAAAATGAGCTGAGCAATAAGTCCATAAAACGTCCATTTACTTAGCATGGCAATTTGCCTTAGTATATTATTCTTCATAATTTTAAGTGTTAATTTGTTAAAAAATTAATATCGGCGAGGTCCTGATGATTCTGCTTCCAACCGGATCATGCGACCTCGTTTTTTTGTTTGTCTCTGCTAACTGCTGTTCAGATAATCCATAGTTTTAAAAGTTTAGTTTTATTTCTTTTCCCCGTATCTCATAATCAAAGTCGTGTCCGAATTGCAGGGCAATCAATATGTCTTCGAGTGTTTCATCTTCAAATTTTCCCGTAAACTGCCACGTTTTTTGCGGAGGCCTGTTGAATTTAATCCTTACGCCGTACCAGCTTTCAAGGCTTTTTACGATTTCATGGAAGTCCGCATCTCTATAAAAAAGTATTCCGTCTTTCCACGACGCTACTTCTCGGTAATCATAGGTTTTTTTTATAAAGCTATGATCCCCTCGAACTATGGTGGCCATTTCACCGGGTTCCAGCAGCATATAATTTGCGCTGTCCGATTGCGATAATTGCTGTACAGTGACTTTTCCACTCACTAAGGCAATTTCAATTTTTCCAACCGACGGAAAAGCGTTGACATTAAAAGAAGTTCCCAGGGCAGTCGTCACTATTGAATCGGTCACCACACGAAACGGTCTGTTTGCGTCCTTGCGTATTTCAAAAAAGGCCTCACCTTTCAATATGACTTTGCGCTCTGTATCGCTAAATCCGGAAGGGTAGATGAGATTACTGCCCGCATTCAAGATGACCTTTGACCCGTCTTCAAGATGAAAGGACAGCTTTTGTCCCGGCTCGGTGCTCTTTTCAATTTGTGTGATTGTCTGAAGGGGTGGATCTCCCGACGGCTGATAATAAACGGCAAGCATCAGCGCTATAATGATCACAAAACCAGGCAAGGCAAGATAGCGGAATTTACTTTTTGCACGATTCCTGCCGAGCCTCCCAAGGCTTTTGGCAGGCCTGTCTTTTGAAATGAACGATCTGTCCGGCTTATTTTTATTTAAATTCAGCGATCCGTACAACTCCTCCATTTCTATTTGCTGATGGACCTTATCGAGTTTGTCACTCCATTTTTTGTAATCTCCGGGCTTCACTTTTATATTCTCCCAGGCAAGCATAAAATCCGTTTCCATATCTGCCGATGATCCGGACCTTTCAATCCAGCGCATTATTTCTTCGGCTTCTTCCGGGGAGCATCTGTTTTCAAAATACTTCTTTAGTAACTTTAAATTCACTTTAACCGTAGTTTAGTCATTATACAAGCGAAGTTTGAAATACCCTTAAAAAGTATTGGTTTTTTTTAAGGGTATTTGGGCGATTGGTTGTATTAGGATATAGCAAAGGCAGCAGTATTTGGCTTTTGTCAATGGTAGGATAAGTCAAGCCCACAACACGAATTAATGATAAATGATCTGGACGATTTAATTGGTCGTCTCAAAAAAGATGACAAAGAAGCTTTTAATTTGCTTTTCTATATGTATGCGGAAAAGCTGTTTAAGTTTAGCCTTACCTTTTTTAACGATGAAGCTGAAGCAGAAGAGATTGTCCAGGAGGTATTTTTAAAAATATGGCTTAACAGGCAAGCTATTCGGAATCCGGCAACATTTAATTCCTACATATATACTATAGCTAAAAATCTGATTTTCAATAATTTGAAGAAAAACATCTATAAAAAGAAGTATGAATCTTTTTTTTATTCTAACGGTGAGAAGTACCGGAATGACACGGAAAATGAGGTGTTTTATGAAGAGACAAGACGCATGATCGATAAAGCTTTGGACCAATTGCCCAGAAAGAGGAAGGAGGTTTTTTTGATGAGCAGGAGGGATGGTCTCAAAAACAGGGAGATCGCTGAAAAGCTTGACATTTCGATCAAAACCGTTGAAACTCATATGAGCCTGACCCTGAAATATCTGAAAAGCCATTTTCCGGGAATTACCTTATAGGGTTTTCAACCGTTTAAGGATCGTTACTTGTAGCTTAATTTGAGCGTCTCGCCCGGATTTCTTCTCAACACGCGGTGTTGCCCTGTGTATGGCTCTGAGTGTCCCGGCTACAGATGATCAAAAACATTTCTGTGGACCGGCTGGTTTTCCTCTGTCAGATACTTTTATGACCTATGGTAGAAATCCCTGCTTTTCAGATGATCTCGCAAATAACCGTTTTATTATCCTTTCTCACAGGTTTTCGGATTGATCCATTTTTTGCGAAATGGGGCAAAACATATATGTTGCCGTTATGATCTTGCGCTGATTTTGGATTTTCCCTACCCGCAGAAGTTCAACGGATGTACTTACCTATTGGTATCCATGTTTATCCCATCACATATGGATACAAAATTTAGGAGAGTCCCCTGGTTTTAGAACGGATCTGGTTTTACTCCGCTTCTTTGAATAGCTTTCGAAGAGCGATCCAAAAAGAAAACCCGCCTTTTGGCATTGCGCCCCCGGCGGGTTTCTCTCACCCTATTAATTAAAATTGAATCTGAACTATTTATATAATTTTTTATTGCGCCAGAATTCGATGTAGTTTTTCTGGGTAATCAAGCCGATTGGTCCTTCGTAAATTCCGCCAACACCGGTGGCGTCATAAACGCGCACAGCAATAACGTTTTCTTCATTTTGCTTTATCAGTCCCTCAGGAACATAATAACCCCGAAATGCATTAAACTCGTTCCCGTCAATATGCACTCTTTTGGATTCTCCTTCGATAAGTCTGCCAGTGACACCGATTAGTTTGCCGTTCACATATACTTGATCCGCATCATCAATTTTTCCGAGTAAAAGTACCGGGCGGTCACCTAAATCATTTCGGAATTTAAAGGTGGTTCTGTACCATGCATAACCGTTGTAATCCCTGTATTGTTGATCTTCCCATTTTCCCGGGACGAATAGCTCATCCCAATTTGTATCATCATAGTCTTTTCGCGCCCAATCGATATTGTCTCTCAACCGGAATTTCCAGGTTCCCTGAAGAGGCACATCTACTTTAATCCCGTATTTGGTAGTGAAAATTCCAATATCGCCGCCCACTATTCCTCCATGTTGCTGCGCATCGTATACAACCACCGCAATTACATTTTTGCCATTAAAATTCAAGAGATCATTGGGAATAAAATACTGTCTGCGCGCATTGAATGCGGTTTGATACCTGGGAGGGAATGAACCGGAAGAACCAATCTTTTTCCCATTTACGTATACTTCATCGACGTCGTCAATATAGCCAAGCCCCAAATAAAGCAACATATCTGCATAACTGTCGTCCAGATAAAAGGATTTTCTATAAGTAGCAAAGCCGTTGTATCCGTGAAAACCTTGTTCTTCCCATGTATCGGGGACAAAGACAGACTCCCAGTCGTCGTCATTATAGCCAGGTCGCAACCATTCAATACGTTCGCCGATGGAAAATTTCCATCGGCCTTTAAGATTGATTATGTTGGTGAGCTCGCCCTGGTACGAAGGTGCGGCGTGCGATATTGTAAAGCTGACCATAGCTAACAGTGCAAAAATGGCTCCGAAGCGATTATGTTGTTGTTTGTGATTTATCAATTTCATTTTTTTCGATGTTAAGCCCCACAAAAAGCAGATGATTATTTAATTAGAGAAAGCATCAAAAATATAATCCCAAAACCCCCTGTTTTTATGATATTTTCTTTTATAGTCCATGTAGTTGTCCTTATCCATTATTCCGACAGGGCCTTCATATACGCCTCCCAATCCGTGATGATCATAAACTTGTATTGCAATGGTATTTGTCCCGTTCCGACTCAAAATTCCTTTTGGAATTTCATAGATACGTCTCGCATTATATTCTCCGCCTCTGCGCCTGTATTCACCATCCTTTTCGAGATCGAAAACTTCGCCGATTTCTTTGCCATTGAGATATACTACATCGTAGTCGTCAATTTTGCCGAGCGACAAATACAACGCTTCCCCGGGCGGAGAAAATGAAATTCGAAATTCTTTTCTGTACCAGGCATACCCATCGTACGTTTCGTATCCCTGCAATTCCCAGGTTGCCGGGACAAATATGTCATTCCAGTCCTCATCATCATAATTTTCCGATCTCCAGCTGAAATTGTTACCTGTTTTAAACTTCCAGGTGCCGGCCAAATCGAGCTTTAGATATTTGGTATCCTCATCTACGCATATGCCTACTTTTCCGTAAACGATTCCGCCGTTTACATAGCTGTCATAGACCCGGACAACGATTTGATTATAACCATCGGGATTTATGATTTCCCGAGGAATAGGGTATTTTCTTTTCTGATTATAGGCGGTCAAAAAATATGGCGGAAAGCTGCCGGTTTTGCCAATCAATTTTCCATTAAAGTAAACCTCATCACAATCGTCAATTTTTCCCAGGACAAGATATAGTTGCTGATTGTGCGGAAAATTAGTGATTCGAAATCGTTTTCTATACCAGGCATAACCGTTATAATCGTCGTATCCTTCTTTTTCCCATGAATCCGGCACATGAATTTCATCCCAATCCGAGTCGTCAAATTCCGGATCTATCCATTCTTCATTATCACCAATCGAAAATTTCCAGTACCCGGATAGGTTATGAATGATTCTCAGGTCTTCCGCTCTCAGCTTGGAAAAGGGGCCTGTTAAAATTACGAGGACTAAAAGCGCTGTTCCGCCTATTTGTACATTTCTGGTTTTCATTTTCAGGAATATTTGTCTGGCTAAAAAATTGATTTTCAAATACCATACTCAAAAATACGGCGGACCATCATGCCGGCTGTCACGGGCAGGTAAAAGAATGTCACAAATTGTCACGGAATTGTAAAAACCTCCCGGATTTCCGGTATTGAGCAATGACAGGTTATAAGATCATTTTATATCCCACCCCGCGAACCGTCCGTATGATCTTAGGATTATTGGGATCAACTTCTATTTTTTGCCTTAATCGCAATATAAAATTGTCTACCGTTCTGGTTGTAATATCCTGACCAATATCCCAGACTTCGCGCATCAGTTCATTGCGGTGAATCACCTTCAATTTGTTGGTGTATAAGTCTTTCAGTACCTCAAATTTCTTGTGGGTGAGCCTAATGGGGTAGCCATTTGCAGTTGCCTCGTAGTTTTTGAAATTGAGATTTAGCTTCCCGATTTGTACCGGATTGCCATTTTCCGGGATTTGCTTTACACTCCTCCGCAAAATGGCTTTAATTCTCGCCAGAAGCTCTCGAACACTAAATGGCTTGGTTATATAATCATCGGCTCCAAGTTCCAGGCCAAGGATTTTATCGATTTCTTCTCCCTTGGCCGTAAGCAAAATGATTGGAGTATCAATATTTTCGCTGCGGACTTTCTTACAAATATCAAAACCTGAAATATTCGGAAGCATTACATCCAGCACAACCAGGTCGTAGTTATTATTCAGGATTTTTGATAATCCGGTATTCCCGTCTTTAGCGCTATCGGTCTCATATCCTTCGAATTCGAGATTATCCTTTAGACCGCGAAGCATATTTAATTCATCTTCTACAATAAGAATTTTACTCATGGTATGGATGTTTTAATCCTTGGAAAATACAATGTAAAAGAGGTGCCGGCCCCGGTTTTGCTTTTTATTGAAACCCGTCCTTCATGAGCTTCGACAATCTGTTTTACAATGGATAAGCCGACCCCGGATCCCTTTGCTTGATGTGCGAGATTTCGATCCGTAATTCTGTAAAACTTATCAAAAATGTGTTTTTGCTCGGCTTTCCTAATCCCAATTCCGTGGTCAGTCACCTTTAAAAAAACTTCATTGCCCGCCCTGCCAACCTCGATTTCTATCTTTTTATCAGTTCCGCTGTATTTGATTGCATTATCCACCAGATTGAAAACCGCATCCGTTACGGCTTCTCTGTCCGCTATGAGTTGCAAATCTTCCTCCATAGCTTTGATACTCCACTGAAATTCCTGGTTTTCAAGGTTGACCTTGAAGGTGGCAACGACACTTTCTGCAATCTCCATCAAATCGATATTTTGAAATGAGAGTTTCCGTTTTCCGCTTTCAAGTTGCGAAAAACTAAGAATCTTATTTACAATCGATATTAACCGTTGGGTTTCCTGCATAACGATGTGATAGTATTCCTTTACCTTTTCAGGTGTGGTAGCCATTCCCCGCTCAAGACTTTCGATGTACATACTGATCAGGGAAAGAGGGGTTCGGATTTCATGAGAGACATTTGATACAAAATCCGACTTCATTTGCGCCAGCTCCATTTGCTTGTTCACGTTTTTAAATATGATCCACACCCCGAGTAGCAATACGATTTCAACAACTGCGATGACGATCAGATCTTTTTTAGACCGCTCCCAGGCGAGGTCGCTTATGGTTTTGTCCTTTAGCTCTATACCGAGATAGTAGTCATCCAATACCCAAAAGGTTTTGCGATGGGCGACATTTTCCGGCAGGTATTGCTTATCGGAACTGTAAATAACAGGACCGTCTGCTTTGAAATATGCCGTTATGAAAAATCTTTCACCCGCTATTTCCTGGATTTTTGGATCCAGCACTCTGCTGATAAACTCCCTTGAATTCAGTATTAAGGAATTGATGATGTATTCGCCTCTGAAGTTTGTCAGGAAAAAGATCAGTTGAGATCCGTCGTTTAAATCGACGGCTTCAATTTTTCTGTAGCCACTGGTTATATAAGTGAAAAGTCGACCGAGGGCAGTGCTTTGAGCATGTAATATCGAATCAACGACCGGTTTAAACTTGGCCGGATCTTCTTCCACAGCAGAAATTGCGATTCGATTTCTCAGACTGTCGAATTGAAAGATGCAAGAAACCGAAGGCATTTCGCCATGTATTCGGATCAGGGCGCTCTGCAGTGTTTTATCCTCGTTTTGCTCATTATTGATCCTGTTGGCCCAGCCGCTCAAGACATCTTCCGAATATTGGTTAACCGAATATAGAATGGCGTCGAGTTGGTTGGTATATATATCTTCAATAATTTTTTCACTTTGCCGGATTGTGCCTATCTCATAAATAACGAAAATAAGCGAAGGCAAAATAACTATCGCGAGGATAAGCCAGTATATTTTTCGAACTGATGCTGCCATTGCAAAATATAAGCTCAAAAGTACTAAATAAATCGAATCGGGCTTATTCGTCTATTATTGTGGGATCAAATCTTTTATCAGCTTAAAATAACGGATGTTATGCAAATCCGATACAAAAGTCCGTCGTAAACCTTTAATTTCCTAAAAGGAGTCCGTTCAATCTTGTAAAATCGGGATTGATTCCCCTTTTCGGGAAACAGGGCTGAGCAAGGGAAAGGAACTTGCGCAACATCGATTAAACAATATTATTTTACAGGTATCCGGCCATAGCTGGAAAGTTATACTAAAAAGTGTTATTTTAATTTTTGGTAGAATTAGGCGCCATGCGATTGTTATTTATTATTAATCCCGTATCGGAAGGAATAGGAAAATTTCCTGAGAAATGCAGGCTCATATTGCGAAAAATATGGGATCAAATATGATTACATCCATATTAGTATTAAGTAAAAAGTAACGTGTCATTTCGAGGTCTAACCTTTTTTCAAAATGCACAAATTTGAATGACGTGGTCTTGTGTATTTATTTGATTTACATATTATTATAAAAACACGTCATCGTTAAGCGGAGAGATCTGGCCGCTTGGTGGTGATCCGGTGTCGATTAAACCAGATTTCTCACAAGTTCTAAACGACGCTTTTTACTTAAGGGCTGGTGGAGATGACGATGTGAATAAATCAAAAGCTGAAATTGTTCCGGCAGGCATTAATTTCATAGTACACGGAATAATATATTTGTGAAGGGAAATTGAATTTTATGAAAATACAATTTATTGGAAATCCGTTTTTAGCCCTCTTATGCTGTCTCTCTCTGGCTTTCTCCTCATGTAAAAAAGATGATAAAGCCGAATTTGTATTTAAACTTGGTCATGTGGCAAATGAGGATCATACCTGGCATCGGGCAGTACTGTATTTTGACAGCCTTCTCGATATCAGAACAGATGGAAAGGTAAGGGTAAATGTATATTCCAGCGAGCAAATCGGCAAAGAGGTTGAAATAATACGCAGTATCCGGGCCGGAATTGCCGATATGACGATTACAGCGGGCACACTGCAAAATTGGTCGGAAGTGGCAGCCTTTTCAGATATGCCATTTTTGCTCCGCGATACGGATCATTTGCTCGCTTTGGCCAAAAGCGAAATAGGAACTTACCTTCAGGCAACAATTCTGGAGCAAACCGGGCTTAAAGTTATCACCTATTTTCAGCGGGGGCCGAGGCATCTGACCTCCAACCGACCGATAAGAAGACCGGAAGATCTGAATGGGCTCATTGTGCGGGTACCTAATGTTCCCTCCTACGCCGTAGCCTGGCAGGCCCTGGGGGCAAAGCCTACTCCAATGGCATTTTCAGAGGTTTTTACTTCACTTCAGCAGGGCACGGTTCAGGCGCAGGAAAACCCCCTGGCTATGATCAGCAGCGCCAATTTTTCAGAAGTTCAGAAGTATCTCAACCTTACGGAGCATGTGATCAGTTGGGTCTATGTCGTGATCGGGAATGAGCAGTTTCTTTCAATGCCGGAAAACCTGCGAATTATATTTTTAGAGGCGGCAAAGGATATGCAGCATTATGAGCATCGGTTGTTTCTGGAGAAAGAAAAGCTTTTGCGTAAGGAACTGGAAGAAGACGGAATGCAATTTATAGAAGTCGAGCACGACAAGTTTCAAAAAATTGGCGCTCGAGCCGTGTACAATAGTCTCGGCAATGAGATGAAAAAGTTATACCTGAAAATACAGGAGTTATAGAACCATACTCCGAAGAAAAATCCTTTCTCATATGCAATTAGAAAACAAGAATGCAATTGTAACCGGCGGATCTAGTGGAATCGGTGAAGCCATTGTCCGAAAGTTTATCTTTGAAGGCGCCAACGTTCATGTCTTCGATCTACATCGACCCAAAAAAGAATTGGAGTCTATCGGACATATCGCATATCATCATTGTGACGTTTCGACGGAGCGAAGAGTAAACGAAGTGGTGGACGAGATCGCAAATTCGGGCGGCATCGATATTCTGGTGAATAATGCAGGTGTCTCTCATATCGGAAATATCGAATCTACGGACCCAAATGATCTGGATTTGCTTATGGATATAAATATCAAGGGAGTTTTCAATTGCGCGAAAGCATGTATCCGGTACATGAAAAAATCAGGCGGGGTAATTTTAAACATGGCTTCCATTGCGGCATCGGTAGGATTGAAAGACAGGTTTGCGTACGCATTGACAAAGGGAGCTGTCCTGGCTATGACCTATTCTATTGCAAAAGATTATCTGGATTACAACATTCGTTGCAACAGTATTTCGCCCGCAAGAATCCATACCCCCTTTGTCGACGGGTTTTTAAAAAAGAACTACAAGGGAAAAGAGGAAGAAGTTTTTGAACAATTAGCCAAATCCCAACCTGTCGGCAGAATGGGCAAACCGGAAGAAGTCGCTGAATTGGCCTGTTTTTTATGTTCCGACAAGGCATCTTTCATGACCGGTACGGACTATCCGATTGATGGCGGGTTCTTAAAATTAAATAGTTGATCCCATTTAGATTATCTGTAATAAAGTATTCCCTCAAAACCGGTATGAAGAAAATCCTGAAAGTTCACCCCAATGATAATGTGATCGTTGCACTTGAGGATCTCAAGGCCGGGGAAAAGGTATCTTTTCAGAACGAGGTTTTTCACATACAAATGGATATACCGGCAAAGCATAAGTTCGCCATTGTGAATTTTGCTCCGAAGGATCCCGTTTATATGTACGGAGTAATTGTAGGGAAGGCAACTTTGCCGATTGGGAAAGGAGAACCTATTACAACAGCCAATACTATTCACGAGACTGAAAAGGTAATTCCCAAAACCGAGCCTTATTATTGGGAGCAACCAAATGTCGACAGGTGGAAAAACCGGACGTTTATGGGTTATAAGCGCGGGGATGGCAAAGTCGGAACCGCAAATTATTGGCTGGTCGCCCCGCTCGTATTTTGTGAGAACCGAAACATAAAAGTTATTCGGGAGTCGCTGCTGAACAAATTGGGCTACCCCGATTTAAAATCGCATGCGCTGGATATTGATCCTTTGATCAGAGCTTACAGGCGGGGCGTAAATAGCTCCGATTTCAAGAACATTGACCTCGCGAGGATGAATTTTTCCAAAAGGGAACGATTGTTTACCAATATTGATGGGATAAAATTTCTGAATCACAATCTCGGGTGCGGTGGTACAAGATCGGACGCGCAGGCGCTTTGCGACCTTGTTGCCGGCTACATTGCCAATCCCAATGTAGCCGGAGCAACCATTTTAAGCCTTGGCTGTCAAAATGCCGAACAAAACATGCTGGAGAAAGCCATTGAAAAAAGAGACCCTCAAAAGCTGAAACAAGTATTCATTCTTGAGCAGCAGCAAAGCATTAGTGAAATGGAATTGATCCAATCTGCAATAAAACTGACATTTACCGGCTTGATCGAGGCTAATAAAACAGCGCGAACCCCGGCCCCGTTAAACAGGCTGATCGTCGGACTTGAATGCGGCGGATCCGATGGATTTTCAGGGATTTCGGCAAATCCTGCGCTGGGATATGCATCGGACGTAATCAACGCACTTGGCGGGGCTACAATTTTGGCGGAATTTCCGGAATTGAATGGAATAGAACAGGAGATCATTCATCGTTGCAAGAGCGACAGGCTTGCCGGGCGATTCTATCATTTGATGGAAGACTATGCCCGGAAGGCTGAAGCGCTCGGTTCCGGGTTCGATGCGAACCCTTCCCCCGGCAACATAAAAGACGGGCTGATCACAGATGCCATAAAATCGGCCGGAGCTGCTAAAAAAGGAGGTAACGCGCCAATTTCAGATGTGCTGGATTATACGGACCCGGTAGAGCATCAGGGATTAAATTTACTTTGTACTCCCGGGGGAGATATTGAATCCACCACAGCCCTGGCCGGTTCGGGAGCAAATATGATTGTCTTTACCACAGGTCTGGGAACGCCAACCGGAAACATCATTTCTCCGGTAATCAAAGTGAGCAGCAATACGGCTTTATTTCAACGAATGGGCGACATTATTGACATGGATGCCGGCACAATAATTAGCGGAGAAGATTCCGTTGAGTCGGTTGGGGAGAAGATTTTGGAATTTATGATCGAAGTAGCAAGCGGAAACATTCAGACAAAAGCTCAGTTGTTGGGACAGGAGGATTTTATTCCGTGGAAACGGGATATTTCGTTGTAGTTTTTCATTAGTTTCGCTTTGTAATGAAGATCGGATTATTCATTCCCTGTTATATCAACCAATACTATCCCAGGGTGGGGATGGCCACCTACAGATTACTTCGCAACTTAGGTTTCAAAGTGGAATATCCAATGGGACAAACCTGCTGTGGCCAGCCTCTTGGAAATTCCGGTTATGAGCGATATGCAACACAAGGGATTGATCATTTCAACGGTACCTTCAGGGATTACGACATCATTGTAGCGCCTTCCGGAAGTTGTGTACATTTTGTAAAAGAGCATCCGGGGTTTGACAGCGGTTCCGGCTGGGAAATTATGGAATTATCGGAATTTTTAATTGAGATGACTGCGCTGGAAAAGCTCAAGATATCCTTCCGCAAAAAAGTCGGAGTATTGCAGAGTTGTCATGGATTGAGGGGGCTTAAGTTGGGAAAATCCAGTGAATTGATGCAACGGGGTGCATCTACGATTGTACGAATTCTGAAGCAGGTCAAGGATGTACGACTAGTGCAACTGAAGAGACCCGACGAATGCTGCGGATTCGGAGGGACCTTTAGTGTCCGGGAAGCAGAATTGTCTGTAAAAATGGGGGAAGACAGGCTCTATGATTTTATTAATAGCGGGGCCGAGGTCATTACCGGCACGGATGTTTCTTGTCTGATGCATCTGGAAGGTTTAATCCTCAAAAGAAAGTTGCATTTGGAAGTAAAACATTTTTCAGAAATATTAATGCCGGTATGACTGATCATTACGAATCTGCTAAGAAATTTTTGAAAGAACCATCGAAAGTCGATTGGCATGATGAAACCCTTTGGTGGGTCAGGAAAAAAAGGGACAGGGCGGCTGGCGAGGTGGATGAATGGGAAGAACTTCGCGAGGCTGCTTCGAATATTAAGGAACGCGCATTGGCCGAGCTGGACAGCAACCTCATGGAATTTGAGCAAAAGGCTATTGCCAATGGCATCACGGTACATTGGGCAGCCAGCGCGGAAAAGCACAATGAGATCATATCGGATTTACTCCGGGAAAGAAATATCTCCCGGGTGGTTAAGAGTAAGTCGATGCTTACGGAAGAATGCGGCTTAAATCCGTATCTGGAAAACCATGGAATTGAGGTTGTCGATACGGACCTAGGGGAGCGAATCCTTCAATGGAAGGAACATGCTCCAAGTCATATAGTCATGCCGGCGATCCATCTCAAAAAGAAAGAAATAGGTAAAATATTTGCTGAGAAACTCAAAATTCCGGAATCAGATGACCCGCAATTACTCACGGAAACCGCCAGACAACATTTAAGAGGGTATTTCCTTCATTCCAAAGCCGCACTGACGGGCGTTAATTTTGCCGTGGCAGATACCGGCGCTTTTGTCGTTTGTACCAATGAGGGAAACGCGGACATGGGCGTACACCTGGCCGACGTACACATTGCGAGCATGGGTATCGAGAAATTATTGCCTAAAACAGAAGACCTGGCCGTTTTTTTAAGATTACTTGCGAGATCCGCCACAGGTCAGCCCATTACGGCTTTTACCTCGCATTTTAAGAAACCTGCCAGGGGCAAAGAAATTCATTTAATACTCGTTGATAATGGTCGCTCCGCAATTCTTGGGAAGCGCGGGTTTTGGAAGGTCCTGAAATGCATCCGGTGCGGAGCTTGCATGAATACCTGTCCGGTTTTCCGTAAAGCAGGCGGACACAGTTATCATTCTACGATTCCCGGACCGATCGGGGCGATATTAGCCCCGCATTACGATTCTGAAAAATACGGTTCTTTGCCGTTTGCCTCCAGCCTGTGCGGATCATGTACGGCCGTTTGTCCGGTGAAAATAGATATCGACAGACAGCTATATGCCTGGAGACAGGAGCTCACCCGGGGAAACGGATCACAACTGCTTGTTTCTCTGATAGGAAAAGCGCTGCAAAGAAATAAATTGTATGATCGTCTCGGCGTTTTTTTGTCGATGATACAACGCCGTTTTCCATGGATTGTAAACAGGGTGCTTAAGGCTTATACACAAAGCCGGTCCTTGCCTGATGTGCCCGCAGAATCATTTAAGGAATGGTATAAAAGAAATCGGGATGAGTAGAGAAAGCATTCTTGGAAAACTCAGGAAAAATAAGCCGGTCGTCACTTCCGAGGTCAGCGCATTTGACTTTGAGTCGGGCATCAACGCAACAGAAGAATTTATTCGATCGGTAAAAGATGTCGGTGGCAACGTTACTGGAATTAATTCCATTGAAAATTGGGGAGATTGGATTAAAAGATCCTATGGCATTGGACTTAATGTATATTCGGAAGTTGCATCGCTAATTGGTAACTATCTGTTGGACAAAGAAATAAGTAATGAGCAACTCAACAAGATCGATGTCGCCGTATTGGAAGGGGAGTTTGGAGTAGCCGAAAACGGGGCCGTATGGGTGGAGCGATTTGCACATCGATCAATTCCGTTTATCACTCAACATCTAATATTGACCTTAAAGGGCTCAAACATCATAAGTAACATGCATGAAGCATATGCGGAACTTGCGGAATATGGAATCCCTGATTTTGGTGTCTTTATTTCCGGCCCTTCAAAGACGGCGGATATAGAGCAATCGCTGGTTTATGGCGCGCATGGCCCCAAAAGCTTAACTGTTGTGATTTCGTGATCTATTTGTATTGTTCATTGATCTGACGTTGAATCTGAAATATGCAACAGGGACAAAAGCTCTCGGATCTGGTAACTTAGTCGAGAACGTTACAGACTAAATATGGTCTCTGGTATTGAGATCTTCGTACCAGCTTTCCTCCCAGGTTTGTCCGGTAGGTACACCATCTTTTAGAACCCGAACGACCATCCAAATAATGAGCACATTTAGCGATAGAAACAATGTGGCCACGAGAGCGTATGGTACACCCATAAACGGGGTCATTGAGTAGAAGGCTAAAACCGAAGAGGTGAGATAGACTGGAAATCTGATATTTTTCATAATGCCGAAAACTGTTTGTGTATTAAACCAATCGTTTTAGAAAGTGTTTGGCGGATTTTTCCGAGATGCGTGCGTATATAATAAGTAAATGCGATTGTCATCCTCACTGAACGGGCAGCATAAAACCCGGGCAGCATTTAGTCCGGGATTTAACCGAATGATTGGTTAGTTGATCGATATATCGTCCGCCTTCCATTCCACGATTCCGCTTTTTTTCTCATTCAGGTGGCGCGCCACTGAAAACCGTAAACGCAATTGTGGACGAAAAAGTAGACGTCGTCGAAAAGGAATAGTTTTCCGATGGAGAATTCAGCAATGGGTATTAGGGATGAGATTGAATATGGATGCTTACTTTTTTCTGTTTTTGTTACCCGTTTTAGATAATAATATTTGCACCGGTTCCAACGAAACAAGGCAGCCTTTCTCCATGTCGTTGAGATCAGGCTCAATGAGCTTATAGAAATTACCTAAAGCTTCTGTGGTATCCACCATTTCCACAATAAGAGGTAATTTTTCCGTTAGCTCCCAAAACCTGGAAGTGCTTATGTGCGTGCTGGACAAACCATATCCCATGATTCCTCGATTTACCGTGACTCCTGATATATTCTGTTCTTTTGCGAGGTGAACCAGATGTTCGTACATAAGTTTTGACCGGAATTTATCGGTAGAGCTAAGGTAGATTTTTAATATGCTATAATTGCTCGACGCCATTTTATCCCAATTTATTCCCAACAAATCATTTTCTAAAGAATAATATATTTGTAAAAGGATGAATCATAAGTAAAAACGCATCGGGATAACCCCGATCATTCCATCCTTCATTCCTCTAATTTGAGAAAAAAAAAGAGCGCTGCCATTAAAAG
This sequence comes from Cytophagales bacterium, assembly GCA_022360055.1. GTDB lineage: Bacteria > Bacteroidota > Bacteroidia > Cytophagales > Cyclobacteriaceae > JAAUQL01. The sequence goes on along the minus strand of JAKSDO010000221.1, from coordinate 3,521 downwards.
ATTACTTTTTTGAGCATAAAAGTAATGATCGGTTCTTCGGGCGAAAAATTATGAATTTTTCGGGCTATAATAAATTTGAAGAAACGTAACCGGCGTAGACCGCTACAAATCCCAAGAGAATGCTTAATCCGGTATAAAGAAACACGGAAAAAAACTGTCCGTTGTGCATAAGGGTTAGATTCTCATTGGTAAAGGAAGAAAATGTTGTAAACCCTCCACAAAGTCCTACCATAAGCAGGAGGCGAAGGTCTGTAGTAAGTATGGGACTCTTGTCCGAAATGCCGGCTAAAAAACCGATAATTAAACTTCCAATGACATTGACGGTGAGCGTTCCGACAGGGATCGAAAAAAACTCCAGACTCAAATTTAATTTTGAGACAAAGTATCGGGTCACGCTCCCCGCAAAGCCACCGATTCCAATGAGCACAATTTGTTTTACCATAAAGGCATACTTTGATATATATTTTTAATATGCGTAATGTTAAAAATTTTTGGGGTAAAATCCTTTTCGGCACTCGTCAAAATATAAATGATGAATGTGCGGATGGTAGAATTGATCCTTGGAACGAATGTGTATATGGACAATTCCCGGAAGAAAAAAATATGGAATAATGACATTAAGAAATGAAATTCAGCTAAAGTTCATTAATTTTATTATTACTGACGTTATTCGAACCTTAAAAACCTGATACTATGACAATTGTATACGTAATTCTGGTAATAGTTGCCCTACTATTAATTATCCCGCTGTTTATTTCGAAAGATCTGAATTATGAAAAATCCATATCAATTGATTCGCCCATTGACCTGGTTTGGGAAAATGTAAAAAGTCTTGGCGCCATGGATAAATGGAGCCCCTGGAATGAGAAAGATCCCGAAATGAAAAGAACACTTACCGGAGTTGACGGAGAGGTGGGGGCAAAACAATCCTGGGTGAGTCAAAAGAAAGATGTAGGGGAGGGGAGTCAGACCATTGTTGGAATTGATAAGCCGACGAAACTATCTACAAAGCTTGAATTCATTAAGCCTTTTAAAAGTGAAGCTGACGCATATGTGAAGTTGAAAGAAGAAGGACCGGGTACCGTGGCTACCTGGGGGTTTGAGAGTGAAATGAAGTATCCCATGAATATTATGAAACTCTTTATGAATTTCGAGAAAAATATAGACAATGATTTCGGCGCCGGATTAAGCAAACTGAAAAGTATTTGTGAATCCTGAATTGCTTTGGCGAAATGCAAACGGGCCTGCCCCAAAATCTACTGCCGCCATACCCGGCTGGTGTTAAATAAAAAGTGTCATTTCGGTAACGGAGTGAGAAATCTGGTTTAATCAATATCGGGTTAGCACGAATAAGCCAGATCTCTCCTGACGTACCGATGACGTATTTTTACAATAATCTGTAAATCAAATAAATACACAAGAATACGTCATTCAAATTCGTGCGTTTTGTATAAAAAGTTAGGCCTCGAAATGACAAAAACGTCGTTTTACAATTAACGCAACACTAGCTTTGAAAGTATTTCTGAAGCTTTTTGTTCGACCATCTGAATTTCATTCTTCAATCCGATCACAAATCCGTTTTCATCAAATTTTCCATGAACATTTTCAAAGTCAGCCTGTTGGGTTGCTCCATCGGAAGTGATCCCGTAACCCATGCGACTGGTGGCATCAAACTCTTTTTCCGCATCTTTCAAGATCATATGGTTTAATTTCAGCAGCGCCTTTTTCCAATCGAGCATGATTTGTTCTACCTGTTCTGCGGTTATTTCCGAAAGTATGATCTCACGGCGATCCTTCAGGGTACGGACGAAATATGAAATTTTAAAATTCGGGTATTGGTTAAACTGCAGATTGAAAAAGTCCTGTATTTGTTCCGGGGATTTTATAGCGCCTCTTTTAATTTCGATTAGTAATTGATTGAGCTGGGAGACAGGGACGAACAGCCCTGAGATATCCAGCCAATCCTCCTTCGTGGTATTGGCGTGTGAACCGGCAGAATCGCGAAGTTCTTCCAACAGGTTCGGACCTTCAAGTTTATTAAGCATCATCATGAGGCCTTCTCCGAGAAAAACCTGAAGCGCCAGTTCATAGTACTTTCGGCCGGTCTTGAGCATCAGCCTATGAATATTCAATCCTTTCATTAATACGAGTTCCTGATCCTTTGATGTGTTTTCGTAAGCCGATTCGAGAAGATCGATAGCGTGTATTATCTTTTGGATAATATACGGAGCATACAGATCGAAAATAATGAAATCATATTTTTCTTCGGATTTTCGTTTATCGCGCGCCGGCCATTTCTGTATATCGCGTTTTGTCCCCACCGTAAAAAGATTCATCGCGGGGGTAAGAATGGTTTTTCCATGTTCCTCGGTTATGTACGAAAACGGAAAGTCACCGGCGTCGAAACTGGTCGTATGTTTTCCCATTACGACAGAATAAGGTCCTACTTTTGATGGCCAGAGCATATACGAAAATGAACCGGTTTTGCTTCCTCTTTCGACCATTCCCTGATGCATCGGCCCCAGTTTGTACATGTGATTACTTTGATTGGTGCCGCTGCCCGCATTAAAAAAGGAATACTGTCCGGCAATCAATAAGGACGATTTATGGTGCGTAACCGTATAAGGTCCTCCGAAAACACTGCAAGCCTCGCCATGGAAACATTCGGAATTTGAAAAGAAAACAGAATTTTCGGCAGAAAATTGTTTGCCGATTTTTACCGCTTGTCCGACAAAACACTTGTCGAGGATAGCGCCTCCGGAAACAGATGATCCTTCCTGAATGATAAATGTTTTTGCAATCACAGCATCGCCGATGAATGAGGGTGCCAAAGGGCTGGAAAGGATTGTGCCTTCTTGAAGAATTTGAGCTCCCGATATTTGCGCATTTTCACCAATGACCACATTTTGAATTTTTTTGCAGTGCCTGACGATTGTCCCTTGTCCTATACGCCCAATGGTGTTCTTTCTGGTATTTACGTAAGTGTCGATAAGGCGATTCAATTGAGCAATCATTGGCTTATCATGACGACACATAACCAACAACCATGCTATTTGGGCTGAAAGTCTATCATAAATAGGCAATGATCTTCCGCCAGCTTCGTTCAAGGCTTCTACTTCCGAACCATTGCCAAATGCACTTTCGCCTTCCACGGTCAATGATCCTATATCTTCCAGGTCGCATTCCTTGCCAATGGAGTAGTTTTCCAGTCGATTTACACGATCAATTCTTACCTGGTCGCCAATGTCGCAGTGAATAATTCTCGAATGAAAAATTCCAAATCCACGTTTTTGTTCAGGATGATCAGGTGAACCGAAATCTCCCAGAGCGATATTTCCTTCAAATGATGAATGCCAAATGCATGCGGGGCGGAATGATTCCTTTACGAGGATATTCATCCAGTTATCTGCCGTACAACCTTGTTGTTCCAATTGATATATTTCGGCCGGGGTTAGATTTCGTTGTTTCATCCGTTTATATTTTTAGATTGCTGACACACAGAGCAATATAATTATGCTCGT
>JAKSDO010000135.1 GCA_022360055.1 Cytophagales bacterium | reverse complement strand
GTCGTCGATAGTCACCTCTATGCCAGGCGGGTACAAGGGATCTTCTTTGATCATGTGACCCAGAAAAATGGCTGCTACGGTCTCAGGTGTTTGGATATTGTTGAACTCTTTAATTACGCCGAAGGTCAAGTCATTAAAGTTTTGATAGTCGGCAAGCCAGACGATAGCTTCTTGAAACACGACAACAGTTGACATGAAGCCTTTGACGATGTCTCTGTTGCTTTGTTCTTCGGACCAGGCAAGTTGACTGATAGCCATGGCCGGCCCCGTGAGCTTGTCCTTAGGGATGTCTGCTTCTCGCAGTTTTTCAGAGATGTCTTCAACGCGGCGGTTCTTCCCGGGATGTTTCAGAAAATCAACGAATGGTTTTCCTATTAACTCACGCTCCTTAAAACCTGTAATACTACAATATCCTTGATTCACCCATGTGATGGATCCATTTGTATCGGTAAAACAAACGCCGTTCTCATTGGCACTTGCGACCAGGGATAACCTTTTCAAATTTTCCCGGTCTTTCTTTAACTTGTTTTTCTGAAGATTTACCGTTTGGAGCAACTCCTTCATTTCTTCAGCGGCCATTTCCTGTGTTTTTAAAACATGTAACAGGTCAATCATGGAATCGTGAATAGCGAAATCGTCTATGGTCAGATTTTTATCCCTTACCTGATCCATAGACCCAAACCATGGCGAACCGAGGAAGATTAGTTTTTGTTCCGAATCCATGATGTCCAATTGACCTCTTAAAACGATCGTACCATCTTTTTTTGACTTGAGCACCACCATCTGGTTGGAAACCGACAGCAATTCATTGTAGGTGTTCACGGCCGAATCAGGCCTTTTTAAATAGAATAAATCGTGAAAAGCATCATACTCCCGGATTTGAAAGAGTTTGCCGAGACTTTTTCCAAAAGAACATATTTTCAGGTTGTGGTCAACTATAAAATAAAATGGGAACAACCTGTTGAGTTGGTCGCGGTTGAATGATATGGGATCTTTCCTCATGTATTACCAGGCTACTTTGAAGACTTCATGATCGGCGCCATCGCTTCTGCTCTCCAAAAGTTCAATGATTACGGGAGTATCATACATTTTGCCCAAACCGCTCAGGAGCCCTCTCACAAATTCCTGCAATCCTTTCCTTTTTGAAAAATAATGAATGTATATGCTTCGATCCTGTATATCCGATGTTTTAAATTCGGGTGGTGTAAGTTTAGGGTATATCAGCATGACCCGGTGATGAAATGTGGGCAGGTTTATCAGGAATTCCTTCAGAGAATTGCCCCCTGCTTCCATCAACCCCCCGTATTTCTCCTGGCTTGTTCTCAATACCCACCACTCTCCGAGCGCTTCCAATACTTTTTCCAGGGGTATTTTCATCTCTTCAGACGCAGCGATCGCAAGTTTATAAGTGATATCGTCGTCGTAAGGCTCATTGCTTAGAAAAAAATCAATATCCACACCGCTTCGCTCTTTGATAATGTCCCATTTATCCTCCCCGAAATTTTCCTTGATCAGATCCTCAATCGCCTTATTTACAATTCCGTACATGACTATCGCTTATTAAAACTTATCTCCTTGTTCTGAATCATATTGTAGATCTTGCTTTTGCCAATACCGAGCTTTTGAGCTACCTCTACAACATTATTATTGTGCTTTTCCAGAAAATGCTCGATGATATCGCAGGTGTACGCTCTTAAGGTTTTATCTTCCGCCATAAAATTTTGCCTGCTTTTTACCGCGGTAAAGGTAATATCGCTTCCGGATATTTCTTCGGCCTCACACATCACGCACGCCAGATCAACAACCGCCTTTAATTCCCTGACATTACCGGGATAGTGGTATTTCAACAGCTTATTCTTGGCATCATCCGAAAAATGAACGGATCCCATACCGTTTGTCCTGGCAAATTCATCAGCAAAATGCCTGGCTAAAATGAGTATGTCGCTACCCCGGTCACGCAAGGGTGGTAACCGGATGGGCAAACCGATAATACGATAAAAAAGGTCTTCTCTGAAATTGTTTTTCTCCACCTCCTCAGCAAGGTTTTTATGTGTGGCAGTGATCAGTCGCACGTCAAGTTCGATCACCTCGCTTCCTCCAACACGCACCACTTCTCGTTCCTGCAAAACCCTGAGCAGCTTGCTCTGGAGATTCAGGTCGAGCTCGGCCACCTCGTCGAGAAAAATAGTACCTCCCTGGGCTTCCTCAAATTTTCCGATTTTTTTGCTCACCGCTCCCGTAAAAGCACCTTTTTCATGACCAAACATTTCACTCTCAAGAAGTTCTTTGGGTATGGCCGCCAGGTTTACAGCGACAAATGGTTTCTTTTTTCTCTCACCGTGATAGTGGATGGCCCTGGCAACGACCTCCTTTCCCGTTCCGGTCTCCCCGCTGATCGATACATTAATATTTTTCCGAGTGGCTTTTTCGATCAGTGAAAAAGTTCTTTTGATGCCCTCGCTCTGGCCAATAATGGCATTTTCGAATTCGAATTTTTCAACAAGCTGTTCTTCCAGATCCTCGACCCTTTGCTTCAATTCGCTGTTTTCCCTTATTTTTAAAATCGAATTCCAGAGCAAATCCTTGGAATTATCATCCTTCACAATATAGTCCGTAGCTCCTGATTTCAGCAGATTCACCGCCACAGATATCTCTTCCTGCCCACTGATGACGACAACGGAAGCCGAGGGATTTCTTGCTTTGATCTTTTCCAGAAGTTTGTCCCCGGTCATATCAGGCAAACCGAAATCCATACAAATCACATCCGGGTTTTGATATAGGTTTATCAAACAATCGTTTGCGGTGGTGAATAGATCAATATCATAATCAGGATTTAAAGAAAGATGATATTTTAGCAATTCTCCATACCATGGATCATCCTCTACAATAAATATTTTGAACATCTTTTTTAAGTACAAGAGATTTTGAAGACAATTAAATTTACTAAGTAAATTTTAATGAACATACCTTCTTGAAAAAATGAAGCAAACAGGCTACTGTTAAGTAAGTAGTAAAGTGTCATTTTACTTAATGCTACTTTCAATCATTTCTTTTTATCGGTTGATATGCACTTTTACCAAACATTAAAAGTTATCAATACTTCCGCATCATTGATTTGAAGGCTGTGGACGATCTCCATTTTAGAGCCAAAGTAGATTATTTCAATACATATAATACGGAATCGATCACTCAAACCTTAATATGATCTGTTGACCGGTTGTAACCGACTTCTTGACAGACCGCAGTTTCTGCACGGTGAAGTGCCGGAACAAAGTCCGGTTATTACGAAGAGCGTACAAGGTATTTTGGTTTGCCTTTGCTCCCGGCGCCATTGATTTGTCATTTGCGGATAAAATTGGTTTGTAGTTTGCGCAGGAGCTCTCTTTCGGGAAAAACAAAAGCGGAACCTTCGACCTTGGCTTTTTAACTTCCGCACATTTGAAAATCAGGTTTGTGTTTAATAGATTGAATGCCGGTTGCATCGCACATAAACGGCATCTGATTTGTCGGCTTTATAACTTCGCAGAATCGGCTGGTCGGAACCGATTCTGCTCATCAAAATTTCTTAAGGAAACACATCGATATGCAAAAGAACGAAATAACACTAATTACAGGCGGCACGCGATCCGGGAAAAGCAAATTTGCTCAAAAGCTTGCCGAACAAAAAAGTGACGCTCCCGTTTATCTGGCAACTTCCAGGATTTGGGATCACGATTTTAAGGAGCGCGTCGCCAGACATCAAGCCGACAGAGGCAATAACTGGCAAACCGTTGAAGAAGAAAAAGAAATCAGTAAGCACCACCTGAAAAACAAGGTGGTATTGATGGATTGTGTTACGCTATGGCTGAATAATTTCTTTTTTGATAACAAAAATGATGTGGAAAAAACCTTAAATCAGGCCAAGAAGGAGTGGAATTCATTTATCCGCCAGGATTTTCAATTGATCGTGGTCACCAATGAAATCGGGATGGGGCTGCACGGAGCACATGAAGTTTCGAGAAAGTTTGCGGATGTACACGGCTGGGTCAATCAGCATATCGCATCGCTGTCGGATCATGTTTATTTAATGATTTCGGGTATCCCAACCAAAATAAAATAGCCGATAAAAACATGTTCCAATGGTCCGCAGTCCATGGGAGGGCGACGGTTGTCTTAGTGAGTTCCTTTAATCTCTATGTCATTTTTGCTTTTCTGAAGATTTGTCGCCTATTTTTGCGACCTGTTATGACCAGTCGGATAAAAAGTGTCAAAAAGCCCATCATGCTCGTGGGTACCGGATCGGATGTCGGAAAAAGCATCCTGAATACCGCACTTTGCAGAATTTTTTTACAAGATGGGTTCCAACCTGCGCCATTTAAAGCGCAAAATATGTCTTTAAACAGTCATGCGACAGCCGATGGCTATGAAATCGGACGTGCGCAGGCCGTGCAAGCCGAGGCTTGCAGAATCCCCTGCAGGGTGGAAATGAATCCCATCTTACTCAAGCCTACCGGCGATCTGAGTTCTCAAGTGGTTTTAAATGGCAAACCCATCGGTAACCGTACGGCAAAATCATATTTCAGGGGCGAGGACAAAAGCCGTTTTTTGGAGGAGGCGATTAGAGCTTTCCGAATGCTCGCAAAAAACCATGCGCCGGTAGTGATGGAGGGAGCCGGCAGCATTTCGGAACTCAACCTCAAAGATCGCGATATTGCCAATATGCGTATGGCCAAAGAAACACAGGCCGATGTGTATCTGGTGGCTGATATTGACCGCGGAGGTGTATTCGGATCGGTATACGGCACAATTGAGCTGTTGCCGGATGAAGAGCGTAAACTGGTAAAAGGAATCATCATCAATAAATTCAGGGGAGACATAAGTTTGTTTGAGGACGGCAAAAAAATGTTGAAAGAACTCACCGACGTGCCTGTAGTCGGTGTCATACCATATTATCACAACATATATATTGAGGAAGAAGATTCCGTGGCGCTAGAGGGGAAAAACAAACTTCCGAAAGGAAGTAAGGGCGTAAAAATTGCTGTTGTACTGCTAAGGCATATATCCAATTTTACGGACTTCAATGTGCTGGAGCGAACCCCGGGGGTGCATCTATACTATACAAATAAACCCGATGAGCTGGAAGAAGCGGAAATCATCATCATCCCGGGCACCAAAAATACTGTTGCCGACTTGCAATTCTTGCGCAAATCCGGTTTGGCGAAAACCATATTGAACGCACAGGTCGACGGAAAAGCAATCTACGGAATTTGCGGAGGCTACCAGATGCTGGGAGCGTGTATTGATGATCCGTACGGTGTGGAAGGCGAAGCAATAAAAGTTCCGGGACTTGGACTATTGCCCATTTCCACAACATTATCAAAAGAAAAACGGACCGAGCAATGCCGGTTTAGATTCCGGGATTCCGGGAATGAATGCACCGGCTACGAAATTCATATGGGCACGACAACTACCAGGCTCCGAAAGCCGGTAGCGGTATTGGACAATGGAATTGAAGACGGTTGCTATCTGTCGCCCAAACTTTGGGGAACCTATATTCACGGTATTTTTAACAACAGGCCGGTCATCAAAGAGATCCTTAACCTCCATACCGATCATAGATCCGACCAGGAGGCTAACTATGAAAATTATAAACAAGAACAATACGATCTCTTGGCCGGACATGTAAGGAAGCATCTGGACATGAATTATATTTATCAATCACTCAGAGCACTATGATACACGGGCACGGGAGTGATGCTTACAGGTACAAAGAAAATATCGTAGCGGATTTCAGCTCAAACGTATGGTATCCGGGACCACCGAAGGAATTGATCGATCATTTGGGTGAGGCACTTCAATACATAGGCAGCTACCCCGAGCCTGACAGCGGCAGATTACAAAACGCACTGGCCCGCTTTCATCATGTCCCCAGGGACAAGGTGTTGGTCACAAACGGCTCGGCCGAGGCCATCTATTTGCTGGCAAGAGTGTTGCGAAAAAGGGCATCCGTCATCCTGTCCCCCACTTTTGCCGAGTATGAAGACGCTTCTGAAACGGAAAATCATAAAGTCAGACACATTTTCAGGAAGGATCTCTTCACGGAAACAAGGACACCACATTCGTTATTTTGGATCTGCAACCCGAACAATCCGGACGGTCGGGCCATCTCACCCGAAGACATCAAAAAACTTTTAATCCATAATCCCTCCTCCGTATTTATCATAGATGAAGCTTACGGAGCCTTGTGCAGCGAAGATTTCTCGTCCGTTCACTTACTCGAAAAACACGACAACCTGATCATACTAAAATCTCATACCAAAGCATTTACCATTCCGGGCATCAGGCTTGGATATGTCTTGGGACCTCCGAAGATCATTTTTCAATTGAGGGAAAGGCTTTTCCCATGGAATGTCAACACACTGGCGATAAGCGCCGGTCTCTACATTTGTCACCATCACAAAAGACTGGCGCCGGACAAGGATGCTATTTATCGTGAAATGAAAGCTTTTCGAAAAGAACTCCGACAAAATACATCGATTGGCTTAAGGCCTACCCGTACCAATTATTTGTTGGGCGAGCTTGATGGATATACCGCCGGTCAATTGAAAGATTACCTGGTAAAACAACACGGCATCCTGATTCGTGATGCTTCTAATTTTTTTGGCCTCAACAACAGGTTTGTCAGGCTGGCGCTACAATCGCCGGAACACAATCGACTCCTGGCAGATGCCATCGGGCAATTTGAGCGAGCGTTATGAACGAATATCGGCTCATCCTTCCATTGCTGGCCGGTTTTGTTTTGGACGCTATTATTGGCGACCCGCGTAGGGTCCCCCACCCTGTCGTACTTTTTGGAAAAGGTATACGTATAGCCGACCGACATTTTAATAAGAATGAACACAAAAAACTGAAAGGGGCGCTATCGGCAATCGCACTAATTGTATCGGCATATTTCATGTTTTATGGAATAATTTACCTCTCCTCATTCAATATTTATTCCTATTACATCGTGAGTTCGGTGTGTGTATTCCTCGGTATTGCCAATCGCGGGCTTATCCGTGAGGGCATGAAGGTGCAACAGGTGCTGGAAAAAGAGGGATTGGAAGCAGGCCGAAAACAATTATCCTCTATTGTCGGACGCGATACCGGCCGGTTAAACGAACAGCAAATCAGGACGGCTGTGTTGGAAACGCTGGCCGAAAACCTCAGTGACGGAGTAATAGCTCCACTGTTTTATTATGCGCTGGGTGGCGTTCCGCTCATGTTTGCCTACAAAATGGTGAACACCCTGGACTCCATGATCGGATATAAAAACGAAACATATCGGCAATTTGGATGGTTTGCTGCCAAAGCGGACGATGTGTTCAACTACATTCCGGCAAGAATTACGGCACTGATCATGTCGCTGATCAGCCTAAGCCCCAGAGGATTGAAATTTATTTTCCGGTATGGACATCGGCATAGCAGTCCCAATGCGGGATATCCGGAGGCCGCTCTGGCCGGAATTCTGAATTGCCGCTTTGGCGGACCAAATATTTATCATGGCAAACTTATTGATAAACCATATATTGGAAATAAGGATAAAAAAATCACTGCCAAAGATCTGGCCATTGCCGCGATTATAAATGCCGGGACAAGTTTGGCTTTCATTGTTTTAGTCGTCATATTTCTATTGAATATCGGCCATCTTGAAACCTGGCACCGGCCGTAATAAAACTTATATTTCAAAATGACCGCAGGAAACCATAAAATAATTTTTACAGGCGGGCCGGGTTTTGGCAAATCTTCCGTGATTGAGCAATTTCGGCTCGAGGGGTTTCATTGTATTCCGGATGCGCCCAGACAGGTTTTGGAAGAACAGAGTAAACTTAAAAGCGGAATACTGCCACAAGGCAATTTTGAAAGGTTTGCTATGCTCGTCCTCGAAAGAATGGTCAGGCAATATCTCAGTGCCGGCCCCGGCATTTGTTTGTTCGACAGGGGGATCCCGGATATAATGGCTTACCTTGATTACGCCGGTTTGAAAGTACCTGAAGCAGTGGCCGGGCAAGTGAACAAGCATTCATTCCATTCGACGATTTTCTTCTTTCCTCCGTGGGAAGAGATCTATAAAAAGGACCGGGTACGCTATGAAACCTTTGAACAAGCCCGCAGCATCGGTGATTGCATTAAGCATACGTACAAAAACCTGGGCTATTCAATCCTGGAAGTTCCGAAAAACAATATCCGTGAACGGGTGAAATATGTTGAACGGCATTTACCTTTGATTTAATCACATCTTCTTTCACATAACTTATCCAGGGCTATTATTTTATGAAGCACCTCACGAATTTCTCCGTATACGAACAGGACACAAATCAGTTTAAGGATCTCCTTGTGGAATTGCCTCAGTTTTTAGAGGAATCATCCCTGGATGGTCTGGAACTTTTAATTGGATATCAACATCCGCATCAAATTCCGCCAAAGCTGGTGACCGGCGTTCATCTTCCTTTCTGGGTAACGTGGCTGGATGTTTGGAAACAAAGAACCGGCGCTCTTAAACGCTATTTCGGCGACATCGACAAAGCACAAATCAGGTATCTGTGCGGCGGAGAAACACCGCAAAAAATGATCGAAGCTTTATCGTCATTATGGAATGACGCTGCACGTCTGAACGTTGCGTATGCGGTTATTCACGCGTGTCATGTGGAATTAGAGCATGCGTTCACGCGTAAGTTTAACTATTCGAATCATGAAGTTCTATCCGCTTTTGCGGAACTGCTCAACAGCGCTGCGGCACAGTTTCCCGCCGGAGAACCGCCTGTGACCATCGCCATTGAAAATCTTTGGTGGCCCGGCCTCACATTTACCGATCACCGCGAAACAAGGGCATTTGCTGAGCAACTCAAGTTCAACAACTGGTGTTTTGTCCTGGATACCGGGCACTTGCTAAACACCAATTTCGAATTGGAAAATGAAATGGACAGCATCGCTTATCTCAAAGATCGACTCGATGGCTTCCCGGATGAAATCCGGTACAAAATCGATGTGCTACACCTGTCGTATAGCTGTTCGGGCGCATATCAAAAGCAATCAATAGCTCGTGGTTTACCGGCGGGTTTTCATTCATTAAGCCTTGGCGACCGGTATGCGATGGCGAGGGAACACGCGTCAAGAATCGACAGGCACGAATCGTTTTCATTGCGTGCGATCTCCGATCTGACAGACAGGATCGAGCCGGAATTTCTGGTGCATGAATTTTTGGGGCCAAAAAGAAAAAGAGAAATATACATTAACCAACAGCGGAGTCTTTTCCCCGCATAACCAAAAATATGGGCCAAACCATTTTATTTCTTTTGCAATTTTAAAAACCACTCCTTACATTTGTCGCTCGCAAATTTGGTGCGAGAGTATAAAAGGGAATCCGGTGCAAATCCGGAACTGCCCCCGCAGCTGTAATCCCGAAGTTAGCCGTGGTTAACTTCAGATTTCAACAATAGATCCACTGTCCATAGTATGGATGGGAAGGAGTTGAAAACCGGGAAAGTCAGAAGACCTACCAGATTTATTCATGCGAATTCGACACTTCGGGGTGGAAGTAATCGGATACGGACTTTTTACTGTATTCTTTTCCTTACAACTTCAGATGTGTTGTTAGCTTAACGATGCCGGACAGGTGTTGCTTGTGTCGTTATTTTTTTCTAACAAAACACAGAAGGATGAAAAATTATTGGTTGGCGCTACTTGTCGCCATGGCCGCTTGCCAGCGGAATAATTCGGAACAACCTGAAACAATCGCCCGTGACACTACGGGATTCTGTTTTAGATCCGAAATACAATTTGCTGATTGTTTCGACATCATTCCACACGACAACTATAAACAAATAATCGTTTTCGATGTGTGGAACAATAAAGACACCCTGAGTAATTTCATTATTGTTCCCAAAAACACCTCCCTTCCGGAGTCTTTGCCGGATCACGAATATGTTCTTCCCGTTCCGATTTCAAGCATCGTGGCGCTTTCCGGTACGCATCTGGGCTTTATTGATCTGCTCAATGCGTTGGATTGCGTAAAAGGGGTGAGCAATGGCCGTCGGCTGTACAATAAATACCTGTACAAGCGATTTGCAGAAGGAAAGATTGCCGAATTAGGCACAGCGGAGTCGGGCGACCTGGAACAAATACTGGATCTGGCTCCCGAGGTCGTGATGAAAACGGGCTTTGAAGATGTAAGAAAGAACGACAAAAGGATCCTTGGAGCCGGATTACGGATTGCCTACAATATTGAATGGATGGAAACAAAAATGTTGGGAAGAGCGGAATGGATAAAATTTGTCGGGGCTCTTTTCTGTAAAGAAGCGGAAGCAGATTCAATCTTTTCCGCCATCCGCCGCCAATATCAGCAGGTCGCCGGTTTGATCGTTGATATCGAAAACAAGCCTACGGTACTATCCGGAAGCAATTATAAAGGCACCTGGTTTTTGCCCGGCGGCCGAAGCTATATCGCCCAACTCATTGTTGATGCCGGCGGAGACTATCATTACAAAAACGAATCCTCAAAAGGAAGCATTCCGCTGAGTTTTGAGGTTGTACTCGAAAACCTGGTCGATGCGGATATCTGGATCGGACCACGTGCCGGTTCGCTCGAAGAGCTGCGCCTGATGGATGAGCGGTACAAACTGTTCAAAGCCTATAAAAACGGTCGGGTATACCACATAGATAATCGAACAACGGAATCCGGGGGAAACGATTACTGGGAATCCGGGGTCGCAAGGCCGGACCTGCTCTTAAAAGATATCGTGCGTATTTTTCATCCGGACCTGATTCCGGGGCATAAGCTCTTCTATTACAGGAGACTTGAGAAGGAACCTTCGACCAAAACTTCCGGGTTATGAATCGGACATTGCTGGTACTTCTTGGTTTTTTATCGATGTTCGCTCTTTTCATACTGGACATGGTGCTGGGCAGCGTAAGCATTCCGATCGAAGATGTATGGGCTGCGCTCAAAGGAGGCGATACGAAAAAATCATGGCAGTACATTGTCCTCAATTTCAGGTTGCCAAAAGCACTCACAGCGATTTTGTGCGGGGCGGGAATTTCCGTGGCAGGTTTGCAGATGCAGACATTATTCAAAAATCCGCTGGCCGGTCCGTCTGTGCTCGGCATCAGCCATGGGGCCAGTTTGGGAGTAGCTGTTTTTGTACTGGCATCGGCATTGTTTTACCAGCCTATGACGGGGGTCCACGAGATGCTCGGGAACTGGGGACTGATCATTTTTGCCATATTGGGCTCCATGCTGGTGCTCATGAGTGTTCTTTTGGCCTCATTGAGGCTCTCGGATAGTATATCCGTGTTGCTGGTCGGACTTATGTTTGGATTCATCACGGGTTCTATTGTGAGTATTTTACAGTATTTCAGTGATCCGGAACTCATCCAAAATTTCCTGGTCTGGACATTCGGAAGCATGGCCGGGGTCGCATGGACAGAGATGAAAGTAATGGCTCCGGTTGTAACGGCAGGACTTATCTTATCGCTTATGTTCCAAAAGCAGATGAATGCACTGCTTCTCGGAGAGCATTATGCTGCCGGGGTAGGAGTCAATGTATCTCGAATACGAATGGCTCTTATCGTGACCACCAGCATCCTGGCAGGTACCCTTACGGCTTTTACGGGTCCGGTGGCATTCATCGGAATAGCCGTACCTCATCTTACCAGGCTGTTGCTCAAAACCTCGGATCATAAAATTCTCATCCCGGGTTCAATGCTTACGGGAGCGATCATTTTGCTGAGTTGTGATATCATTTCCCAATTGCCGGGCCAGCAAGCCACCCTGCCCATCAACTCGATCACGGCTTTGTTCGGAGCGCCGGTTATTATTGGAATTATTATGAAAAATCGAAGAATGAAAGGAGCATTTGCCTGATGAAAGATGAACGTACGATTGAAAACAGAATCTAAAATGGAACCTTTAAACGGAAAATCAATTGCGTTTAATCATCGCCATTTAAGCCGGCCCATACTCAGAACCCAAGATCTATCCATCGGATATGAAACGAAAAACGGCCCCTTTATTCTGGAAGAACACCTCAATATCCGTATCCATAACGGCGAACTGGTGTGTCTCATCGGGCCGAACGGCTGCGGCAAATCCACGCTGATGCGGACCATTGCCGGCCTTCAAAAACCGCTGCGCGGCACAACCTACATCGAGGGAAAAATCCTGAAAAGTCTGCCCCCTCATAAATACGCCCGACTTATCAGCCTTGTTCTGACGGATAAGATTCAGGCCGGCGCATTCTCAGTCAAAGATGTGGTGGCAATCGGCCGATACCCATACATCAACCATTTCGCCAAACTGAGGCCCTATGATTGCAAAATCATCGACAGGTCGCTGGAAATGGTGCACCTCGAATCTTATTCCGACAGACATTTCAGCGAATTGAGTGACGGAGAAAAACAACGTGTGATGATCGCTAAGGCCCTGGCACAGGATACACCATTGATCATGCTCGATGAACCCACCGCCCATCTCGACCTCCCCAACAGGGTCGAAATTATGAACATCCTTAAAAAGCTCGCTATCAATACGAACAAAGCCATCCTGCTCTCCACACACGAGCTTGATCTCGCATTACAAACAGCCGATAGCATCTGGTTGATGAAACGGGGTACAGCCATCCGGAATGGCGCCCCGGAAGATTTGGTCCTGACCGGGGCATTCGAAGATGTATTTGCATGTGACGCGTTCGATTTTGACAAATCAACCGGCGCGTTCAAAGTCAAACATATCTCCAAGGGAAGTGTCGCCCTTTTGGGAAGCGGTATCCCCTATCTATGGACCAGGCGTGCCCTGGAGCGCGACGGCTATAAGATAAGCGAGGGAACCGGTCATGAGGTCTCCGTAAAAATCGTCGGGAGTAATTGCTGGCAGATCGCATCCGGCGGTTTTCAGGACAACTGTAAAAGCATCGCCATGCTGCTCGCCCACCTCCGTCACCTGGACTATTACAAAACCAAAAAAGCCGACTAACTATGAATATTCTCTTTCTATACGACGCGCATACCTCTACCGTTAGCCTTCAAAAGGCGATTGATGAGATAAACCGTCAATATTCCGGAGCGTTCCGCTTGAACATCCTTCGGCAGCAGCAAATCGACGGGGACAAGGCTTTGTTCAGGCAGGCGCTGGAACTGGCCGAAGAAGCCGATTTCATTTTTATAGTTGCCCACGGAGGCATAACATATTTCAAAAAATTCAATTCCTTTTTCAACAGATTCCAGCCGTCCAAGAAATTCTTTTTTCACTCGGGAATATCGGATGAGGTAAATGCGTTGCTACCCAAACTCAATATATCGGCAAAAGATTACGCTACCATTTACAAATATTATGAAATGGGGGGGCAGGTCAATTGCAAAAACCTCGTTTTGTTCCTGGCGAATGCATTCTCGGCAAAGTGCTACAGATACGAAAAACCGGTACCTCCTCTGTGGGAAGGTATTTACCATCCCGATAAAGGTCCGGAACAGGTGTGGCGTGAAGTAAGCAAAAAAACTTCAGCGAGAATTGCGATCCTTTTTCATGCCCACTGCATGACCAACAATAACTTACAGCACATCAATGCGCTCATCCGCGCCATAGAGCAATGCGGCGGTACGGCTTTTCCCATTTTCACCGGAGTTACCAACGAACCCGGCATGGAGAAAAAGGGCATTGACTGGGTCATCAAGAACTATCTGATGGTCGACGGACAGCCTGTAGCAGATGTAATGATCAACACCATCGGTCTTTCCATGACAGTATTTGACAATGCCGGTTGTGGAGATGCCGACAATTCCGTTTCGGTTTTTGAGCAGTTGGGCATTCCCGTCATACAGGCTTTTTCAACCTATTTTGATTATAAGAAATGGAAGAAATCCATTACCGGGCTTGATGCGATGTCGCTGGTGTCCGGCATTTACATGCCTGAAATGGACGGCCAGATTGGCAGCTACCCGATAGCTACTCATGAATATTCCGAGGAATATGGCACCTACATCGCCCACCCGATTCCCGACAGGCTAGAAAAAGTTGCTCAAATGGCCTTAAACTGGGCAAATATGAGCAAAAAACCTGCTAAGGATAAGAAAGTAGCCATCATATTCCACAATATGCCGCCCCGCAACGACATGATTGGTTGCGCCTGGGGCCTGGACTCACCGGCCACTGTCTTTAATGTAATTCAAAGGCTCAGGGCATCCGGCATTTCGACGGATTATGAATTTACAAACGGAGATGATATCATCAATCGCATTATCCATGCCGTATCCAACGATACCACCTGGAAAAGCATTGAAGACATGCTTGAAGAAAGTGTGGACATCATAGATGCGCCCATGTACAAGCATTGGTTCAAAAACCTGCCCAAAAGTGTCCGGATAAAGCTGGAAGAACAATGGGGCAAAGCGCCGGGGACGTTCATGGTGCACGACGGCAAGCTCCCCATACCCGGAATCTTAAATGGCAATATCTTTATCGGTTTGCAACCACCCCGGGCATTTGACGAAAAGGCTGAAGAAGCGTATCACAGCACCGACATCGTTTGCCCGCATCAGTACATTGCCTTCTATAAATGGTTGAAGCATATGTTCAAAGCGGATTTCATCATACATATCGGTACACATGGCACCCTGGAATGGTTACCCGGAAAAGAAAAAGGACTTAGCAACGAATGCTATCCGGACTTCACCATCCAGGACATACCCCACTTATATATCTACAACATCTCGGTGGTTGGTGAAGGGATCCAGGCCAAAAGACGGTCATCGGCGGTCATTCTCGACCACAACATCCCCTCGCTCACCGAAGGCGGCACATATAACGAGCTGGCTGAACTGGATGACTTGCTCCAAGATTACTATCACTCCTTCCATATCAATGAAGCAAAGCTTCGTACCCTCCGACAGGATATATGGAATTTCACCGTAAGACTCCACCTGCATCGGGATTTGAATTTACCTGGCGGCGAACCACCTGAAAATTTTGAAACGTTTGTTTCAAAACTCCACGCCTGGGTGGAAAAAGTTAAAATGTCGGTGATCAAAGACGGGCTGCATATTTTCGGGCAGGTTCCCGAGGGGGATCGGTTCACCAATATGCTCAGGCAATTAGTGCGTATTAAAAATGGTGAAGTGATGTCCATCAACCAAGGAGTGGCGGAGGCACTCGGCTACAACTATGATGAAGT
>JAKSDO010000003.1 GCA_022360055.1 Cytophagales bacterium | reverse complement strand
ATTTCTCCGCTTCGCTGCGAAATGACAGTAAAAAAGCTGGGACAGGGTGAATCGGCTTGTCTGTGTGTATAAGGCAATCAGATCTCTCCGGACGTCGAGATGACAAGGCAGGAGCTACCGACGACGTGTTTTTATAATAATATGTAAATCAAATAAATACACAAGACTACGTCATTCAAATTTGTGCGTTTTGTATAAAAAGTTAGGCCTCGAAATGACTCGTTACTTTTTACTTAAGGGCTAGGTTATTGCAATTTTTTCCTGCAAATGGAATCTCTGTTTCATAAATCTACATTGCGACATACCATATTAACAGCAGTTCAACTCACTCCATCAGCAACTTTAGCAGATCGGATTCGACGGCCGGCAGGTCCGATAATCTCAAGATATATAATCCGGATAAAAAACCTCGTGTTTCTACCCGCACGATTCTTCCCACTTTTACACCGGAAGTAAAATAAACTCTTCCGTGGACATCCAGAATCTGAATCAGATCCCATTCCGAATCCAAGAGGACAAGTTACTCCCGGTAAATCGGAAGTAACTTGTGATAGTTAGAGTCTAAACTCAGCCTGCTAAAGAAACCGCCTGAAAAAATCTTGATGGCGGCTTCTTTCAAATTGATCAGAAAAAACTATTCTACTCATGTAGCATAAAAGTGAATTCGCTTTAGTTTATTTTGCTTGACTTTACGCTTATTTCAGTTAAATGGCTGGCCTTTTTATCGGCCCTCCAGGTTGCCTTAACCACAAATCGTATATACCTTACGCTTGGGCTTTGGTCTGCAACAGTCATTATATAGTCCGTAGGCGCATTGTTTAAATCATCAGGGTGTGTAATTTCGGCTAACTTCACCCAACCTTTATCCAACGACTCCTGCTCCCAACCCGGATCATTGGATGGTAACATAGTTTCAGCACCGGCAAGGTCATTTATACCCCAAATTTCCAAAATTCTTGGGTTTTTTTCGATGCTGGATTTACCACCTGTTCTTCCATAAATTTCAATTTCAGCGATATTGGATGAAACCCCAAGGTCTAAGGTGAAATGCTGTGGCATCGGGTCATTTTTCGGATCAGAATGGTAAAAGTTATTACCGCCAATATTTCCGTCATAAAGTTTGGTTAATGAGCCGCCAGCTTTAGTACCGGCAATATCATTGGCCAACTTAATCACAGCAAAATTATTTTTATCCAATTGAAATAATGTTGGGAATGTAGTTTCAAATGGAATAGCCCCAAAGGCATCTATGGCATTCTCAATTGGCTTATAAGTACTGGAAACTTGTATTTTCCCTCCTAGTTTACAACTGGCAATAACGGTTTTTGTCTCATCATTTGAAACGGGCATCGTCTGTGTATTGCCATCCGCATCTTCATAGTTAAGCATTGTTTCGATAATTCCCTCTCCCGGGGTTGACCAGGAGATTTTGGCGGAACCATCAGCAAAAGCTTCTATGTTTTTGATTCCCCGGTTGAGCAGGCTCGCTTGATATTTTTCACCAAATACCCTTGCAGGCACCTCACTTCGGATCGATCGGTGGCCTGCGTCATCCATCAAATAAAGGCTGAACGTATATTCTCCTTCCTCCAGCTCCAGGTCAAAAGTGACCGTATCTTTGCCATTTTTGGTTCTGTTGACATCAAACTCATGCCCCACCGATCCGTCGGTGCTTTCCAGCCATCCTTTGCTGATCTTCGGATCGGCATTCAGCGCCACGGAAAAACGCAGCTTTTTAAAACCGGGCGCCACACTGACCGTATCCGCTTTACCTATATAGATGGTCTCGCCATTCTTGACAAACTCGCTAAAGGTATCTTCCTGGGATTCACAGGCCAGAGCTAGAACTCCAAATACCACAAGCCGGGCCAATTGATTTATTTTATCTATAATTGCTTTCATTATTATCTGTAGTTTATAAAACAAATGCACTTCTGTTTATCTTATTCGGGTATCTGTCCCCAGAAATCTACTTCCATCAAGTGCATAAATTTGCCTCCGGACCAGCTTTCAAGGTTGACAAAACGAATGTACCTGACCGGAGGGGTATCGATTGGGAATTCAAATTCTTCTCCTGACGCAGCCTGCGCTTCATCGTCGGCACTGTTGTTTCCCTTTTCCGCACCAGACGGTTTGATCACTTCGCCATTTTCTATCAACCTGGTCCAGCCGTTGTTTCCCATGGAGGCTCCATTGTCGGCAGGTATTTCATCGATGCCCCAAACCTCGAAAGATCTTGGATTAGCATGCGAAAAAATATAGTTCCCCTGCCTTTGCCAGAATTTGAACCTGCTAAGCTGAGCCTTTACACCCAGATCAATCGTGAACATGTGGTACCCTTCCGTATAAGGAGGCACAACGGTACCCGGCGATCCCGAGCCAGTATGAAAACCTTTTCCTTCGATGCTTTCATTCCATAGATTTTCCAGGTCCCAACCCCATGCGCTGGGTTCATCACCAACCAGGTGAACATCGTTGAAATTCTCTATATCAAGCAAGACCTCTTCTAAAGGCAAGATCTCTTTCTCCAGGGTTTCTGTGATATTATCCCATCGATCGATGGCCAATATGCCAAAAGTATTGGTTTCAGGAGGGAAACCCCTAAACGAGAAGTGAGTCCGGATATCAGTATTGACAAAGGCAGATTGCCGGTAGACCATATCGCCGGCTTCGTTGGAAGCGTATAGTAGCAACTCCGCTATCACCTGATCTTCGTTGTTGTATTTAACCCTGACGCCGCCGAAGTCAGCTACTAATTCAAAACTCTCAAAAAGTTTATCAATAGGAGCTTTCTCCGGGCTTATCGTAACCTCCACAGGTTCGGAACGGTTGTCGCTGCGGTCTATGGTAACCAACGCTACTTTTTGCGATGCGACCTTACGCAAGCCTTCAATCAGTACATAATTCTTGAATATGGATGATCTCGCTGTCACCCACTCCCCGTTGCGCAGGTAATTCGCCTCTACCATTAAGGCATCTTCATCATCGGGAACCTTGTATTCAATTTTGGCCCCGCCGGGCAAATTAGTTACTATAATTTCGCTGACCACCCCCGGAATTGTATCGTCTTTAATCAAAGGGCCTCTTTCATCTTCTTCAGTACACGAGATGAACCCTGCAACCATCAGGATGATCAGTGTACAAGAAATAATATACCATTTATTTTTCATAACATTAATTCTCTTAAATTTAAAACTCTACCATCCCGGGTTTTGCACCAGATTAGTATTGGCGATCATATCTGCTTCAGCAATCGGCCACAGATAGTCCCTGTTCAGGAATTTGTACGTCCCTACCGGGATCACATTATAGTAATCTGCCGTAGTTTCCCCTTCCGTATTCCAGGCAAGAATATCACTGTTCAAAAATTCCGAAGCCCTCTTCCATCTTCGCAAATCCCAAAAACGCTGGCCTTCGAAAACCAGTTCGATCATGCGTTCGCGATGAATGATGTCTCTTAAACCTTCTTTTGTAGTTGGTTTTGTCGGATTGTTTGATGCTGCTGTCCATGACGCGATCACACCGCTTAACCCGGCCCTGTCACGTACTTTGTCAATCCATTCGTAAGCCTCACCAGTTTTGTCTGACTCATTCAACGCTTCGGCATATAATAAATAAAGATCAGCCAGGCGCACTATCGGGAAAGGATATGCTCTGGCAGTATAACCGTATGATGTGGTTCGTTGAACATTTTCGTAATAGACCAGCTTCTTGGCCCAGTATCCGCTTAGGGACCATTTGGAAGCATCAATCCTTCCTCCTCGCTCACCTTTTTTCCCTTCGACAATCCATGCGTTGTCATCACTGGTTTGGCCATGGCCAAACCATATTCCTCCATCAAAACCCAATGAAGCATAGAAGCGGGGCTCCCTGTTCAGGTTTAATATTGCGGTTTCAAAACCCGGCCTAACATAGTGCTGATGTTCATCATCGGCTGTGGCTACCTTGTAACGATTAGCAAAGTCGTAATTTATGTCTTCATCTATTGGAACGCCATTTTCAGAATAAAACATCTCTGCAATATGCTTTGGAGGCGACCACCACGACCGTATAGAATTTATGGTCT
>JAKSDO010000295.1 GCA_022360055.1 Cytophagales bacterium | reverse complement strand
TGGGAGCCTCATTTCTGGCAGGTGGACTTGGTGCTTGCAGTTACGAATCAAAACCCGGGGATGTACCGGTCGACAAATATGCCGCGCTGGACAAAGCCGTTTCAAAGCCGGTATTAAAAACCGAATGGTTTACCGGGGCCCTGATTATCGATAAACTTGAGTTGCTCAGGTATAACGACAATTTCATTTGCAGGGTAAGGACCAAAGACGGAGCAGAAGGCCTTTCGGTCGGTAACAACATGCAATTGATCTCATTGTATCCGATTTTTGTTCACCGGCTTCAACCTTTTTTCATTGGAAAGGATGCCCGGGAACTGGAAAAACTTCTTGACCAGGTATATGTTTTTAAAAGCAACTATAAGCTTCAAAACCTGGCGCTCTGGGTTCCGTTGGCGACCATAGAATTTGCGATTCTTGATTTGTTGGGGAAAGTTGCTCAAAAACCCATCGGGGAATTAATCGGAGAGATCCACAATCCAAAGGTCGCCGTTTACAGGGCAAATAATTACAGAGGGAAAACGGCTCTGGAATCCATCGAACTGATCAAAAAGCATGTGGAAGAGACAAAGGCCAAGGCGCTGAAGTTTAAGGTGGGGGGACGAATGAGCCGGGATGAGGATTATCCGCCGGGCCGGAGCGAGAAGCTGATCCCCTTGGTGCGGGAAACGTTTGGCGATGAAATGACAATTTACGCCGACTCAAACGGGTCTTACTCCGTTGAGGAAGCCATTCGTATCGGCAGGATCATGGAAGCCTGTAAATTTGATTTTTATGAGGAGCCAACACCTTTTGATTGGTATGAGGAAACAAAGCAGGTTGCCGACGCATTGAAAATCCCGATCGCCGGAGGGGAGCAGGAGCCAAGTTTACGCCGTTTTCGCTGGCTTATCGGAAATGATGCGCTGGATATTGTACAACCGGATATGTTTTATTTCGGGGGGATGATTCGCTCCATGAAGGTAGCGGCCATGGCGCATGCCGCGGGAAAGCTGTGTGTGCCCCACATTTCAGGATCGGGATTGGGATATTTATATATGATGCATTTCGTTTCCGCGATACCAAATGCAGGACCCTATCACGAGTTCAAGGGTTTCAATGCCGAAATTCCTTACGAATGCGATACATCCTCACTGGAAAGTGAAGACGGGATTGTTACTGTCCCGAGCGGTCCGGGAATGGGATTGGAAATTGATCCGGGTTACCTTATAAAACACAAGCCCGTAACCGCATGAAATTTAGCTTTTTGAAACTCATATGCTGCATTTAGGAATAAAAAATAAATGGATAAATTATGAATGAAGTAAGATCGATCATACTATTTCTTTCCGGCCTGCTTTTAATTTCCTGTCAGCAGGATAAAGATTCCGGAACGAATCCTTTGCCCAACATGGTCTATATCCTGGCCGATGACCTGGGTTATGGAGATGTCGGTATTTATAATCCGGATTCGAGGATCGCAACTCCTCACATAGACAAGCTGGCCGTGCAAGGAATGCGGTTTACCGACGCCCATGCTCCGTCTTCCGTTTGTACACCGACCAGGTATGGCATTCTTACCGGCAGGTACTGCTGGCGGTCCAGATTGCCGAGAGGTGTCTTGCAGGGTTATGGACAATCGCTTTTGGAACAGCGGGAAGTAACTGTGGCTGAGGTTCTGAAAAATGCGGGATATACCACCGGTGTCGTAGGAAAATGGCATTTGGGTTTGGATTGGCAACTGAAAGAGCATCACCGGGATTCGCTTAAGATTTACGGAGAAAAACCTGTTCTGACCAATATGAAACCGGATTGGATCGATTTTACAAAACCTCCCCGGAATGGCCCGCTGACGCACGGATTTGATTATTCGTACATCTTGCCAGCTTCGCTCGACATGCCTCCGTATTGTTATCTGGAAAATGATACGCTTACCGAATTGCCGACAGAATACACACCCGGCAACGATCTCGACGCTCCTTCATGGGCTACCGGTGCTTTCTGGCGTGCAGGAAGGATTTCGGAAAGTTTTGATTTTTACGAAGTATTGCCTGTTTTTATTCGGCAGGCTAAGAAATTCGTAACTGCAAACAAAAAAGATGATAAGCCGTTTTTCCTGTATTTACCGCTGGCAGCGCCACATACGCCGTGGGTGCCGAAGGCAGATTACAAAGGAGCGTCCGGCGCCGGCCAATACGGAGATTTTGTACAGATGGTGGATGCCCATGTCGGAGACTTCCTGCTGTATCTGGATGACCTGGATGTTTCTGAAAATACGCTCGTGGTGTTTACAAGCGATAACGGCCCTTTCTGGAAACCGGACTTTGCTGAAAAGTTTGACCACAAAGCGGCTCATATCTACCGGGGAATGAAGGCAGATATTTGGGACGGCGGACATCGCATCCCGTTTATCGTCAGATGGCCGGACAGGGTGGCGGCAAACTCCCAAAGCGACCAGTTAACCTCACTGACCAATTTGATGGCTACAGTATCCGAGATTACAGGTGCTTCCTTGCCTCCCGGTTCCGGTATGGACAGCAAGAGTATATATCAGGTTTTAACAGGCGGACCGCCCGATAACGATTCACCGGTGATTCATCATAGCTCAAAAGGTTTGTTTGCCGTAAGAGTTGGCGAGTGGAAGTACATCGAAGGTTTGGGGTCCGGTGGATTTTCCAGGCCCGCATCGATTGAAGCGCGAGACGGCGAACCTGACGGGCAACTGTACAATATGGAAGAAGATCCTTCGGAAAAAAATAATCTTTATGCTCAAATGCCCGAAAGAGCGGAGGAGTTGAAAAGAAAGCTGGATGAAATCAGGAACATGAACCGGAGAAGTTATGCGGACTAAATGGTACTTTTTCACAATGTTCTTTTTCATTGGGAATCAGCTCATTGCTCAAACGAATCTCAATAATCAACAGGTGGATGGATATAAAGGTATTTGGTTTACACTGGGCCAGTTTTCGGAATACGGAGACAAGTATTCCGGGGGGTTAGGTACTTATACGGCAAAGCATCGCCCGGTTGCCATATATTCCGACAAAGCCAATAAAACCTTTTTTGTTTACGGGGGCACTACCTCTGCCCGTGAAAGGCATTTGCTTTGCATGATTTCCTATTACGATCACCATACCGGAATGGTGCCAAAACCGACCGTGGTCTGCGACAAGGCGGGCATCGACGACCCTCATGACAACCCGAGTCTGGCGATTGATAGAGATGGATTTATATGGGTTTTCGTCAGCGGAAGAGGCCGGCATCGTTCCGGCTTTAAATATAAAAGCAGACAATCCTATGATATCACTTCGTTTGTCCGGGTTACGGAAGAAGAGATGACCTACCCACAACCGCTTTGGGATGATGAAAAGGGATTCTTTAATTTTTTTACGAAGTATACCGGCGTCAGGGAATTGTATTTTGAAACCAGTGATGATGGCCGTCAATGGTCGCCGGATATCGGGCTTGCCGGGATAATTGAAGATGGGGCTGAGAAGAGCGGGCATTACCAGGTGAGTGGAAAGGACGGAGATTTGATTTGCACGTTTTTCAATCGGCATCCCAACGGCCGTGTTGACAAGCGTACCGACCTATACTATGCGCAAACACTGGATTTTGGGAAGACCTGGACAACCATAGCGGGAAAAAATCTTGATTTGCCGATGAAAACCGTTAATTGCGGGGCGAGGTTGATCGATTACGCATCTCAGGCCAAGAATGTGTATTTGAAGGACCTTAACTTTGATGACGCCGGAAATCCAGTGTGCCTGTACGTTACAAGCGGTGGTCATGAGCCGGGCCCCGGGAATGCGCCGAGAGAATGGAGGGTAACACATTTCGACGGAAAAGGATGGCAGACGAGCGTCATCTGCGAATCGGATCACAATTACGATATGGGGAGTCTGTATATAAAAGGGAAAACATGGACCATAATTGCTCCCACGATAAGCGGACCGCAGGAATATCAAACAGGCGGGGAAGTAGCTGTCTGGGAAAGCGGGGATGAAGGAAAAACATGGAAAAGAAAAAAGCAGGTTACCAAAAATAGTCCGCAAAACCACACCTACGTTCGAAGGCCTGTAAATGCTGAAAATCCGTTTTATGCGCTGTGGGCTGATGGCAATCCTATTGAATGCTCAAAATCATTTTTGTATTTTACAGACGCAAAAGGGAAGCGTATATTTCAGTTGCCTTATGAAATGACTGCCGACTTTGCAAAGCCAAAACAAATCAAATACCCGTGAAAAGCATTTTTCAATTGCTCAAAATTGTACCGATTGTAATATGTTGTCAACTATCCTTTGCCCAACCCGGGTCTTATGATGTTCTGGAGGGAGCTGAGGTTCGCATCTATAAGACAGCAGATGGTTTTGACCTGAAAATTAATATTGTAAAGCCATCCGGTTATCAAAAGAGAAAGAAATACCCGGCGATCGTTTTTTTCTTCGGAGGCGGCTGGAAAAGAGGTGATGTACATCAATTTGAGCAGCACTGTCAATGGCTCGCTTCGAAAGGGATGATTGCTATGGCCGTGAATTACCGCGTGGCATCCAGGAATAATTCCACACCGTTCGATGCTGTCGAAGATGCCAAATCGGCTATACGGTGGGTGCGCGAACATGCCAGAGAGCTGGGCGTAAATAAAAATAAAATAGTTGCTGCCGGAGGATCTGCCGGAGGTCATCTAGCAGCTTGCACGGCACTCATCGAGGCCTATGATGCCCGGGGTGAAAATGCTAAGGTGAGCTCTGTCCCAAATGCTTTGGTCTTGTTTAACCCTGTCATCAATACGATGCCGGAAGGTTACGGCTATGAAAGGCTTAAAGAAAAAGCAAAATCAATTTCTCCCGCACATCATGTGGTCCCAAAACTTCCGCCGACGATCATTTTTCATGGAACGGAGGACACGACCGTTCCATTCGAAAACATAACCGATTTCCGGACAAAAATGGAAACGGCCGGAAACACCTGTTATTTGGTCCCTTTTGAAGGTCAAAAGCACGGTTTTTTCAATTACGGACGAAATGGGAATAAGTACTATGATCTGACCATTGAAAAAACGGAATCTTTCCTGCGTGGATTGAACTTCATCAAGTAAAACCTTGTTCACTATCGGGTTTGACCATTTGGAAGCCTGCAAAACAAAGCCCCTGCGTCGGAATCATAGGGCGGCATCCGGTACCTTGTCCTCTTGCATCAAGCCCGTTTCGGAAACAACAGGTGTCATTGAATTGTTTAGAGGAATTCCACTGAAAAATTCGCGACACCTGCTCAAAGGGCGGCAAAGGCGACAGGAGCAACCTGTCTGCTATCTGAATCGGGACACCAATGTGTTCATTTATGGACAGTATCTTGGGGTTGTTTTTGTTTTAATCGAATAAGTAACTGGTAATCAGTTAAAAATCATAAGTGGCATGGTTTTTAAGATTGATAATTCACAATAAAAAAGCAAATCTTATGAAGATCGATCTTAAACCGAATGAATTAGTCGTAAAAGCCGGTGATTCCCAATTTATAAACGGTAAAATTGTGAAAGGAAAGTTGATTGTTACCAATCAACGACTGTACTTTGAAGCGATGGCACAGGAAGACAAACTCTATAACCAGGAAATTCTGCCATCTGACATCCGGGAGGTATTGCCTTTCAGCACCTTTGCTTTTTTGTCAAACGGATTGAATATTATCACAAAGGGTGGGGAAGAATTGAAGTTTAAAGTCAAAAAAAGGAAATCCTGGGAATTGTTGATCAACAAGATGTACTAGTGTAAGGTAAAATTAAAAATGACACTTTACTTTTTACTTGACACTTCTTGAATTACCTGGCAATTACTTTTACAGATTCTTTTTTTGTTTTAGCGTCCAGTTCAAAAATATATGCACCTCGCATCAACTTATTGTTCAGAACAATCTCCTGATCGATATTTCCCGAATAATCCGACTCGATCTCAATGCTTTCGACCGGCCTCCCCTGTAGGGTTAAAACATTCAACATCAATCTTTCACTTTTCGCGTAGCCTGAAGAATTCAACCTTATGGTTTGAGTGTATAATGGATTTGGGCTGATCGAAAGGTTATTCCCGCGCCCCTCGTACAATACCGAAATTATGGGAAAAGATTCCGATGTCCCGTCATAGTCTGTTTGAGAAAGTCTGTAGTAAGAAAGTCCAATGGAAGGACTGTTATCCCTGTACCGATATTCGGATATTTCAGTTTTGGTGCCCCGGCCTTTTACCATGCCGATAACACCAAAATCCTTTCCATTCTGCGATTTTTCCAGCGTGAAGAAGTCGTTGTTGAGTTCGGAGGCGGTGGACCAATGGAGAGCAATTTGGTTTTTATCTGCGAAGGCATCAAAGTAAAGAAGTTCGACCGGGAGCGGGCCGTTGGAACAAAAACCACCTGTTCCGTCCGTACAACTGCCGTCGATTATAACCGTGCCGCTTCCGGACAGCGTAGTGCTGTTTCCGACGGAGACATCTCCTCCCACCTCCAGAGAGCCGTCGACATCTACATTGCCGGAATTCTTGATGGTCATGTCGTTGGAGATCTGTACCGCACCTCCGGAATAAATATTGAATTGCAATTGGTTGTTTGCATCCAGGGTCCCATTGATAATCAATGTTCCGTATACGTGAAATACGATTTGATTCCCCACAGTCAGATCTCCTGTTTTGGTAACCGTGTGTCCGGCGGTGATTGTGACCGCATCATTATTGCCCAGATTGGGGACACCATTATCCCAGGTGCCGGAGATATCCCAATCTCCCGTACCCACACTTGTGTAGGAAGCTGCGTAGCCGCGTGAGAGAAAAATTAAGCTGAAAAATATAAATGAACAAACACAGAGCGAGAAAAATCGAAACATCATGGGTGGTAGTTTTTGGTAATCTGACTGATTTATATTGTTAAATCGTCTATAAAGTAACCAATTTGTGATTAATATTTTTAATTTTTTATTTAAAATTATAACAGTAAAATACTTTTCAATATAAATCAAATATTACTTGTTGTTTTATCGCTTACCAATCGAACGGCGATGCGAGACCACGCATGGTTCCGATCCTCCGTGAAGCTGCGTGAAGCTGCGGGTGGCAACTGTCCCTGCGTGCCGGAATAAGCTTAACAAGGCCTTTGAACCTTATAAGGCCAGAAATAAAGGTGTGTGGTCTAATCGCGTCACATGACCTCTCGTATTTTACTATTTGGCGCTATCGGGTATCCGGGCAGGCAGGAACATCCCGTATTCTAAATAATTGTAATGGAATATTGCAGTCCGGTATTGGGCAGATGTTTAAAATTTTAAAACCTTCGGCAAAATTATCATAAAGCACAACTGAAAAAATGCTTTACTGCAAAGAGCACATTGGTCGCCTTGCCGACGGCCCCGGGGCTACAGGCAAGCTGAGGCGCGCCGCCAGAGCCTTAGATGATCATTTTTGGGGAATACACTTGACCATTGAATCAGATCTTAATTTTTGAGCTTTGATCGCTGATTATATTCCTTGATCCGTTCGTTTAGTTTTTTGAAGTCCAGCTCCCCTTTTTCTGCTCTGAGGTGATCCAGAACGGCAAGTCCCTTGTTTAGCTGGCTGTCCACATTCTTTACTTTTCGAACGATATAAATCAAGCTTCTCTTCTTGCCGGGAGTGAGGCGGTCAAAATAGGCCCGCCCTGCATCATCCTGATCCAGCAACATCTGAAAAGATTCCGGCATTTCATGTCCGTATTCCGAACGGTCCTTTTCCAGGGTCAGGCTAATATCCACATGCATTGACAAACCAAGTCTTTTTACAAGATCTTTATTTATGAGGATGAAATACCCGTCGCTGTAGGGCATCAGTGCACACTGCATTTTATATTGATTGCCAATATGGCATATTACCCTTCGGTTTTGCCCCTCAATAAATGTTTTTGCAATATCTTCCGGTATCGGGAAGTGATGTCCCCAGAGTTTAGATTCGAAATTTTGAAGCGAAGTAGTAAATTTGGTCATGGATTCATGGTTTTTATTACAGGCTAAAATAATGAATCGGTCAATTATTTGAGACTTTCCTTGAAACTTTAATAAAATTAAGTAGGTTCATTTCTGATTTTAAAATTCGGATTTTATACGACAAAACAGATCGAACATGAAAGCACTGGTACTTGAAGCATATAATAAACTGGTATATAAAGATGTACCGAAACCTGATTACGGATCGAATGAAGTCCTCGTGCGCGTAAAGGCATGTGGGATCTGCGGGAGCGATGTACACGGTATGGACGGGAGCTCGGGCCGGAGAATTCCTCCGCTCATTATGGGGCACGAAGCTTCGGGAGTTATCGAAGAGATCGGCGGGGATATTTCCCTCTTCAAGGTAGGGGATCGAGTAACCTTTGATTCCACGGAATACCGACTTGATGACTGGTACACTTTACGAGGCAGGTACAACCTCAGTGATCATCGCAAAGTACTTGGAGTTGCGCCGGAAGAATATCGGAGGCATGGCGCTTTTGCGGAATATGTCGTGATCCCGGAGCACATCTTGTACAAACTCCCCGACAACGTGAGTTTTGAGCAGGCCGCAATGGTCGAACCGGTAGCTGTTGCCACACACGCCGTCGACCTGACTCCTTTAAAGATGAGGGATACTGTGCTTGTGGTCGGAGCCGGTATGATCGGTTTGTTCTTAATTCAGGTATTGAGGATTTCCAATGCCGGAAAGATCATAGCCGTCGATCTGGACGACCGGAAACTTGAAATGGCCAAAAAGTTCGGGGCGCAATATGCCGTCAATGCAAAGGATAAGCGCCTTCGTGACTTCATCTTGCAGTTGACCGAAAATCGCGGGGCCGATGTGGTTTTTGAAGCGGTCGGTCTGGAGCCGACGGTAAACACGGCAATTGAAAATGTACGAAAGGGTGGCGTGGTAACCATCGTTGGCAATTTGGCGTCGGATATTAATTTCCCCCTGCAATCGGTTGTCACAAAGGAAATTCGTATTCAGGGAAGCTGCGCTATTGCCGGTGAATATCCTAAGGTATTGGACATGATGGAGCATGGATTGGTGGATGTAGCGAGCCTTTTGAGCGTTGCAGCGCCACTAAGCGAGGGGGCCGGCTGGTTCGACCGGCTATACAATAGAGCGCCAGGTATATACAAAGTGATTTTACAACCATAGATCGCATATGATAAGGACAGGAATTATTGGATGTGGAAAAGTCGCTCATTTGCATGCGCAGGCCTTTCAAAATCTTAAAGGCTCTGATTTCAGGGCAGTTTTCAGCCGCACATTGAGTAAGGCTCAACACTTCGGAGCGCAATATGGGGTCCGGGGATATGATGACATTACCCGTATGATCCATTGTGAAAAGCTGGACCTGGCGGTGATGTGTACGCCCCACCCGAACCATCTCGAACCTACTTTAGAAGCCATCCGGGCTGGAGCGCATGTCTTGGTAGAAAAGCCTTTGGCATCTTCTCTGGAAGATTGTGATGCGATGATTTCAGCCGCCAGAAAGGAAACCAAAAAGCTCGGAGTGATCAGTCAGCGCCGATGGTACGAGCCGGTAATGCGCGTAAAAAAAGCTATTGATGACGGTAAAATTGGCAGGCCCGTTCTTGGAACCGTGCAGATGCTGGGATGGCGCGACGAAGA
>JAKSDO010000015.1 GCA_022360055.1 Cytophagales bacterium | reverse complement strand
GACGGATTTGCAGCATCAGGCGGTGTTGCATTCACCGTATAGGTTACCGTAGCCACATCCGTACATGTCCCGTCATCCACTTCCGCATAATATACCGAACCGGTGCTTACCGTCTCATTCGTCGGATCTCCCACCGGAGTCGTCAGGCCCGCATCGCTGTACCACGTGATCGTATGGCCCGCGCCGCCATCGATGGCTGCGTTCAATGCCGTCAGGTCTACCGCTGACGTGCCGCCACCGGCCACATCTTCACAAACTGCAGGCGTCTGGTCATTCGCCGCAGGCAAACTGTTGACCGTATAGGTCGCCGTAGCCACATTTGTACATGTCCCGTCATCTACTTCCGCATAATATACCGAGCCGTTACTCACCGTTACATTTGTCGGATCTCCCACCGGAGTCGTTAAGCCCGCATCGCTGTACCATGTGATCGTATGCCCGGCACCGCCGTCGATCGCGGAATTCAAACCGGTTAAATTCACACCCGCCACCGTACCTCCTCCGGATACGTCCTCGCACAAGGGCGCAGGTGTCTGATCATTCGCTGCCGGAGAGGCATTCACCGTATAGGTTACCGTAGCCACATCCGTACATGTTCCGTCATCCACTTCCGCATAATATACCGAACCGGTGCTCACCGTCTCATTCGTCGGATCTCCCACCGGAGTTGTCAGGCCCGCATCGCTGTACCACGTGATCGTATGCCCGGCACCGCCGTCAATGGCGGCGTTCAAGGCCGTCAGGTTCACCGCTGACGTGCCACCGCCGGCCACATCTTCACAAACTGCAGGCGTCTGGTCATTGGCGACTACATCGATTCCGGGACGAACGTGTGTATCGCCGTTTGTGGTTGTATCTCCAAGATTAACATTATCTGCATCAGAACAGTTTACTCTGATTAAATAAATTCCCGGGGGCACGTCAGACAATGTGAAATCATTCGGAGCATTTTGAGTTACCGTAAAATCGAAACCGGGCAAAAGAAACTTCGGAGTTGACACATCGTATATCAAAGCTATGGAATACGGTGGGACTCCATCATTAAAGACTATGTCTATTGTCCCATTATTATCACCAAGACATACTTCATCCGTTGTTGTAAATGTAGTATTGCTATTTGATGGGCATTGGGCGGATGCAGGCAATTGCATCATTACCTCAAAAGCAAAAAATAATGCCAATGAATACTTCAAAATCTTCATTCTACTTAATTTGAAGGCCTTCAATTCCAGTCAAAGACTTTTTACACTCATTATTTTCTATTCTCACCAGATAATCACTTGGCTTTAGCTTGTCGAAAACAACTTTATACCCCGTAGAAGAAAAAGTAGTATATTTTTTTGTAGCTAAGAATTCACTTGTACCTGCATTCAGATCAAATAATCTGATCGTAAACGGCCCTTCTCCGCTTTCCAGTTGCAACAGGATTTTGCCATTATGATTCCCTCCCGATGTGTGCTCGACTTTATATTTAAAACTGAGATCACACTGTGCCCTAATCGCCTCGAATGAAATAAACACCAAAGCAAAAGCCAGTAACAATCCTGATATCCTAGTAATACTTTTTCCCATTGATCTCATCTTTTTGATTTAGTAAAGTTGTTATTGGTAACCGTCGAATAACCCTGATCGATTTGTAATACCGGAATCAAAAAATAACATTTATTCATACCGCGATTCGTTTACTAAGTATATTAGCAATCAAATAAAAAGCCATTCAACTTGTTCATTTTAAGCATTCTAAGAATACCTGTATTCTCATCGAAATTAAGCATTTGACTTTTATTATAGTAAATCGTAACTTCTTAGATATTAAGACATTTCATTTCGACATGTAAGAAATGAGACTCCTTTACTAATAATATTTGCTGTAATTTGGATCAACGGACAAACCAATCGGGATTGGAGGCTAAAAATTCAGGCTTACCTTCGTACATTCTCGGGGCCGTTCGACCGCCCCAAGAACATAATCACCTCAAAAACAATCAATTATTGATTATTAGGCAATTTATACTTTAAGTAAAACGTTAAGTTTGCATCAAAATGCAACTCAAGTATAGATTTTGCTAAAAATTTTACAATTAAATAAGGCCGATTACACGAGTTAAAACGAAAATCTCTCCTTAAATTCCAACAACTCATCTTTAAGCGAGAAGGTGTTTTCGAAATCAATATAATTTCTTAACACCGAGTTTCGATCGACCTGCATTTGACGCAGTTCCAGATGCTGATTTACAAAAATGAATTCGAGTGTGGGATAGATCTCTTTCAAAATGTCTACAATATCCAGTATTTGCAGATTTTTATCTACGACATTATAGATACCGGAAGGAACATCATTCAAAAGGCATCCTATAAGCGCCCTAATCAAAACGTTAACATGGACAAATGCCCTGTTTTGTTTTCCATTTCCATGAATTTGTATGCGATTTGTAAAATTTGCATCGAACATAAATCGATTTATGACAGCATCAAACCGCATACTTCTGCTGTAACCATAAACATTGGCGCACCTTAGGATAAGCGCATTTCTCTTCTTTTGAAGTCTTTTTACATGTTCTTCACCTCTATATTTCGAAATGCCATAAAATGTTTTCGGATTTGGCTCCTGGTTTTCATCAATAAGTCCGTCTGAAGCGCCATAAACCGAAGTGCTGCTCGTAAAGATAAATTTCTCTACATTACTCTCTTCGACTGCCGATACCAATTCGGAGGTCCCCCAATGATTGACCTGTTCGTGAAAATCGGCATCGACATTTGCAAACGGGGTAGAAACCCTTGCCGCCAGATGAAAAACGACATCGACATCTGAAAGTATTTTGTTCAACTTCCTAAGGTCCAGAATATCCCCAACAACCAGCTCCACCTTTTCGGCATTGGGCAACCTGTCTCCCAAGAAGAGATTTGAGTTCTTTCTGCTCAAATTATCATAAATGACAATTTCATCTATTTCCGGATATTGAACGAGGTGTTTTGTTAGAACTGTTCCGATATATCCTGCTCCCCCGGTAATTAAAACCTTCATATCAATGGCTTACTAAATCTGTGTTTAATCCGCATTCGGTTTTATTCAAGCCATACCACCGAGCCTCTCTTTCCTGCATTTCCAGGTCAAGTTTACGGGTGCAGGGTTCGCATCCAATACTGAAATAGCCTTTGGACTCCAGCGGATGTTCCGGCAGATCATATTCCTTGCGATAAGCATATACGTCTTTATTCGTCCACCCGATCAGGGGGTGAAAACGAATTACATTGTGTTTGGCAATTTCTTCCATCTTCAAAGCGCTCCGGTATGTATTTTGTTCTGCTCGGATGCCATTGATCCAAACATCATGATACATCAGCACTTGTTCCATCGGCTGGGTTTTATTCAAATAACAACAATGATCGGGGTCGGAAGTGAATAGTAATTTCCCATCGGCGTCAAGCTGCATATTTTTCGGAGTATCGGGCTTCAGATTAATCAGATTCAAATCAAGGGCATGGCTGATTTGATCGCGAAATTCCAAAGTTTCGGGAAAATGATAACCTGTATTTAAAAAATAGACCGGAATGGTCTTATCGATTCTGCTTATAATATGTAATAACGGGATGCTATGTGTCTGAAAAGAAGAACTCGTAAAGATTTTCTTTCCCTGAGCCTGGTATTCTTCGATCCTCTTCTTAATCTGTTCGAAAGTCAACTGAAAACAATTTTAAAGGACAAATATAGATATTTCGGTCGGACGGCCCAATTGAACCAAAGACGTCGTGTCGGGTGTAAACGTATGCATAATATCGTTTCTGCCGAAGCGGGATCGGCTCCGGGCGAGAACCTGACTTTTTGCGCCGCTGAAGATAGGTCTTTCGCACCCTACCGCCTTATTCGTGACGACATTGGACATAACGCTAGATTTTGTTCATAAAATCATTCTTGTCGACTACGAACCGAACATGGTTACCGTCACCAATCAATTTCCCGTCTTCAAAGGTCTCTACCTTAAAGTCTATTTTCCGGCCTTTTACGGAAATAACTTCGCTTTTGCAAGTTACTCGCTTTCCAATAGCGGTAGGCATATAGTGCCGAACATTTACCGCACCGCCAACGGTTGATTCGGATTCCTCTAAAAATGGTTCAATACATTTCATTGAAGTCTTTTCCATCAATCCAATCATGGACGGGGTACTGAATACATCCAACGCTCCGGACCCCACCCTGGCAGCGCTTTGATCCGGCGTTATTTCCTGTGCCAATTCCAGTGAAATACCTGGTTTTACTTCTTCCATAACCTATTACCAATTTAGCCGGCAAAGTTACGACATGATATCCTGTATTCTATGTCCGGCCAAAAATAATCCTTAAACAAAGCAATCAACCCATCGAATATCATATAATGCAAACGTTTGCAGAAATAGCAGAATTTACTTTCTCCGTGGATTTTTTTGTGATAAATTTGTTTGGGAATAGCGATTCGAAGTGTATCAAAATAGTAATGCACCCAAATTTTCCAGTACAATCACTAACTGGTTATTTCTTTTGGTATAGCATTTTGGCGACACTTAAAAATTTAAATCTTATAAACACAAAGTTAATTACTATGGATATCAAGGAGAACTCTCGAAGAGAATTCATGAAAAAAACAGCTCTTGGAGCCGGAGCATTGTCACTCGGTATGACAGCCGGAAGTTACGGAAGGATCCTTGGCGCCAACGACCGCGTAAACGTTGGCGTAGTTGGGTATTCGGGAAGATTCAGCGGATCTTTAAGAAAAGCATTTCTAAAGCACAAGGATGCGATGAACTTTGATTTTGTCGGTGTTTCGGATATTTGGAACAAAAGAAGGGCCCAGGGACAGGCTATGTTATCGCAAGATGTCGGTCATAAGGTCAAGGCGTACAGGAACAATGAGGAGCTCTATGAAGACAACAAAATCGATGCAGTGATTATTTCCACGGCTGATTTTCAGCATGCCTTGCATACCGTTGAAGCGGCGGAAGCCGGCAAGGACGTTTACGTGGAAAAACCTTTCGCAGAAACCATGGAAGATAATAGAAAGGCTAAAGCTGCGGTAAAAAAAGCGGGCATTATCCTGCAGGTAGGATCGCAGCGAAGAAGTGGAAAGAATTACCATGCCGCAAAAAAGTTTATAGATGAAGGCAAGTTCGGTGAGATTGTTATGGTTGAGATGACCTGGAATGTCAACCAACCCGGACGATGGAGAAGACCGGAAGAGGTGTCGGAAATTAAAGAAAGCGATACGGACTGGAAGCGCTACCTGATGAACCGGCCGTATGAGGCGTGGGATCCTCGTAAATATCTTGAGTACAGGTTATTCTGGCCTTATTCATCCGGTATTCCGGGACAATGGATGGCACACCAGATCGATACTGTTCATTGGTTTACCGATTTACCTCACCCTCGAAGCGTAGCTGCAAATGGGGGTATATATCTCTGGAAAGACGGGCGTAAGAATTTTGATACAATGACCGCCGTGTTTGATTATGGCCCTTTAAATGATAAATCAAAAGGGTTTCAGGTCGTGTATTCTTCTCGATTCACAAATTCTGCCGGAGGCACCAAGGAGATTTATTACTCCAATAGTGGAGAGCTGAACTTAAAGACCAACATGGTCACGCCCAATGGTGGTTTAACGGATAAATACGCAAGCAGAATGGGCATGAAGCCAAACCTGTTGGAGGAGTATAAGCTCACCGACAGCGATGTGAAAGTAGTGACGAGCGCCAATACCGGCGCAGACAACACGACGAGCATGCACATGCTGAACTGGATGGAAAGTATTCGAAGCAGGAAACAGGCAAATGCACCGGTAGAAGCGGGATATAACCATTCGATTGCAAATATCATGACCACTGCGGCTTTGCGTACGGGAGAATTTGTAACTTTCGACGAGAAAAACCAGGAGGTGCTTGCAGGAGGAAAAGTATTTAAATATTAATAAATAATTATGAAACTATTTTTAAAATATTCAATTGTAACGGCGATCGTATTTTCGCCAATAATCATGGTATCCTGCTCATCCGAGAAGGGAAAAGCCGAAAGCACCAAATCAGATAAAGTGGAAACAAAAAAAATCCGGCTCGTGCGAAATGATGCGGAAAAGAAAGTGGATGTCCTGATCGAAGGAGAATTGTTTACTTCATACATCTATCCCAGCACCATCAAGAAACCTGTGCTCTATCCTTTAAAAACCTCAAAAGGGACAAAGATCACACGGGGATTTCCTCTTGAAAAGGTTCCCGGTGAACGGGTTGATCATCCACATCATGTTGGCATGTGGTTTAATTACGGGGACGTAAACGGCCTGGACTTTTGGAATAACTCAGATTCGATAAAAACTGAGAAACGCGACCGTTACGGGACGATCGTACATAAGGAAATCAGCAAAATCGAGAGTGGTGACGAAAAAGCCGAGCTGAGTGTGGTTATGAATTGGAATGCCCCGTCCGGCGAGACGCTGCTGGTTGAAAATACTACTTTCGTTTTCCGTGCCAATGGCAATGAACGATCGATAGACCGCATAACCAAACTTACAGCGAAGGACAAAGAAGTGGATTTTAAGGACAATAAGGAAGGGGTATTCGCCATTCGGGTTACCCGGGCTCTGGAACATCCATCTGAAAAACCGGAAATATTTACCGACGCCAACGGAATTGCGACAAAAGTAAAAACGCTCAACAATGAAGGCGTAAATGGTCTGTATTACAACAGTCTGGGCGATGAAGGTGGCGATTGCTGGGGCAAACGCGCGGAATGGGTAAATCTGACTTCGACAATTGGCAATGAAGACATCTCCCTGGTGATCATGGATCACCCGTCCAATGTAGGTTATCCAACCTACTGGCATGCCCGAACGTATGGCTTATTTTCAGCTAATCCCTTAGGTCAGGCCGTGTTCAGCAAAGGAAAAGATGTGTTGGAATTCAAGCTGGCTCCAAATACCTCTGCCACCTGGAAACACCGGGTGCTGATCGTATCCGGCTCAAAGCTGAATAAGGAAGTTTTAGACGGAAAATTTAAGGCGTTTTCTGCTGAATAAGATATAAAATGTATTTTTCAAGGGGAACTGTTTACTTTTTCAGTTCCCTTTTTTTATTTGCATTTTTAAACAAAAAATGTGAATACGGCTACTCATAGATGAAATTGAGACATTTTTTTTTAATTATTTATCTACCTTTTATATGTATTCATACAAATGCGCAAGAAAACGGAAAAGTCGTTTTTTTGAAAAACGGCATGTCAAGGATTGCTTCCAAAGGCAGCAGAATTCAAAAGGTAGCAGACGGGTTTAAATTTACAGAAGGCCCGGTATGGCATAAGGATGGATACTTGCTATTCAGTGATATCCCTGCGAATAAAATTATGAAATACGAACCGGGTAAGGCCGTCTCGATGTTCATGGAAAACAGCGGGTTTGCAGGAACCGGCATTGTGGCCAGCGGCCCGGGGTCTAACGGGCTGACATTTGATAAAAGCGGAAATCTGATTATTTGTCAACACGGCGCCAGACAAGTAGTAAAATTTGACAGAGCCGGGAACCTTGTCCCTGTTGCCAGACAGTTTGGAGGAAAAAGATTAAACAGTCCAAACGATGCAGTCGTGATGTCGAACGGGATCATCTTCTTTACCGATCCTCCCTGGGGGCTTCCAAAAAACATTGATGATCCGGCTAAAGAGCTCGACTTCCAGGGCGTATATCGTCTGAGAAATGGAAGCCTGGAATTGATCGACCGAGAACTGATGTTGCCAAACGGCATAGCGCTGTCGCCGGATGAAAAGTGGCTTTATGTTGCTGAGACAAATGGAGAAAAAAAACAATACTTTAAATATGCTGTCGATGAAGAAGGTAATGTATCTGATAAATTGCTGTTTTTTGATGCCTCCGCCCTTGGAGCAAAAGGAAGTCCGGATGGCATAAAAGTCGATAAAAATGGGAATTGCTATTTTACCGGCCCGGGTGGTGTATTGGTAATCAGCTCAAAAGGCGAACACCTCGGAACCATAAGCCCCCCACAGCAACCTTCCAACATCGGATGGGGTGGTAGCGATGGGAAAACACTCTTTATGACTTGCCGCACCGGAATTTATGCTATTGACCTGAAAATTGCAGGTATCATGCCCATGGATTAAGACGGGCCGGCGCTCCAGATTACAAACCTGGAGATGCTCTTAACCGCTATGATTTGTTACTCAATCCCCGAAGTTCGAAGACCATACTTGTAAGACACTGACTTTAAACACTCAAGGATGGGCAGCAGTTGATGGTTGCCTACGGATCGATTGACCTTTAAAAGGCAGACAACGCCCGCAGACCACTTGTTTATCGACCACAAATGAATTGAAACATATGAATAGTCCGGACGTGGGCCTCCCCTTTCCATTGAAAGGATCCGATCGAATAGTTTTTTGAGATAAAAAGTAGCCGTATGAATTTGGGCTTTTTGTAAAAAAGCCCTGAATTCATATGAAAGCAGGGCCTGATTTTTTTTGGGAAAAGTTAAAACTACTCTTCCAGGGCCGCAACCCCGGGCAAGACTTTTCCTTCCATGTATTCCAACAAAGCTCCGCCACCGGTCGATATATAACTCACCTGATCGCCATAACCAAGAATGTTTACCGCAGCAGCAGAGTCACCGCCACCGATCAATGAAAATGCCCCCTCCTTCGTAGCTTCCACAACGGCAGCGGCAATAGCATTGGTCCCTCCTGCAAAATTCTCAAATTCGAACACGCCCATCGGGCCGTTCCAGAGAATTGTTTTCGACTTTACGATTACTTCCCTGAAAGATTCAATTGATTTGGGCCCGATGTCCAAGCCCTGATAATCATCCCGGATATTCATAGTGTCCGCCACTTCTGTCTGAGCATTATTATCAAAAGAATCTGCAGCCAGGGTGTCGGCGGGCATCAGCAAATTAACGCCCTTTGCTTTGGCCTTTTCCATGAGTTTCAATGCCAGATCCAGGTTTTCTTCCTGACACAGCGACTTGCCAATATTTCCTCCCTGAGCCCTAAAGAACGTAAACGCCATTCCGCCTCCAATAATCAGGTTATCCACTTTATCCATCAGGTTTTCGATGATCAAAATCTTATCGCTAATCTTTGCCCCTCCCATGATCGCAGTCAATGGCCTTTCTCCGGACTTCAATACTTTCTCGGCATTTACCAACTCCGCCTCAATCACGTAACCGCAGACTTTATCTTCAAAAAACCGAGCAATAACAGCCGTAGAAGCATGCGCTCTGTGGGCAGTTCCAAAGGCATCATTTACCCATACATCGCCATGCACTGAAAGCTTCCTGGCAAAATCCACATCGCCCTTGGTCTCCTCTTTATAGAATCGGAGGTTTTCCAAAACCAGCACATCCCCCGGTTTCAATGCCGCCGATTTTTCGGCAGCTTCCTCGCCAATGCAATCACCGGCAAACTGGACATCAATTTTCAACTTTTCAGTTAGATAAGGAACCACGTGTCTCAGCGAAAATTTATCTTCAGGACCCTGCTTCGGCCGGCCCAAATGCGACATCAATACGACAGAACCACCATCTGCCAATATCTTTTTGATGGTAGGCATGGCAGCTTTTAACCTGTTGTCGTCGGTGATTTCAAATTTCTCATTTAGAGGGACATTAAAATCCACCCGGATCAGGGCTCGCTTCCCTGAAAAATTATAATTATCAACTGTTTTCATGATATATATTGTTTGGACTAAAAATTATTCAATTTCGTTTTGCTTCCGCTCGTTTTAGCCGGTCATTAATCGCTCTGCCCAGTCCTTCATCCGGCACGTACTCACTTACAATGAGCTGCAAATTTAAGTTATCCAAATGCCTTAAACCAGTAAAAAGCCTGGTCGCGGCTTCGCTCAGATCGCTTTTTTCCGAAAGCACAAAATGATGAGATTTTTCGACATATTCATAGTATTTATCAAAAGATAATATTCCAATGTTTTTGCCTTTATATTTCTCGATCAAAACATTTAAATTACCCACTTCGAATGGCGTCAACGGTGAATAATGGCTATCCATCATACCGGGAGCCATCGGATTGGAATTGGAGTAGGGCTTGATTTTTACTTTGCCGACTATTTTCTCTATACTTTCTATTTTACAACCGCCGATTCTAAGGATTGTCGTATCACCCTCCTCAAAACTAACGATTGTTGACTCGATCCCCACACTACAATCTCCTCCATCCAGTACGTAGGGAATTTTATCTCCCAGTTGTTTATCAACATGTTCGGCCTTTGTTGGACTTACATATCCAAAGGGATTTGCACTTGGAGCTGCCAATGGAAAATCGATACTTTCCAGCACTTTCAGTGTAAACGGATGATTGGGTATCCGGACAGCTACTGTTTGAAGTCCGGAAGTGACCAGGTCCGGAATAATTTGTTTCTTTTTAAAAATAAGTGTCAAAGGGCCAGGCCAGAAGCTCCTGGCCAACTCCCTGGCTTTTTCAGGGATCTCTTCAACAAATTCACCAACTCTATTGAGATCCGGAGCGTGTACAATCAATGGATCAAAAGAAGGACGATCCTTCACTTCAAATATTTTTGCGACAGCATTGGCGTTGAAGGCATTTCCGGCCAATCCGTAAACCGTCTCCGTAGGTATGCCTACCAGTTGATTCCGATTTAGCAATTCTATTACATGTTTGATATCAGATCCTATGCGTGCCAATTCACTCGTCGGTTAAAACTTCCGCGAAAGTAAAATTTAATTACTTATTATTAGATGATAGATATCAGGAATTTATATGGATTGTTGAGTATGTTGACTGCGATCGCCTCCCCAAATAGATATTTCAATATCTCAAAACCGGGTTAATCCCATTAAACGTTCATTTGAATTCGTTTCTTTTTCAGGAAAAAGCGACCATTAGACGGCCAAGTAAGATATGTTGCGATTATCACCCAATTTGATGAAGGATTAATGATTTTTCGAATTACATTTGTTCAAATCAAAAACCGTTTAAAGATGAGCAGACGTAATAGATTTTTAGTCAAGTTTTTCGCCATTCTTATTGTGCTGGTATCTGTCCTGCTGGAAATGGATGTATTAAACATCAGTTTTTTAGACCCTTATAAATACTGGATGTCCGTTCTCGGTTTCGGAATGTTATTGATTGTTTCGAAGTAATAATTCCCTACCGGTAGAAATTCCATGGCCCGTTGACATGCAGAGAAAGGCCGGGGACAATGTTGGAATTCGATCTTCATCTAATATTCACAACATCTGGCGGTAAGTTACCGGGACCTCAGAAGAGGTCATACGAATCTTTAAACCAGGTGCTCTAGCTCAAGTTCGCCACCTTGGCCTTAATGATAAGCCGCTGAGTTGGTGCCGAGGGATCGTTGGAAAAAATGACAATGGATTTTTGTTGATTCCCTCTTCTGCCGGTCGAATTGAATTCCACCTCAATTGATCCTGATTCACCGGGCGCAAAATCATATTTATCCAATTTTGACACGGTGCAACCGCAATTAGGTTTCACAGCTCTTATGTTCAGAGGAGATTTCCCTGTATTTGTAAACGTAAATTTCGTATGGACCGTGGCATTCTTCTTCATACTGCCAAAATCATGCACCATCTCCTCAAACTTCATTCTTGGAGCCTGCGCCAATTGTTCCTGAGTCATAGGAGGGAAATACTCCTCGATGGTGGCTATTACCCTTAATGATTTCTCGGCTTCCTTTTCTTCATCCGTATAGATCTTTACAGCGTCAGAGACATATCCAAAATCATTTTTCATTTCCCCGTTGTAGGTAACGACAAGCTTTCCCTTTGTTTTCGGGGCCAACACGTTTGGTTGAAAACTTATCGAAATATGCTCCGGCTTATACACCTGATCTTTGAACGCGACCTCATTTTCACTATCATTATAAACATCAAATGACCTGGTGAAAGGTTTCTCGGTGGTCACTTTTCCCATATTCATAGACTGGTATCTAAACCTGAGATCGCCGATCTTATACCTGTACATATCTGCGGCAGTCCTTGGTCTCGTCTCGACCATCCCTTTGATATAGATCACCTTAGATGCAGGATCAGCATTAGACGTCACAGTCAGTGATTTCCTGAATGATCCCGGCCGGTTCTTTGGGTTATACTTTGCTGTTATAAACCCTTGCTCTCCCGGAGGAACCGGTTCTTTGGTCCAGGCGGGTGTCGTACATCCGCAGGAGGCCCGCACACCCTGAATGATGAGCGGAGTGTCCCCGACATTGGAAAAAACAAATTTATGCGAAACCGACCCGTTTTCTTCTTTAATACTTCCAAAATCAAAGGTTTCCTCTTCAAAATCAAATTTGGCTTTTTGCGCAAGAAGACTCTCGAATACAAATAAAAATGCTAATGATAAGAATACGCCGGATTTCATGAAATAGTAATTTTTAGTTTAAGAACGTGATCAACCCGCTTTACCTGCAAAAATAAAGTTTAAACACTCAAAAATGAACTAGCCTATGTTTTTTTAGTCACTTTGTAATTTGTT
Source organism: Cytophagales bacterium (assembly GCA_022360055.1). Taxonomy (GTDB): domain Bacteria; phylum Bacteroidota; class Bacteroidia; order Cytophagales; family Cyclobacteriaceae; genus JAAUQL01. The sequence continues at coordinate 29,722 of JAKSDO010000015.1, read as the reverse complement.
TGTTTAATTTGCGCAAATTTTATCTACATGGCTAGAATACTGACGGGAATACAAAGTACGGGAAGACCTCATCTTGGAAACATCCTCGGAGCGATAAAACCGGGAATTGAATTATCCAAAGATCCTGAAAATGAAGCCCTGTTCTTCATTGCAGATCTTCATTCGCTTACAACGATTAAGGATGATAAGGAGCGTCGGGAAAATACGTTAGCCAGTGCTGCTGCATGGCTGGCTTTTGGATTTGATACCGATAAAAACATATTTTACAGGCAATCACAAATTCCCGAAGTCTGTGAGCTTACCTGGTATTTAAACTGTTATACCCCCTATCCGATGCTGGCAAATGCGCACAGCTTTAAGGACAAATCCGATCGTCTTTCGGATGTCAACGGCGGCTTATTTACTTATCCGGTTTTGATGGCCGCCGACATTCTAATGTACGATGCCAATTATGTCCCCGTAGGAAAAGATCAGCAGCAACACCTCGAAATTACCCGGGATATTGCAAGTACTTTTAATAACAGATACGGAGAAACATTTGTAATTCCTGAAGCAAAAATTGACAAAACCGTCATGACCATTCCCGGTACGGATGGCAATAAAATGAGTAAATCCTATAACAACACCATTGATGTATTTCAGCCTCAAAAGCAATTGAGAAAGAAGGTTATGTCGATCGTTACCGACAGCACTCCATTGGAAAAGCCCAAAAATCCGGATACCTGCAATGTGTTTGCGCTTTATAAATTGCTGGCAAACGACGAACAAATAACTGAAATGCGGACAAACTATGAAGGTGGAAATTACGGTTACGGTGATGCCAAGCAGGCGCTTTTTGAGCTGATCATCGGTCAAATGGAGCAGGAACGGGAGACATTTGATTATTACATGGAAAATACCCCGGAACTTATTAAAAAGCTGGAAAAAGGAGAAGCCAAAGCCAGAGAGATCGGGCTTAAAGTTTTAGCCAGGGTTAAGGAGAAGATCGGTTTTTAGGAGCGGGCGCCGGTTGCCGGTAAAAACCTGGTGGCGATCCGGTGTCGATTAACCAGATTTCTCACAAGTTCGAAATACACTTTTTTATTTAATACTGGAAAAAATAGTTATACCTGATTTTTCAAATCCCACAGAAATACCGGTGGATCCTACTCTTCCTGACGTCCTGGGATCCGGGAAGTAGGGTTAGCTTTTGTACCTCCGGGAGCAAACATCACCCATTTGAATCATCCGGGCATACAAAAAAACAACGCACACAGCAGGTATGTCCGCGGACTTTATTCCGTAATTATTGGTGCTTAGGGAATCACCTGGAAATGATACATCGTCTATGATAATTACAGAAGGTTCATATCATCTCACAAGGAATGCGCCAGAATCAACCCGGTACACCGGCAATTAGCCCGCTTCCCAAACAATTTCAGGATTGGCGTTATCGACCGTCATTACAATCCTGGTTGGGGACGGCACTAAAATTAATCGGACATCACTCTTTGGATACTCATCGGTTTCTACAAGCACCCCTTCATTCGGCCCGACTCCATAGGACACGTTACCGCCTTCGTCGGTCTTTTCGATGTATTTTTTGGCAATGTAGGCGATGGGCAACAAAACATCGTTATCAGGACAATACTTTTCATGAACCGATTTGAATACATCCTCCAGGTAATCGTTGTATTCGTCCAAAAAATCATCTTCAAAATCATGCAGATCCTGCTCTACCTCGTCATAGGCTTCATCGTTATAATCAATGGCAGCCAACAGATTTCTTCGGCTGACTAATTTGCAAAGGTCTTCATTTAGTCTTTTTATGTCCATGTGTTCATATTTTGAGACGTAAAACTTCAAAATCTCTCTTTCCAATGCAAATTTTCTTTATGATTTCTACCCGTTGTTTGCTTTTAAATAATCCAAAAAAATATTTTTAAAAATCAGGGTTCAATACATTATTTTAGCACCTTAAAACCAATAACTTTATCTCATATGGACAATGAAGTAAGAACCAAAGCCGAAGAATGGCTAAATAGCAATATTGATCAGGAATCCAAGGACAGGATCCGTGAAATGCTGGATGCCGATGATCAAACCGAATTGGTGGATTCTTTTTACAAAGATCTTGAATTTGGCACAGGAGGGTTGCGCGGCATTATGGGCGTCGGATCAAATCGAATGAATAAGTATACGGTTGGAAAAGCCACACAGGGATTAAGCAATTACCTGCTTAAGGCTTTTCCGGACCGGGAGGTTTGTGTAGCCATCGCCCACGACAGCCGAAACAACAGCGATTTCTTCGCTGAAACTACCGCTTCCGTATTTTCGGCAAACGGAATTAAAGTGTACTTCTTTAAGGCCTTGAGACCGACGCCGGAACTGTCTTTTGCCATCCGGCTCCTGGGATGTCAGAGCGGCGTGGTTTTAACGGCCTCACACAATCCAAAAGAGTACAACGGCTATAAGGCTTATTGGGACGATGGCGCGCAGGTAACTCCGCCACACGATGCGAATATTATTGATGAAGTAAACAAAATCGCTAACCCTGATGAAGTGAGATTTGACCGGGATGCGTCTTTGGTTGTAGAAATTGGGGAAGATATCGATGAAAAATACCTCCGGGAATTAAAGGGATTGTCCCTGTCTCAGGACATTGTCAAAAAGCAGAAAGATCTGAAAATCGTATTCTCATCTATTCACGGAACCGGGATCACGCTTGTCCCGGAAATTCTAAAGCGATTTGGTTTTGAAAATGTACATGTGGTCGAAAAGCAAGCTACGCCGGACGGTAATTTCCCCACAGTGGTCTATCCAAACCCTGAGGAGCCGGAGGCGATGAGTCTGGCATTGAAAAAAGCAAAAGAGATTGATGCCGATCTGATCATGGCCACCGATCCCGATGCTGACCGGGTCGGCATCGGGGCGAGAAATCATCATGGAGAATTCCAGTTGATCAATGGAAATCAGGCGGCTTCCCTGCTTGTCTATTATATATTGAAAGTGCGGGCGGAGCAAGGAAAACTTGATGGAGGTCAATATGTAATCAAAACCATCGTGACCACAGATTTAATTGCGGATATCGCTGAAAAGTTTGGAGTTGACTCCTATGAAACATTGACAGGATTTAAATACATAGCTGCCGTAATCAAAGAATTGGAAGGCATGAAAAAGTTTCTTGTGGGAGGTGAGGAAAGTTACGGTTACCTGATCGGTGACTTTGTTAGAGACAAAGATGCGATTGCGTCCTGTGCCATGTTGGCCGAAATGGCCGCATGGGCCAAGGAACAGGGGTTGGGAATCTTTGATCTTCTAACCGAAGTGTATAAGGAGTTTGGCTTTTACATGGAATCGCTTCTTTCCATCACCAGACAAGGCAGGGCCGGCGCGGAAGAGATCCGGGAGATGATGAAAAACATGCGGGCGAATCCTCCGAAAACCATTCATGGTTCCCGCGTAGTAAAAGTATATGATTATCAATCTTCCGAAGTTACGAACCTGGAGACGGGCTCAGCAGAGAAACTTGATTTCCCGAAATCCAATGTACTTCAATATACGACGAAAGACGGCACGAAAATATCTGCTCGCCCATCGGGTACCGAGCCCAAGATCAAGTTTTACTTCAGTGTGAAAGCGCCGTTAGAGCAAAGCGGGAAATTTGACAAAGTTGAAAAAACATTGAAAGAGAAAATTGATGATATCATCGAGGAGCTTTCGCTGAAATAGATCGTTTCGTTGATCGGTAGCTATTCAGACTAAAAAACTGTCTCATAATACCGGGACGACAGGGTCCTTTACTTTTGAGACAGTTTTTTAAATCTGTTAAATACTTTTTATTCTCTCCTTGTGGCCGTCATAGGAAATTCATTGTAGTCGACCGATACATTTCCGGCGTACGAGTTGCCTTCAAAAGTTCCTTTCATAAGAATTTCATAACCCTGGAAATCAAATGTACATTTCAGATTCCCGTCCTCAATAGTAATATCTTCTAACACAATGCTTCCCTGATCGGAATTTAGCGATCCGGTATAATCATCGCCTTCCTTGGCAATGATGAAATGACCATCCAGGTCACCTTCCGGGGTATCTTTAATTACATAGTCCCAAGTTCCAATTGAAAGATCAACCGCTTTCTTCGACGGGGCGCACCCATAGACGATTAAAGCAACCACGATAAAAAATAATACTTTTTTCATTGTACGGATATTATGTTATAAAAATCGTTTTACTCAAATTAAACTTTTTTTTCTTCTTCGGCATAAAGTTCTTCCAGTTTTTCACGAAGTGCATCTCCCCGAAGGTTTTTTGCGACTATTCTTCCATCCCGGTCCAACAGAACGGTGGCGGGAATGGCGTTGATTGCATAAAGCTTTCCGGCAGCGGACTGCCAGCCTTTTAGGTCGCTCACCTGCGGCCATGTCAATCCATCGTCGAGAATGGCTTTGATCCATCGATCCCGGTTATCATCAAAGGAGACGCCGATGATTTCAAATCCGCGGTCCTTAAAATCATTGTACAGGTTCACCACATCGGGATTTTCTTTTCTGCACGGAGCGCACCAGGAAGCCCAAAAGTCGATGAGGAGTATTTTACCCCTGAAAGACGAAATTGCAATAGGATTCCCGGTGGTATCATTCAGCGCAAAGTCAACAGCTTGCTTACCAATGGCCACACTATTCATCGTTTCTACCCTTTTGCTCATATCAATGTACGCTCTTGCATCGTGTACCGAAGAATCCAGGTCTGCAAGGATATTTTCCAGATCTTCCACCTCCATGTCGTAGGCGAGATAATTTCTAATAATAAACGGTGAAATGTAGGAGGACGGTTTTAAACCGACGAATTTCCTGATCCGGTGAACCTGCTCAATCCTAAGTTGATCATATAGATCGCGTATTTCTTCCATTTCGGCGCCGTCGGACCTGACGGAGGCGTTTCGATATCTTTGGTTCAACTCTTCGGACTTTTCATCCACCGGCTTTAAATATGCCTTAAACTCCATTAATTCATCGTGAATTGACGAACCGGTAACCACGGCCTTATCCAGGCTATCGACATTCACAACTACGTTGATTGAGCTATTTTCACAAAAAATATTAACAGCCTTTCTCGTGTCGGCAATACTCAGATAAATCATTTCCGGTTCCTCCAGAACACCTTGGAACTTCACCTTTGAACTTTTTAAAACAGCCGAATCAACGACTTTCATTTTACCGTCAACTACCTTGTTCAAGTAGATAAGTGTAGATTCGTCCGGACCGATAATCTTTGCATCAATGGTAAAGGACGGTGTGTTGTTCATGTCGCATCCCACCCAGGCGAAAGCAATGATCGATGCGATCAGTAATGTATTCCTCATGATATTCGTATTTCATTTTGCGAACAAAAATAACTTTTCCAATATGATTTCTTTTCAACCATTTGTTTTTTTTGACGAAAACCTGATTTTTCATTGATCGGGATCATGGGGTCATTTCCATCCGGACAATCCGTACGGATGGTTCGCACTTTTGGATACAATGCCGGAATTCGCTTAATCACCCGCGCTTTCAGGAGCTTCTCCAGACCTGGTTCAAGTTCCGAAAAATGAAATTTCGAATATCATGCAGTCCTCATATTCAATATTATACAAAATATTTTGTAGCAACTACTGTAGCACTACTCAAAAGTTATACAACTGATATTCAGGCACATGAATAAAATTCATGCGGGACTTAAGATCCGGTCGACAGAGATATTTTTGGCAATCCGCATGCCGGGACACTCAGAACTAAACACAGTGTAACACAACTTCTTGAGAAGAAATCCGAGCGAGACGTTCGAACGAGTATTTTATATGACTTCCCAAATCCCCAAGGAATACCGATTGATCGTTATATTCTGTTCAAACAAACTTTCAGGCGTAGAATTTTCCTCACAGAATTGTCGATTTGAGATTTAAATAACAAATCGTCCCTGTAGCTTCTAAGAATATCTTCAACAAGTTTCATTTCATCCGGCTCCATTAGGATCATATCGCAGCCGGCCCGTACCGCCATGAACGAAGCATCTTTTATGTTGCGCAAAGCCCCCATATTCATAGCATCGGTTATTACGATTCCGTTAAACCCCAGATCCTTCTTCAAAAGATCGGTCACGAGATTTCCGGAACAGCTCGCCGGCAATCCATTCGTGCCGTGTTCGGCGTTATTGATTACAGCGATATGTCCGACCATGATGCTGATCACCCCCTGTTCGATCAGAGGTATATAATGGTTTACCTCCTTCAATTCTCCGTCAATTGTAACCAGTCGGTTATGTGTGTCTCCACGTACAAGTCCGTGACCCGGAAAATGCTTTGCGGTTGCTGCAACTTCCATTTCTTGCGAAGATTTTATAAAGGCGGCCGATAGTCCGACCACTGAAGCGCTGTCATAGCCAAACGTCCGATTTGTGATGGCCGCGTTATCGGGACTCACGTCGACCACCGGAGCATAATTGTGAGAAATCCCCATTTCAAGCAATTCTCCACTGATTATCCGGGCAACGGAGTCACAATTCGCCTCAGTTTTCAAAGTAATTGTTTTCGGAACAGATTGGGTGCCTTCAATCTTCCTGTTAAATAAACTTGGCTCCGCATCCGAACTAAAAATCAAAGGCAGATTCCCATATTGGATTGACAGGCTATCAAAACGACGGATCAATTTGACCAAATTTTCTTTTTCTCCGGAAAGCATTAAAACTCCGCCGACGACACGATCTCTAATAAGTTTTTCTATGGTCGATGTCGGTTTTCCGTGCTCGCCTCCGGCCACAATGATCATTTGAGCGATGCGCAATTTTGGAGGAAGTCTCTGAAATACGGAATCTACATAACGATCCAGCTTAAGGTTATTGCTATAAAAATCACTCAAAGAATACGAAGGTATTCTCTCCGGTTCTTTTTTTTCCCCGGGTTTACAACCGGTAAATACGAATAACCATATAAGGGTGAGTCGAATCAACATTTGAGAAACAGTAAATTCACCTTAGCTCTTTTTTGCGGACGACCTGCCAAATAAGTTTATAATCTGCTCAAGTTTCGTCCACCATTGATCTTTGGGGCGGTGGTAATTTACATCCACCAGTCTTTCCAAATCCTCAATATTCTGATAATCGAGATGCCCGCCGTGAAGTCCGATGCTCACCACGTCATGCTTATTTTTAGTGGCTTTTTTAACTAGAAAATCCATCGCCTTAACGGCCATCTTTATTGCGATGGATCTATCGAAGGGGCTTGGATTGCCTCCCTGCTGTACGTGCCCCAGGATGGTTTGTCGCACGTCAAAGATATCTCCTCCGTCTTCTTCATACAATGCGCTGATAAACGGGGTGGTATATATCTTGTTCGCATATTCGCTTTTTACCACCAGGCCCATACGTTTACCTTCTTCAAAGGCTTTTTTAAACATATTTACATCATCCTGTAAATCCTGCAAAGACAACCCTTTCTCGTGAAGATATATCCGCTCAGCACCCGTCGCCAAACCACTGAGCATTGCCAAAAATCCGCAATACCTCCCCATTACTTCCACTACAAAAACCCTGTTACTTGCTACGGCTGATTCTTTAATTTTATCTACGGCCTCAATTATGCTATTCAGAGCGGTATCCGAGCCCACACTAAAATCAGTGCCGGGCAGATTATTATTAATGCTGGCCGGGAGACAGACAATGGGAATATCAAATGCCGGAAATTCACTTCTCTTTTTCAACAAATCCAGCGCACTGGCATAGCTGTAAATACCGCCAATGATAAGAATTGCGTGAATGTTTCCGGACTCCAGGTTTTTGGATATCTCATAGAAGTCGCGATTCTTTGGCTGCTTCCTGTTGGTCCCCAATTCCGAACCCCCGACAGAAGTCCAATCTTCCACATCCATCCACTTGAACTCCTCGATGTGGTTCTCAATTAATCCTTTGAATCCGTTTCGGACTCCGAATACGTTATGGCCTTTATCCAATCCGATCCGTACGGCAGTGCGCACAGCGGTATTCATTCCCGGAGCTAAAGTTCCCGAATTCATCACAAGGATATTTAATGCATGATCTTTATCCCGTTTTTTGCTTGGCTTTGCATTGCTCAAGGTGTTAAATGTTTCCAACGATTCCCTAAAGCTTCCACCGCGCAGTCGAATGGTCTTATCAAACTCTTTTCCGGCAATCAGATCGGCTATCGATTGTGTGTTTTTAATGCTCTCCATTAAGGGGATCACCTTGACCTTATTCTTTTGCAGTGCGATAATCTTTGATTGATCATCATCCTTTTCGAGAAGATACCTGACGGCGGCATAGCCCAATACCGTACTCATGTATCGATCAAATGCGGTTGGTGCGCCTCCTCGTTGCACATGACCAAGGATGGTTAACCTCGCATCTTCGTTTATTCTTTTCTTCAGTTCATCGACTACGTCATAACTTCGGATCGGTGTGCCATTTTTATCTTTTGCTCCTTCGGCAATGAGCACCAGGCTTTTTTTCTTTCCCGCTTTTTTGTTGGTGGTAATTTTTTCACATAACTCTTCGGCCCAATCGTCCGATTCAGGAGGTCGTTCCGGGATGAAAACATAATCCGCACCGGATGACAAAGCGCTGATCAACGCGAGGTAACCGCAATTTCTTCCCATCACCTCGACCACAAAAGTACGTTGATGACTGGAAGCTGTACTATCAATGGCATCCAAAGCTTCGGATATTCGCCGGAGTGCCGTATCGGCACCGATGGTCATATCCGTACCGGAAAGATCATTATCTATCGAACCGACCAATCCTACAATACTAAGTTTCGGATGGCTCAGGGCTTGCGCTTTTGAAATCTTTTTCTTCTTTAATAATTCCTCCGTAAGTGAAGGCCATTCCTCACTGAACAGATTTGCTCCCGTCAGGCTTCCATCGCCTCCGATGACCACCAGGTTATCTATTTTTCTTTCAATCAAATTGAGTGCTGCCCGCAACCGGCCTTCGCGCTTCCGGAACTCCATACACCTCGCGGTTCCGATGACAGTTCCTCCTTTATGTAAGATACCTCCGACTGATCCCCAATCCATTTTTTTTATCATGGCGCCTCCGTCGACCATTCCCTGGTATCCCTGGTAAAAGGCATAAACATCGATGCCGTGGATTAGAGCAGTTTTTACGACAGCCCGAACAGCCGCATTCATTCCTGGAGCATCACCTCCGCTGGTCATCACTCCTATGCAATTGATCTTATTTTCTGACATTGAAATTGGATATCCTCTTTGAGTAAACGAATCATTCCTAAAAATGATAAAAGTTCGTGGAATTTGAATCATTCACAAAACAAAAAAATGATTTGCAGTCAATTATTTGACCTAACCTGAAAAATTTGCAATTTTTCCCGCCCGGGCAGATGGGCCTGCCCGGAGGCATTCACAGGGTCGATCATTGCCTTTAAACTTACGAGAACTACATTTTGGGATGTATTCTTTGGCGCTCTTCTTCCGGATAAATATGTTAATTGATTACTGATCCTACAATAAAAGTATGCTCGAAAAAACGACACTATGGTTGCGCACAACAACGGGTAAATCCGAATTTGAGATAAACCTCCTTCAACAAACGGTTTGAGTTTTACATTCCACAATCCCAAAGATGGATATAACAGGGCAAATTGTTTTAGCCCGCGTGTTGAATTAATTAATAAAAACACAGACATTGTAACGCTGTTGCACCATCAGAGGACGATCATTTAAATAATCAATTCCGGGATAGTCGACACCTCGCCCCGGATATTATACATAAACCTGAAATGAAAACAAGGTATTTTGAATCGTTGAAAGGGAATGTTTCATTCAAATTTCACGGAAGTATTACGATATCATTTACACTCGCTTCCATTTTTTTATTTACAAATTGTCAGGAATCGAATAAGGATTATAAGACATGGGAAGTCTATAGCGGAGATCCTAAAGGGACTAAGTTCTCATCTTTAAGACAAATAAATAAAGAGAACGCGAAAGACCTGGAGGTCGCCTGGATTTATCGGACCGGGGATATGCGGGAGGCTCCGAGAACTACAATTGAGTGCAATCCCATTGTAGTGGGGGATAAAATGTTTATTACATCTCCCGGACTGAAGGTGATTGCATTGGATGCGGCCTCCGGCCGGGAAATTTGGAAATTTGATCCGTTTGACGGGGAAAGTGCTTATGGTGTAAATCGAGGCGTGACTTATTGGTCGGATGGCATGCAACAACGATTGTTCTATGTGGCGGGATCAAACCTTTATTGCATTAATCCTGACAGTGGTCTGCTGATCGAGTCATTTGCCGATTCGGGCAAGGTTGATCTTTATGAAGGGCTGGGAAGGGATGTGAATTTTACATGGATTACTGCTGCTACTCCGGGAATCGTCTACAGAGATCTGATTATTATGGGTACTACTCTGGGAGAAGGGCCATCTCCTGCCGCTCCGGGTCACATCAGGGCTTATCGCGTGAAAACCGGCGAAATGGCGTGGATTTTTCATACCATCCCTCATCCCGGAGAATTTGGATATGAAACTTGGCCGGAGGATGCCTGGAAAAGAACCGGAGGGGCAAATGCCTGGGGAGGTTTTACGCTGGATGAAGAACGGGGGATCGTTTTTTGTGGCACAGGGTCGCCGACCTATGACCATTGGGGAGGGGACAGAAAAGGGAAAAATCTTTTTGGTAATTGTATTCTCGCTCTGAACGCCGAAACCGGCCGGAGGATTTGGCACTTCCAGGTTGTTCACCACGACATTTGGGACTATGATATCCCCTGTCAGCCTAATCTGGTCACAATAGAAAAAGGCGGTAAAGTAATCGATGCGGTAGCTCAGCCCACCAAAATGGGACACCTGTTTGTTCTGGACAGGGAAACCGGAGAACCGATATTTCCGGTCGAAGAACGGCCGGTCCCCCCATCGGATATTCCGGGCGAAGAAACATGGCCGACACAACCCTTTCCTCCAAAATCGCTGATCTATGGAACGCAGTCCTTTGCGGAAAAGGATGTAACGGACTTGAGTCCGGTTGCAGCGGAAGAAATCAGAAAGCGGGTAAAAAACATGCGTTTGGGGGATATTTTTATTCCTCCGAGTATGGAAGGATCAATCACTGTGCCGCAGTTTAACGGAGGTACCGATTGGGGAGGCGCTGCATTCCATCCGGATGACAACACACTGATCGTAAATACAAGCAATGAAGTTGAATGGATTTCCATGATGAAATCAAATCCAAGAAAAAATATTTCGCAGTACTACCTCGGTCAGCACTTGTACCAAAGCATCTGTTCGGTATGCCACGGCTATGCCAACCCCAGGAACCCCGGCTCTCCATCCCTGGAAAATTTAAGGAAGATCCGGGAAGAAAGGACCAAAGATGACGTATTGAGCGTACTGCAAGAAGGCAAAGGACAAATGCCCAAGTTTCCCACGCTTTCGGGGGAAGAGAAAAACGCAGTGGTTGCTTTCTTGTGGGAAGAAGGAAAAGATAAGCTAATCGATACGAATAAAATAAAAATGAGCTTTTCGAATCAGGTGCCATACGTCGCGACAGGTCACCGCACGCTTAAGGACCCTGAAGGATTTCCGGCAAATACCAGGCCTTGGGCTACACTAAATGCCATTGACTTGAACAAAGGTGAAATAAAATGGCAGGTCCCATTGGGCACCTATCCCGAACTTGAGGCCCGTGGCCTACCCCCCACCGGTACTTTTAATATGGGCGGACCAATAATCACCGCATCAGGGTTGGTGTTTATAGCCGCTACCATGGATGAAAGAATAAGAGCCTTTGATATCAATAATGGTCAACAACTTTGGGAATTTCAATTAGACGCCGGCGGATATGCAACTCCTGCCACCTATGAGGTAGATGGCAAACAATATATCGTTATAGCGGCCGGAGGAGGAGGCAAGCCTGAAACCAAACCCGGTGATGCATATTATTGCTTCGCGCTTCCCAATGTAAGATGAATTAATTTTTTGAAGAAAATATATAACTAATCAAAGATTACCTTTCAGCAAATTCCAGTATAAACACCTACCACAGCAACAAAGCTGTCAATTTTAGATGTTTCATACAATCACGTGCACATGACAACTGCTGGATTTACTCGATTAACTCCAAAAAATCAGATGGACTATTTAAAAAAAACTTCAACGCTCATCCATCGAATCATCAAAGGTAATATCATTGTATCTCTTTACTGGAGCAAAGATTTTATTTTTGAAGTACTCAGCCCAAAGAACAATTCGAAAAGCTATGAGATCAAGTGTTACGACCGATTCAAGTATGTTTTTTCCTGATCCTTTCAAAATTATCTATGAAGCAAAACGATTGTTCGTCTTTTACCCAATTCAAATTAGCCTGCATTCAGGTTTGCCGCGAAATAAAAAAGGCCGCCAAATTTGACGGCCTTCGATCAATGATCAAGTTATATGATCTATAATTCATTCGGAGCCTTACCTTGTCTCCAGTGTTCTTCGATCTTTTCTAATTCTATGCCTTTTGTTTCAGGTATGTATTTAAGTCCCCAGATAATACCTATAACTGCAATACATGCGTAAAGCAAGAACGCGCCGGCCGGGTTAGGATCCCTTTCAATTACCTCCTTTCCATCTTTTATCACGGTCTTGGTTATTTCCATACCATCTCCGGTAAACAGCCAGGCCAGTTTCAGGAAAGTAAATGCCACAATACCATTAAAGAACCAGTTGGACAATGCGCCGACGCTCATACCTACCCCCCGGATTTTCAATGGGAATATTTCTGAAATAATTAGCCAGCCCAACGGTCCGAGACTTATTGCAAAGAACACGATATAAATCAGCACGGTTCCGACAATGACAAATCTCAGGTTCTCTCCCAGACTATCCTTCATAAAGAAAAACATACCGAGTGCTGCGAGTGAGATCATGATACCTGTTACGCCAATAAAATATAATTTCCTCCGCCCGATTTTATCAATTAAAAACATGGAGACTACGGTTGACAGGACGTTTACGATACCGACACTAACCGTAGCGGCAATTGCAGCACGAGCGCCTTCGAATCCGGCTATTAAGAATAGTGTGGGCGCATAATAGATTACCGTATTGATACCGACAAATTGCTGTACAAACATAATTCCTATGGCTATCATCAAGGGAATCCTCCAGGTTTTACTGAACAACTCACCAAATCCGACGGATTCTTTATCCATGGCGATCTCTTCTTTTATCTTCGCGATAGCCGAATCAACCAGTGCGGGGTCCTCCACTTTTTCCAGTACCCTTCTGCCCTCATCATCCTTGCCCTTTCCGATTAAAAATCTGGGGGTTTCAGGTAAAAATATCATGCCAATGAAAAGCACGATTGCGGGGAATACTCCTACATAAAACATCCATCTCCATGAATACGGATTAGATTCATCCGCAAATGCCAGATCACTGAAATAAGAGGCGACTATTCCAATCGTAATCATGAGCTGAAATGAGGAAACTAAGGCTCCCCTGGCCTTTACCGGAGATATTTCCGATATATATAACGGTACGGCAAACGATGAAATTCCAATAGCTATCCCCAATACCACCCTGCTAATGGCCAGAAACCACATTGTCGGAGCAGCGCCTGTTAAAATGGAGCCCAACGCAAAAATCAGGGAAGTTACAAGGATCACTTTCTTCCTACCGACAATATCAGTTATCCTTCCGGACCCAAGCGCTCCTAAAACGGCTCCGACCAGCACTGCCGTTGTCACTAATTCCTGTTCATTCGTGGTCAATCCCCAGCTTTCCTTTAAAAAGGGAAGCGCACCGGAAATCACACCTGTATCAAAACCAAATAGTAATCCCCCTGTGGAGGCTATAGCTGCAATAACTATAACCAGCGCTTTGTTTTGTTTACCTTCAGACATCTTTTTGAGTTTTAAATTTTCTTTCGATTTGTTGTTTAAAAAATGTGTTGATCAAAGAATGGAAAATTTGAAATAGTTATGTGTTTAGGTAATAAGCAACATTACATTCTAAAAATTGCCATTCAATTGGGTGCTAAAGATAAAAAAAATTATACAAAAAAAGAGGTGGTCCAAATAAATGAGCGCCCTTTCTATTTCGAATGAGGATGTACCTGATGTATTTTTACAATTAATCCAAATGAAAATCTTTCAGGAAGAATACAAAATACTACCTCGCCATTGCCTTCTCCCGGCAAATCGTTTTTGGTCCATCACCCAAAGCCGGACCGAAATATTCCCATCTCAAATAGGACAAATAAGAGCTTCCCGTTTTGGAAGCACTAAAAATTTGCTCGGTTTGAGGAAATGAGACATATTTTGTGAGATAAATTTTTAATTTTGCGAATGCTAATAAATCGTTTTTTTTATCTAATCAATAAACAATTATGAAAAATAAAGGAAAATCAGGAATGACAAGAAGGAAGTTCATTGGCGGATCAATGGCTGCCGCAGCAGGTGTTTCTATTGTGCCGAGGCACGTACTTGGAGGCGTTGGTTACAAAGCTCCCAGCGATACGCTGAATATTGCCGGAGTCGGAGTAGGTGGAATGGGATTCGGCAATTTGCGAAATATGCAATCGGAAAATATCGTTGGTCTTTGCGATGTGGACTGGAAGTATGCAAAAGGTTGTTTCGAGCATTTCCCCAAGGCAAAAAGGTATAAGGATTTTCGTAAGATGTACGATGAGATGGGCAATGATATTGATGCCGTAATGGTCGCTACCGCAGATCATACCCACGCAATTGTTGCCGCTCAGGCTATTGCAATGGGTAAGCACGTTTACGTGCAGAAGCCATTAACACACACCGTCTACGAATCCCGTTTGCTTACTAAATTGGCCGCAAAACACAAAGTTGCCACCCAGATGGGCAACCAGGGCGCTTCGGGAGCCGGGGTTGCTGAAACCTGTGAATTGCTTTGGAGCGGAGCGATCGGTGAGGTGACCAGGGTTGATGCCTTCACGGACAGGCCCATTTGGCCGCAGGGGCTGAATACGCCCGAAAGAGGTGACTGGGTTCCGGACACACTCGATTGGGACCTGTTTACCGGACCTGCTAAGATGGTACCATTCAATCACATCTATCATCCCTGGAACTGGAGAGGCTGGTGGAACTATGGAACCGGGGCCCTTGGAGATATGGCTTGTCATATCTTACATCCTGTGTTCGAAGGATTAAAGCTGGGATACCCAACAAAAGCTCAGGGGAGTTCCTCCTTATTGCTTAACGATTGTGCACCGGTGTCACAAGCAGTAAAACTAACTTTCCCCGAAAGAGGTAAGCACGGTAAATTCAAATTGCCCGAGGTAGAGGTGAACTGGTACGATGGAGGAATCAAGCCCTTCTTACCGAAAGGCTGGCCGGCAGGGAAAAATCCTAACAAGAGCGGAGGAGGAACTTTCTTCTACGGCACAAAAGGGGTGATCCATACAGGTTTCTATGGGATAGAACCGGAAGTTATAGGTGGAGAGACTCCAAAAGTGGCCCAGACCGAACGAAGGGTCGAAAAAGAAATCGGCAAAACCTGGAACCGC
Organism: Cytophagales bacterium; assembly: GCA_022360055.1. Classification (GTDB taxonomy): domain Bacteria; phylum Bacteroidota; class Bacteroidia; order Cytophagales; family Cyclobacteriaceae; genus JAAUQL01. The sequence continues at coordinate 14,201 of JAKSDO010000015.1, read as the reverse complement.
GGAGCGCACGAAGCCGACTGGCTAAGAGCCTGTAAGGAAAGTCCTGAGAACAGGAAACCATGTACTTCCGATTTTGTAGAAGCCGGACCTTTCAATGAAATGGTCGTAATGGGTGTATTGGCCGTAAGGTTGCAATCTTTGAACAAAACACTGGAATGGGATGGCGCTAATATGAAGTTCACAAATATTTCCAATAACGAGAAAATCAAAACCGTAGTTAAAGACGGGTTCACCATTAAGGACGGACATCCTTCGTTTAAGAAAGACTGGACAGATCCCGTAGGCGCAGAGGATTATGCCAATGAACTCATCAAGCATACCTACAGAGATGGTTGGTCATTACCGGATATGCCCGCATAGTCCGAAAACAGTTGTTAATTAATAAATTCTCAAAGTAATGGTTCTTGCCGAACCATTACTTTTCACACTTGGATTTAATGGTTGTTTACTTAACAAACACAAAAAAATTATTATGAGAAAGATTAGTCTATTGTTATCTCTTTTTCTGGTCATCTCTTTCGCCCATGCCAAAAAAGGTGGAGACAACACCTTAACAAAAAAAGAAAAGAAAGAAGGATGGATTTTACTTTTTAATGGAAAAACAACAGATGGATGGAGAAAATACGGGACCAAAGAGTTCCCTAAAGGATGGGTTATTGATGATAATGCGCTTATGTGCAGGGGCTCGGGACGAGGAGAAGCCGGAGCTGAAGATGGCGGAGATATCCTGTATGATAAAAAATTTGAGAACTTCCATCTAAAGCTGGAGTGGAAAATTTCGGAAGGGGGTAACTCGGGAATCTTTTACCTTGGTCAGGAAAGAGATGATCTGGATTTTATCTGGAAAACCGCCCCTGAAATGCAAGTACTGGATAACGAAAGGCATCCGGACGCTGAACTTGGAACCGACGGCAACAGGAAAGCGGGCTCCCTGTATGATTTAATTTCAGCCAAGCCACAAAATGCAAAACCCGCAGGACAGTGGAATTCGGTCGAAATCATTTGTTACAAAGGAACAGTTATTCATAAACAAAATGGAAAAGTTGTTGTCGAATATCATCTGTGGACACCGGAATGGGAAGCTATGGTCTCCGATAGTAAATTCCCTGCCTTAAATGCGAATTGGGCAAAAGTTGCCAAGGAAGGATATATCGGCCTTCAGGATCATGGTGACGATGTTTGGTTCAAAAACATAAAGCTGAAAGTAAAGTAATATTTATCGCATATCGGAATTGTACGAGCGGTTGTTCAACCGCTCTTTTTTTTCCTCAAACCCCACCTGCGGAATACTTATAGTAAATTTTACTATAAGTTGTTTCAATTTTTTCTTTGATTTTCTATCTTTAACTGACGTGTTCTAAATGTATCCGAATTTTGAAATGGCGTGGCGCTCAGGCCGGATTTTTTTAGACCCAAAATTGTAAAACATGTTCTTCAGCGGGCACCTGTAGCGATGATCGCTTAAGCAAAACAACAAAGTCGGGGGACATCAATCATCCTTGTAATTGAATATTAAGACAGAATGAATTTTTTTTAATAAAAAACAAAACTATGGAAAATGTAAATACCAAAAGGCTATTCGTAGCCAGTTGTCTGGCCCTGTTGGTGACGGCGATTACCTTCGCTATCAGAGCAAGAATAGAAGGTGTCTTTACGGACGATTATGGATTATCCAAAGAACAGGTTGGTCGTGCATTTGGCCCGGCATTCTGGGGGTTTGCAGTAGCCATGTTCGTCGGAGGCTATTTCATCGACATTGTGAAAACCAAAACCATTGTTTGGATGGCTTTTGGCATGCATCTGGTTGGGATCGTACTTTTGTTATTCGCCAAAGACATGACTTCACTATTCATTTCCAACGTATTCATCGGATTGGGAAATGGAAGTGTTGAAGCCGCCTGTAACCCATTGGTAGCCACTATTTTCCCTGATCAAAAGACCAAAATGCTCAACCGGTTCCACGTGTGGTTTCCCGGAGGCATTGTAATCGGAAGCTTGCTGGCAGCATTAATAATGGATCAACTGAATCTGCCCTGGCAAGTATTGGTAAGCATGTTGTTCATCCCATTGGCCATATACGGTTTCTTATTTCTTGGTCAAAAAATCCCGGAAACGGAGCGCGTTGCCACAGGTGTGACTTACAAGGAAATGATGCGAAACGTTGGCGCGCCGTTTACCATCACCATTGCGGTAATTTTTATGATTTTGGTAGCAACGGTCCCGTCGATCTCCGACGAAATCACTGGCAAGGCCGCCTTACCACTAATAATAGTAGCGGTAATTGCCGTATTGATTATTATCGAAGGAAGAGTTGTAAATAAGGTCACCTTGCTGTTCCCGTTTATTTTCTTCTGCATGTTGCTCACTGCCTCCACAGAATTGGGGACCACGCAATGGATCAATGCTTTACTCGCAGAAAATGGAATTCATCCAATGATCATTCTGGCGGTTGTAACAGGTATCATGGCTGTTGGGAGATACTTTGCAGGCGGTCTTATTCATCGTCTGAATCCGGCCGGTGTGCTGCTGGGCTCTTCAATCATTTCATTTGCAGGCCTGCTGTTGCTGAGCATTTCCGGCGGACCGATTATGACGGTTTTGTCAGCAGCGGTATTTGCCGTCGGTGTCTGTTATTTCTGGCCTACCATGATCGGAGTAACCTCCGAATATGTTCCGAAAAGCGGCGCTTTGGGCATGTCGATTCTCGGTGGTGCCGGCTTTGTGGCCACTTCAATGGTTCTTCCAATTATGGGAAAATCCATTGAAACTGCAGGTGCCCAGATCACATTAAGAAACATGTCTGTTTTGCCGTTAATATTAATTGTAGCGTTTATTATACTTTATATCATCGTTAGGAAAGGGAAGTCTGAAGCGGCTTAACTCCGGAAATTTGCAGAATTTTTCCTGCGGGACGAACAGGTCTGCCTACGGACGCCTTTTGGATTGATAAAGCATTTAAGGTCAACATCTTACAAGAAAAGGATCCAAAGTTTGACGGATGGACGATGAATAAGTCCGGGTTAAAATTCATGCATGGAATTTAGCCCCCTTAAATATGTAAGAATTGAACATCGGCATTTGTGGTGAATAGGCCCGATCCGATAAATCCTTATGAAATCTGCTTTAACAGATCGAGGTATAGAAATTCTCCTGTCTTCCCGGGCAAGGCCGGGGAGGTGGGAGAATTTTTCAACTTGTCCTTTCAAGGTTAAAATAAACAAAGTGAAAAAATCAATCCCTCGATAAAATGTCGAAGTAGAATTAATTTGACAATTTATTTGATTGCTATGATATGAGTTCGGCAACAAACAAAATCGGGGCTCGAAAATGATAAATTTAGATCATTGAAGTTTAAACAGATAAACAAGCGGTGATATGGAAAAACCGAGGATTAATCCGCCACTGAGGAAAATTGATATCATTATCGAAGTATTGGCTGGGGTATGCATCATTTACATGATTGTACAGTTGATCATCGAATATCCGGGGCTGGAGCAAAAAGTTCCATCCCATTTCGGAGCAAATGGAAAACCGGATGCATGGAGCAACAAGTCTTCACTCTTGGTGATGCCCGTGATAACCATTATTCTATATGCCGGGTTAACTGTCCTAAATCGATTCCCTCATCTTTTTAACTACCCTGTACCAATCACAGCAAGCAATGCGGCAGCACAATATCGGCTTGCGAAATCACTGTTAGCTACCTTGAAACTTACAACAACAGGCCTTTTTCTTTACATACAGTTGCAAACCATAGGTGTTGCCAGGCAGTTTCAAACCGGATTAGGGACCGGATTTATTATAATCGCTTTACTGAGTGCCTTTATCCCGATGATCATCTATTTAGCACTTGCGAGCAAAACCAGGCCGTAAGTGCTATCGATAGCTGTCGCTCCCTTCCATCATACTTATATAGCTTTCATACCGGTTTATTGATATTTTGCCATTTTCCACCGATTCTATTACAGCACATCCCGGTTCATGTGTGTGTGTGCAGTTATAGAATTTACATTTTCCGAATAGATTCCGCATTTCCGGAAAAAAATGGTTGATCTCCTCCTCATAAATATCCATTAGGCCAAGTTCCTTAATTCCGGGCGTATCGATCAAAAAGGTATTCCTATCGATCTCAAACATCTCCGCAAATGTCGTGGTGTGTCTTCCTTTGTTTGCGAATGTAGATACTTCGGCCGTCTTCTGATTGATTTCGGGAGAAAGCAAATTCAATATGGTAGATTTTCCAACGCCGGAATGTCCCGCCAAAAGAGATACCTTTCCGGATATCTTTGATCTGAACAATTCCAGATGATCGCCATCTTTTGCAGACATATGCATATAATCAACATTTATCTTAGCATAAACCTCTCGCAGGTATTCTACAAATTCCCGGGCTTCTTTGTTCCACATATCACTTTTATTAAATACAAGAAGAGACGGAATTCTGAACGATTCGGCCGAAATAAGAAAACGATCGATAAATCCCAGAGATGTTTTCGGGAAGGTAAGTGTGGCTACTACGATGGCCAAATCAATGTTGCTGGCTAAAATATGTCCAAAGGCGGTTTTTCTGGTCGATCTTCTTATGAGATAATTCCTTCGTGGGATTATGGAATGAATGATTCCCTGTCCGCTCTTTTCCAGATCGAATTGAACATGATCCCCGACGGCCAGGGGGTTCGTCACCTTAATACCAGAAATCTTCAGCTTACCCCTAACCCTGCATTTGATGTAATTTCCATCGGAAGTCTTCACATTATACCAGGATCCGGTCGATTTGGTAACTAATCCTTTCATCCGCTCATTTTTTTTAAGTTACTGACAAACAGAGAAATACAATCATGCTCGTGCGTGTCCTAAATTTGCTCCGGCCATGCCGGTTCCATCAGGACAAATAACGCTTCAGATGGTTCATGATTTTGTCCGTAGCACCGACCTTGGAATTGACATAATCCTTGCTGATTTCCGATACTTCGTTTATTCTTTTCTCATTGCTCAGTAATTGAACAATATTCGCTTCGAGCTCGCCGACATGGTTGATTTCAAAGGCCCCTCCCCTTTTCACCAGGTCCGCCGCTTCCTGGTATTTATGGTTGTCTTTGCCTTTTCCAAAAAAAACGGGGATTCCAAACGTCGCCGCTTCCAATACGCTGTGTAGCCCTTCTCCGAAAGCTCCGCCTATATAGGCCATTTCTCCATACTGATAGAGGGACGATAAAAGCCCGATATTATCAATGATCAGGACTTTTGCCTCTGAGATCGTATTGCTTTCCATAGAGGAGAACAATTGATATCTGACCTTCAAGCCTCTACATAGATTTTTGATTTTTGCGGGCTCGATTTCATGCGGCGCGATTACGAATTTTAAGCCGACCCTTTCCTTGTGAATTACCGGATAGAGTACCTCCATATCCTCGGGCCAGCTACTTCCGATTACCAGTACTTTACTGCTCCCTTTGAATTTCTCTACCAATTCAATTCTTTTTGGTTCGGAACATATCTGAGCCACTCGATCGAATCGCGTATCACCGGAAACCGTAACATTTTCCAAATCAAGATCGCTTAAAAGCGCTTTGGAATTTTCGTTCTGGACGAAAAAATGGTCAAAACACAAAAGCATTTCCCTGAAAAATTTCCCGTTCTTTTTAAAAAAATGTTGCTCGGGACGAAATATGGAGGATACTGAAAATGTAGGCGTTTTTCTCGATTTTAACTCTTTCAAGTAATAATACCAGAATTCATACTTTACAAAAATTGCCACATCAGGATCCAGGATATCGATAAACAGCCTGGAAGATTTGGCTCCATCAAACGGCAAATAACACACCAAGTCGGCGAGCTTATAATCTTTTTGTATTTCGTATCCCGATGAAGAAAAAAAAGTAACGATAACGGAATGGTGCGGATAATTTTTTTTTACACTTTCGATCAAAGGTCTGCCTTGCTCAAATTCTCCCAGAGAAGCGCAATGGATCCACACCTTCTTACCTGTAAATTCCTTGGCGGACAATTTTTTTTGCCAGTTTCGCCTGCCCCTGGTCATCAACTTTGCCTTAGGATAAAAAGGGCTTGAAAGGCGGAGCAATACGGGGAGACTCCCCAGGGCAATATCGTACAGTATTTTTTTCAAGATTTCTATTACACAAAAATAAAAAACCCTCCGTAATGAGAGGGTTTTCAATCTGAAAATGATTTATCAATTAATGGGTCGAAAGATACTCCGCCACACTTTCCCTGGTTTCTTTCATGGTATCTTTTCCTTCTTCCCAATTTGCCGGGCAAACTTCTCCGTGCTCCTGGGTAAACTGCCAGGCGTCAACTATTCGTAACGTATCGTTGATATTTCTGCCCAATGGGAAAAAGTTGATGTACTCGTGTCGAACAATGCCCTCCTTATCAATGAGAAATGTTCCTCGAAAAGCTATCGGCGCCCCGTCAAAAACCAACTCTCCGCTATCATTATAATCCCAGTCTCCTCCAAGAACACCATAATTTGCAGCAATCGTTTTTGCCACATCAGCTACCAACGGATAAGTAACGCCCTCGATTCCACCCTGTTTCTTAGGAGTGGATAGCCAGGCCAGGTGAGAGTTTTCGGTATCAGTCGAAACACCGATTACCGCCACATTCCTTTTTTCAAACTCGGGCAGCATTTCCTGGAATGCCAGGATCTCGGTCGGGCAGACAAATGTGAAATCCTTTGGATAAAAGAAAAGCACAATTTCCTTCTTTCCAATCAGATCTTCAATTGAAAAATCATCAACGATCTCATTTCCGTTAATAATTGCTTTTGCAGTAAATAGTGGAGCTTTTTTTCCTACTAATGACATAATTTACTTGTTTAAAATTTAAGATTTACGTTATGGATATTCCTTTGTCAGGATTAATCTTTTCACCTTTGATCTGAACTTTGAAATCAGTAATACTCAAATTATCAAAGTTCTTCTTTTTGAGATAGTTCAACAGGATTTTACTTAACTCTTCATCTTCATAATCCAATATTTCATTGGTATTTGATATATAAATATGATTGTGATTGTCGATTCTGGCATCGTATCTCATCGTACCCTGAGGTGTGGAAACCTTATGAATGAGCAGGTTCTCAGCCAATGTCTCCAAAGTTTTATAAACCGTTGCCAATGAGATTGATGGATTCTGCGACTTAATCGAATCATAGATTTGTTCGGCCGTCGGGTGATTTTTCGCAGCCAGAAGCGCCTGATAAACCACAATGCGCTGATGCGTGATTTTTAATCCCTTACTTGCCAATACCCCGGTTACAGCTTCAAGATCCAATCCCAAATAATAATAATTATTAATTGATAATTTTTATCGCACAATAATAGATCTTAAAGATCATACTTCAAAACAATATCCGAAAAAATAATTGAGATCATAGACGAACTACAGGTCCATCGAATGATTGGATGTATGATTTTATGGATTTTTCAAAGTTACAATTTGATTTTAATAAGTATCCATGAATATAATTTTTGAAACGTAGAGGTATGTTAAGAGATCGATTTTTAAGTATGAGTTATGTAAAGTTCGCATTCGCATTTATGACCGTTACTACTTTCGGCCATGCACAGAGCACAGATTTCGATGCATTTTTGCGGGCAGGAGCCGATGATGCAAGCAAGCTTATAGAATATTATATGGAACCACTGGTTGTCGGTTTTTCCTACGGAATGTCCAATTCCTGGTATAATACAGCCAAAACGCACAAAACATTGGGATTTGATCTTACGATTACGGCCAACCTAACGTCTGTACCGAGCTCAAAGGAGTATTTCAGGTTTGCCCCCTCCGAATATTCCAATGTAATAAGTACCGGCGAAACCGATGAAATACCTACTATTATGGGATCGGATGAAGATCGCGGAGCGCAACTGACTTTCTCATATTTTGATGAGCATACCGGTGAGACGATAAACGGTTCATTTTCGCCGACCGGACTGGGAATTGGTGAAGAATACGGATATAATGCCGTCCCTTCTCCAATGGTCCAGATGGGTATCGGGACCTTTAAAAACACAGATGTTATAATTCGGTATACACCCGAAATCAGGTATGGAGATTTTAAGTCGAGCGTTTTTGGTATGGGGATCAAGCATGATATAAAACAGTGGATACCGGGCATGAAGCGGGTTCCGATCGATATGGCCATATTGGCCGGATTCAGTGGCTTTGACAATTCAATGGATATGTCGGACCTTGATTTGGACGGTGAGAATCAAGAAGCGGTTTTCAATATTAACAATTGGACATTACAAGGTATTGCCTCAAAGAAGATCTCCGTACTGACCATCTATGCGGCCTTCGGATATAGCTCCGTTTCATCAAACCTGAAACTAAACGGAACCTATGTAATCGAAGATGAAATAAATCCTTTACTAACTTTTTCCGTTCAGGATCCGATAAATCTCAAATATACCGAGAACTCGTTTCGCGCCACCGGTGGGATAAGATTTAAATTTGGTCCCGTCACGCTTCATGGAGATTATACCTGGCAGGCATATCACATTGTTTCCGCAGGATTGGGATTTAGCTTCAGATAAAGGAGTTTCCGTGTGTTACGTAAAAAGTATCATTTCGAACGGAGTGAGAAATCTGGTTCAATCAACACCGGATCGCCACTAATCAGCCAGATTTCTCCTGACGTAAATGACAAAAACGTCGTTTTTAATTTTATTTAAGGGCTAGAAACGATCAATCGGCTTTTTTATAGGTAATTCTCAATATCTTTAGCTAAATACCAACTTTATTGGATGCTTCCTTGTTATTTAAATAGCAAATCCATCATGGCAAGGATTTACGAATTCTTATTACATTTGCGATTCGAATAACTGTGAAACATTTATAATAATTTCTAAACCGACACGATATGGCATTTGACATTGATATGATCAAAGCTGTTTATGGCCGAATGAGTGAACGCATCGAAGCAGCTAGAAAAGTACTAAACAAACCTCTTACGTTAACTGAAAAAATATTATATAGTCATTTGCACAGCCAACCTTCCATCGATGATTTTAAGCGCGGCGAATCTTAGGTCGATTTCTCTCCGGACCGCGTGGCCATGCAGGATGCTACTGCCCAGATGGCGTTGCTGCAATTCATGCAAGCGGGTAAATCCAAAGTTGCCGTACCGAGCACGGTACACGCCGATCATCTGATCTTAGCAAAATTAGGAGCTAACCAGGACTTGCAGGATTCGATCAACCGAAACAACGAAGTTTTCAATTTCTTATCCTCTGTTTCCAACAAATACGGCATAGGATTTTGGAAACCGGGCGCTGGCATAATTCATCAGGTCGTTCTGGAAAATTACGCCTTTCCGGGAGGGATGATGATCGGCACGGACTCTCACACCGTAAATGCGGGAGGGCTCGGTATGGTTGCCATAGGTGTTGGCGGCGCTGATGCGGTTGATGTAATGGCGGGAATGGCCTGGGAATTGAAATTCCCGAAATTGATCGGCGTAAAATTGAGCGGAAAACTCAACGGGTGGGCATCCGCAAAAGATGTAATATTGAAGGTAGCCGGAATTCTCACGGTCAAAGGAGGTACCGGATGTATCGTCGAGTATTTTGGCGACGGTGCAAAATCACTTTCTTGCACGGGAAAGGGAACAATTTGCAATATGGGGGCTGAAATTGGAGCTACTACTTCTACCTTCGGGTATGATGAATCCATGGAAAGATATCTTCGTTCCACAGATAGAGGTGATGTTGCCGATGCTGCAAATGCGATAGCCAGCCACCTTACCGCCGATAAGGAGGTTTACGAAAACCCCGAGAAATATTTCGACCAACTGATTGAAATAAACCTGTCGGAACTGGAGCCGCACCTGAACGGTCCGTTTACTCCCGACCGGGCTACGCCTATTTCTAAAATGGCTGAAGAAGCCGAAAAAAACGGTTGGCCGACAAAAGTTGAGGTAGGTCTGATTGGCTCTTGTACAAACTCTTCTTACGAAGATATATCAAGGGCTGCTTCGCTGGCAGAACAAGCCGTATCAAAAAATTTAAAGACCAAAGCCAAATTTACGATTACTCCCGGGTCAGAACAAGTGCGTTATACCATTGAAAGAGATGGATTTATTGATACCTTCAATAAAATCGGAGCAAGTGTATTTGCCAATGCATGCGGTCCTTGTATTGGTCAGTGGGATCGCCCGGGTGCGGACAAAGAAGAAAAAAATACAATTGTGCATTCTTTCAATAGAAATTTTGCCAAACGTGCCGATGGGAATCCGAACACGTATGCCTTTGTCGGATCTCCTGAGCTTGTCACAGCTATGGCGATTGCCGGTGACCTGACGTTCGACCCCACTTCAGACAAGTTGGTAAATGAAAACGGCAAAGAAGTAATGCTTGATCCGCCAACCGGATTCGAATTACCTCCCAAAGGATTTGACGTAGAAGATGCGGGTTTTCAAGCGCCGGCCAAAGATGGAAGCCATATTGAAGTCGTCGTAAAACCGGATTCCGAACGCTTACAACTACTTTCGCCTTTTGAACCTTGGGATGGCGGAAATCTAACGGGGCTACGGCTCCTGATCAAGGCAAAGGGAAAATGCACTACCGATCATATTTCCATGGCCGGTCCCTGGCTCCGGTTCCGAGGGCATTTGGACAATATTTCGAACAACATGTTAATCGGGGCAATCAATTATTTCAATGATTCCTCAGATCGAGTAAAAAACCAGTTGACCGGAGCATATGGAAGCGTGCCGATGGTCCAACGAGATTATAAATCGAAAGGGATCGGAAGTATTGTTGTCGGAGACCACAACTATGGAGAAGGAAGTTCCAGGGAGCACGCGGCTATGGAGCCAAGACATTTGGGCGTAAAAGTGGTGCTTGTAAAGTCATTTGCCAGGATACATGAAACAAACTTAAAGAAACAGGGTATGCTGGCTTTAACCTTTGCCAACGAAAAGGATTACGATTTGGTTCTTGAAGATGATACCGTAGATATAATTGACCTTAAGGAATTCGCTCCGGGAAAACAACTGACAGTTGTGCTCAATCACAGCGACGGAAGATCGGATACGATCAGGGCCAAACATACCTACAACGAAAATCAAATAGAGTGGTTCAAAGCCGGCTCCGCTCTTAATCTGATCAAACAACAACAGAAATAGTTTGCGTAAAACATCGATCGAAAGCAGCTCATCCGGCTGCTTTTTTTATTTCAACTATTATCTTTATCTTGATCAACTCAATATAAAACTGTTCAATTAGTTAATTTTCATCATGAGCCTGTTTAGCGTTTTTAATAAAAACGAAGAAGCAAAAAATAAAAGTCATATAAAAAATCTTCTGGAAGTGGCCATATCGGATGGAGAACTGGATGATCGCGAACTCGAGCTGATAATTTCCATTGCCGCAAAATTTGATATCCCCAGAAAGGAAGTTATTTCAATCAAGGAGCATCACAGAGAAATTCAGTTCATCCCTCCGTCTAGTTATAGCGCAAAAGTAAAACTTATGGAGGATTTGGTAAGTGTTTTACTGGCAGATAAAAAGATTGAAGAAGAAGAAATTAATATCTGCAAGGAACTGGCTGTTCGTTTAAAGCTAAATACCGCCGTTGTTGACGATTTGATAAATTCAGTATTAAACACCATGAAGTAGGACAACATAAAAAAGCAATGTATAGATATTAAATTTCGATCTCAGCAAAGAAATTCCAAAGAATAATTAAATAGGTTTATATATAACTATGTTTATTTTTTTTTGTACTTTTGAGAGGTTTTGGATTTTGAATTGATAACCAACTTTTTCTCATGAACAGAGCATTCATCTTTTTATTCATTATTTCTCTTTCTTCCTGCTATTCTGTAAAAAAGGTAACTTACCTGCAGAGCGAAGAAAATGTATTGGCTTTACCCAATAACCCTATTACCTATTTGGTTCAGCCAAACGATATCCTAAATATTCGCGTTCAGAGTTTGGATCCTGAACAATCCGCTTTCTTTAATATTTCATCAACTGAAAATCGGAATATCCAGGCAAATGAAGCTTCGTTGTTCTTAAGTGGGTATTCTGTAAATCAAGACGGCATAATTAATCTTCCTATTGTCGGAGAAATAAAAGTAAGCGGTTTGACGGTAGAACAAATAAGAGAATTGATTCAGGATGAGATAAACAAGTATTTACTGGATGCGATTGTGCTTGTAAAACTGACCAGTTATAAGATTTCCGTTTTAGGGGATGTGGCCAGGCCGGGCACCAATTTCGTATACAATACTCAAGCGACAATTTTCGAAGCGCTGAGTGCCGCCGGGGATGCAAATATTTCAGCAAACAGAAGGAATGTCAGGCTGATACGTCAAATTGAAGGGAAGTCGTATGTGATCAAGATGGATTTAACGGATCCGAAAATAATTGAATCTCCATATTATTTTCTTCTTCCAAACGATGTGATCTATGTCGAAACTTCAAAAGAGAATTTGTTTAGAAATAATTTGGTGCTTATTACCGTAACGTTTACAGCTATTTCAACCGGTTTACTAATCTTGAATTTCATTCAAAACAATTAGCAGCAATGGAACAAAAAAACGAAAAAGATTACTTTGATTTAAGATCAATAATAAAGAGTATTTTAGCAAAATGGCATTGGTTTTTCATTTCAATTTTTTCTTTTGTTTTGGTTGCATTTCTAAATATAAAGTTTACTCCTAATGTATATAAGGTAAAATCCATAATTAAATTGAAAACGGAAGAATCCGGAGCTTCTAAAATATTGAATCAGGATATTTTCAATGACAGCAAATTAAACCTCGAAGATCAAATCATTGAAATAAAATCAACCGAATACATTAAAAAGACACTTGACAAATTAGATTTTGGAATATCATTCTATGAAAAGAGTCATTTTGCTGATAAAGAGTTCTTTAAGGATAATTTTCCTCTTGTTATTAATATCGACTCATCGATAAACCAGATTACCGGAGTGCCTATAAATATTAAAGTAATATCGGCCACGCACTACGAATTGGAGATTAACGGAGAGGAAATCGATCTATACAATTTTAAAGAGGGCATACTCCTGGAAAACATTATTCCGGAAATAAACATTAAAAATACGCAGGAGTTCGGTGCGCCCATCGTATTGGAAAATCTGGGGATTACCGTTACATTACTGGGAGATTTCGACAAATTAATTGATAGAAAATTCTATTTTATCCTCAGACATCCGCGCAGTTTAATCGATTCTTATTCCTCCAAATTAAATATTGAACTTGCCGGATTAAATTCAAATATTCTTACACTAAGTACAGAGGGAAAAGTTCCCAGAAAAGAGATTACTTTTTTGGATACATTAATGGAAGTTATCACCCAAGTGGATTTGGATGAAAAAAACCTGGAAAGCATTAAAACCATTGATTTTATAGATTATCAGCTTGCCGGTGTTTCCGAGTCTTTAACGAAGGTAGAAAGAGACTTGGAATCATTTCAGTATTCAACGACCAATATTGGCGAAAGCAGTGCCCTATATGAAAAAAGAGACGAGCTTGACGCCGAGCTAAATAACTTAAACGTCAAGCTCAATTACTATAAGAATATCCTTTCCAGCCTGGAATCTGCAAATGATGTAACCAACTTTTCAACAAGTTCTTCCACCGATATTGCCGAGCCTTTGCTTACCAATCTGTTAATCAATCTGACCGATCTGACCAATAGACGCATTCAGGTTGGTCGGACGGCAACGGAAGCAAATCCGGTAGTTCAGAGGTTGGACCTTGAAATACGGTCGACTAAAAATCAGTTGAAGGAGTATTTGCTGGGCTCTATTAAAACGACGAACATCATGATTGAAGATGTCAGGGTGAGATTAAATCAGAACAATCAAATGATAAAAGCGCTGCCGAGCAACGAGCGCAGAAAGCTGGGTATAGAAAGGCAATTTGAATTTACGGGCAATACATACGACAATTTCCTGCAAAAAAAGGCAGATGCCGGATTGGTATTGGCAACGAACAGTTCAAATTGGAAGATTATCGAGCAGGCAAAAATGGATGGTTTCGGGCCGGTTTCGCCGAATAAAAAAATAATTTTCGCAATATTTATATTTCTTGGCACGTGTTTCCCCCTGCTCCTGATCATAATTACCGACTTCTTTAACACGAAGATTAGGAATAAGGATGACTTAAGGAAAATATCAAATATTCCGGTTTTAGGTACAATTTC
>JAKSDO010000161.1 GCA_022360055.1 Cytophagales bacterium | reverse complement strand
GCGACGAAAAGACTGTTGTTGGATGTGGGCAAGCCCAGGTGAGAAACCAACACTCAGTGGCCAATGTACCGGCCTTCGTTTCAGCTATGTATGCCTTTCTCCAGGTAGCCAGTATCAGAGCATTCAAACATAATGGCAATAGCAAGAACAGGAAGATGTTATTGCCCCGGCCTAAGTGGTATCCTGCAAAAAAAGCAACAACGGTTTACAACAGGAGACCTGCTAAACCATCTCAGAACAGAATTATGGGCCAAAGCTCTGGGATGTGGCAATTTCAACAGCTTCGTCAAACAACAACACCTAACCAAAAGCCGTCAAAATAAAACTAACCCGCTAACAGGGACTCTATTATATAGCAGACAATAAATAATTTAGCCAAAGTTCAGGGGCCGGAAGTTACTTCCGACCCAGGTTGGGGCTGTGCGCACAGAGGTGGTTCATACGGACATTTGTCTAATGGAGGCCTGCCCGGAGTTTCTACCTTAAAAATGAAAACCGGAGCTATCAGACGCTTCACGGACCGGGTTCAGTCTATATGGTGTTAAGCATTTCAATACACTTTGATTTTAAGCAGCCAATATGCTTATTTAACAATCATATTTCACAATTTCACACAGGCTGCTCAACTCCATACAGGACATCAGCAGCAATAAGCTACATATTGTAATCTAGTTATTTAGCTGTTAGCAATAGTTTTAATCTTAATCTCTCCTTTTTTTAACCTTTGGGCAGACGCTTTTAGCTTAATGTCCCCACTTTCACGGTCCCAGTTCCAGGTTGCGATAGCAGGTTGCCATCCCCAGGCCGAGATGTAATAAGGTTTCTTTTTTTGAACATTCACATGAACCACAGGCTTATCAAGCCAAAGCACCTGATGGTAATAATAGCGGGGCTTGGGGAAAGTTCGCTCAGCTGAAGGCAGAACCGCGTTTTTATTAAGCTGATTGTCAATATCTTAAAAACGCTAAAACCGATAGGTCTCGCTAAGGTCTCTCTCTAAATATTCGCTTCTATCTTTTTTTAAATATACAAAAAATCAAGCTAAAATATTAGCTAACGCATAAAGTGGATACACTTTAATATTTTCATATTCTGCAAAGTTTTCCAATGATAACCGGCATCCATACTTCGCTTTTTTTTCTTTTAAAAACAGGAACATACTATTCATAGAACCTTTTGTACCGGATTTTACTTCTATAGGAACAATTTCATTTTGTTTTTGAATAAGATAATCAGTTTCAGCATTACTGTTCAATGCTTCGCGATGCCAATAAAATAATTCCGTTTGTTGAAAACATGAAGAATTCTTAATAATTTCCAGGCCAATAAATTGTTCTGCTATTCCACCCTTATTGATTAGTTTTAATTCATTGCTAAAAAGGAGTTCTGAGATATCCAGTTGCATTAATCGTTGAAACAAACCTGTATCCAACAATAACATTTTCCTTTTCTTAAGATTAACCTCTGCACCCAGCGGAATACCGTTTGCAGAGGTATGGGTAACTGGTATCACCAAACCTGCCATAATAAGCAACTCAAGAGCTTCCTTAATTTGTAATGTATTCAGGTTTTGAGATGCCTTTGTATAAACAAATTTGCCCCCGGCCTGATGTACAACAGATTCGAAAATTTCCCCGATCCTTACAGAAGGTATTTTGTCCTTATATTTGGTAAAATCAGCCCGGAAAGAGCTTATTAAATCGTCCAATACCTTTTGACATTCTTTAATATTATTATTTGTAACGTATTTACGAACCGCTTCAGGCATTCCTCCAATGACAAGAAATCTTTTCAAAAGTTCAAGTAATTTATCATGCAATGCTTTAGCAAGAGGCCTTTGAGTGTTTGCGTTACTTTTTAGATTGAAAAGTTTCTCCTGCCCCATACCTTTCAGAAATTCGTCAAAAGATAAAGGGTACATATAGATTGATCTGACTCTCCCTACGCCAAAAGAAGGTATCTCTGCAAGCGCAAATTCCAACAGTGAACCAGCAGCAATAACATGTAATTCCGGCATTTTTTCATAAAAAAAACGCAAAGATGAAATGGCGGGAATACAGGCTTGAATCTCATCAAAAAACAATAATGTCTTTCCCGGCACAATTTCCGTATCATACATTATCGAAAGGTTTTCACATAAAACCTGTGGCGTTAAATCTCCTTCAAACAATGAATGTACCCTCTTGTATTCCTCAAAGTTTATCTCCAAATAAGATTCAAAGTATTCTCCAAGTTTCCTTACCGAAGAAGATTTCCCAACTTGTCTTGCTCCTCTAACCAATAAAGGCTTACGTTCTTCATCATCCTTCCAGCGAAGCAATTCGTTATCTATATTGCGTATCAAATACATCCTATGCAAAAAATCAAAGGCAATTATTTATATATTTTTTCACTTTTCAAAGGCAATAATGATAATTAAATTTCATTTTTCAAAGTCAATAACTCACAGCCCATTCATTTTTTCAAAGGCAATATCTGAGTGCATGAAGCTTTAAGACAAGAAAGTATTGAAAGATATATTACCAATTTTGTGAAATTGTTTGTTTCACCATTCAGCGAAAAGAGCTAGCTAAAGGAGATGAATATGGGGATTAACATTAAATTTAGAAGGCTGGGGTAAATGCCCCTTTTTTCACCGTTAGTCCACCATTATCACTGGTTAAAACAATCAGTGTATTCTCCATCAAACCTTGTGTTTTTATGTAATCAAGGATTTTTCCAACATATTGATGGCAAAATCTTTACGCTTCCAGTCTTTGATCACCTCATCCGAGGTTAAATGCCCTAGATAAGGATGGTAGCGATACATTCCAGAACGATGCTTTTTATGCCCCTTTGGCAACGGATAAGGATTATTGATCCCAAACCAATGCAATTCCCCCCTATAGGGTTTTAGATTTCCATCTTAAGTGAAGAATCACTCTTTCGTCTCCGGAGCGGAACTTAGTGCGGAATCAAAGCCGGAAGAACCTGCCGGAAAAGACAAAAATCGCGGAAGTAACTTCCGCTTCAATGCTGAGTCAGTCCTGAAGAGACACCGGGAAATCTTGGCTCAAATACACCCTCCGAGAACAACTTGCCATCTGGAAAAGATATGGTAAAAGTTGCGGAAGTTACTTCTGCTTCGGTGTTGGGGGTTTGTCCTGGTCGAGGAATCGGCATGAATTATTTTTTGTATAGGAACTTATTCGATAAATAGACATACAGTGCCCATTAATTTCTTGTTTCATGATAATACTAGTTAATAAAAGAAGTATTAAAGTCTATCTATTCCAAAGCAACCTTAATAACCTGACACTTCTCTTGGTTTTATCTTCATTTCCGTCCGATCTATAATAATTCATTTTTGCTAAATTAGCTGCCTTCTTTCTTATTGCAATTCTCTGATGTAGTTTTTACATTTTTATTAAAATTTTGGAGATTTGATAGATACTTTTTGAAATATAGTTGGATGGACTTGCATAAAGAGTTTGTTTTGATAGAACAGCTAAAGAAGGGGAATCAACTGGCCTTTAATGATCTGTACAATCATTATTTCCCAAAACTTTATGGGTTTTCTTTAAAACTTACCGGCAATGTATCCGATGCAGAGGAGATCGTACAAGAGGTTTTTATAAAAATTTGGGAAACCAGGCAAAACTTAGCTTCTGATCTCAGTCTTGGCAGTTTATTGTTTACCATAGCAAAAAACAGTATTTACAATAAAGCCCGGCATAGGGTATATCGTCTGAATTATGAGATCCATGTAAAACATCATCATCCGGGAGGGGTTAATTTGATTGATCAACAGATCGCATTTAACGAGGTGCAGGTTTTAATAAATGATGCGATCAAACGTATGCCCGAAAAAAGGAGAGCGATTTTTGTGATGAGCCGGATGGAAGGTCTAAGCAACAAGGAAATCGCTCAAAAACTTAATACCTCGATTTCCAATGTTGAAAATCATATCTACAAAGCCCTGAAAAACATTAAAGCGCACATGGCGAAAAAAAAGATTAACGTTGAGTTAATTTCGGTATTATTTCTTTGGTTGTCATTTTAGGATTTCATTTTCCCATCTTATTGGAAGTTTAGTGATTTCCCATCTGGATTTGGTTAGGGTATTACTCAACTTTTCCGGCTTCTGCTTAAATACAAACGTTTCATTCCAAGGTCTTTTGTTAAAAAGATTTTGGGTTAAGGTGGTGTGATCCCCTGTTTATGTGTATTAGGATAAATGCCCGGAATATGAATGCGGATCTAATCCAGAAATATTTTAATGGTCAAGCAACAGATCAGGAAAAGGAAGAGGTCCTTTCCTTTTTTAAAGGGAAAAAACTGGATTCCGAACACGAAGAGATCTTAAGGGATTGGTGGAACAAATATCATCCTCTGGACACGTACCCAAAACAAGCCGGAGAAGTATTAGGTAGGATCAATACGTATATCCAGACATCAGAACGGAGAGCTGTGAGGCCATTGCGGTGGTTCAAAGCTGCAATGGCAGTTGCCCTTGTTTTTTCCATGACTTTCGTTATCTACCATTATCGTCCCCTGGAGAAGGAGCCGCCAATTGTCCATCAGGTCATCAAGACAACACCTCTGGGGACAAAACAACAGATCAGATTACCGGACGGATCGCTTATACATTTAAATTCCGGGAGTAGCATTGAATATCCCAAATTGTTTGGGCGGGACCTGAGAAAGGTAATTTTGAAAGGGGAGGCATTTTTTGAGATTGAGAAAGAGCGTCAACGTCCGTTTGTAGTTGAATGCAGGGGATTGAAAACGACCGTTTTGGGGACAAGTTTCAACATTTCCGGGTATGAAAGCGAAGTAGTGAAAGTTTCACTGACCAGCGGGACCGTGAAAGTAGATGATCAGCGCGATTCTACAAAATCGATTTACTTGACTCCCGGCGAGCAGGTAATCTGCAATACCAAACATAATTCAGCCCGGATTGAGATGTTTGATCTTCACAAGGTAACCTCATGGAGATCAGGGATCCTGATCTTTGATGAAAATGACCTGTCAGAAATAGTCCAAATTTTAACCAGATGGTATGCCGTTGACATTCAGCTAAGCGGAGTAACCGATATCAATCAGGTTAAATGGAAGTATTCAGGTGAATTCGATAATGAAAGCCTTGAAAACGTGTTGCACGGAATGTCTTACGTCAAGGAATTTGATTTTATCATAAAAGGCAAAAAGGTGCATATCTTACTGAATAGAAAAAAAAATATATCAAACAAACATAGGAACACGGATGATATGAACAGCTCATAAAAAAACCGATAACCCATGAGGAAATGTGCAGAATCCTTTTGGGGTTATCGGTCATATGGTATAAGATTTTATCAATGTATAATAAAACCCATGTAAATGTATGAAAAATCTACTAACTAAATTCCTCGTGATGGTTTCAAGACATATTTTATTGGGAGCTATCGCGCTTTTGATCACGGCAGGAGCTATGTTGGCCAGCCAGAGTAAAGGACAGGCTCAGGGTATAAAAAGTGTTAAAGATCATCTCATTTCATTGCATCTTGATAATGCCTCCATACTGGAAGCGATACGTGCTATAGAAGGAAAGACAGGCTACAAATTCACGTACGATAAAACGGAGATTGATCGAAAACTAAGAATGGACCTGAAGTTTGAAAATGCGACTGTGGAGTCTGTTTTATTGAAAATATCAGAAAACGCGCATCTTAAATTTCGACAAGTCAATAAAAATATTCATGTGAAAAAGATTGAGGAAGATTCAGACCAGAGAGATGTCATAGAGATCGTTATTCAAACCCGTAGGGTCACGGGCAAAGTCACATCGTCTGAAGATGGAGAAGGCTTGCCCGGAGTAAATGTAATCGTAAAAGGTACAGCTCATGGCACGATGTCGGATGTCGAGGGGAATTATGGACTCGACGTTTCACAGGAAGATGCGGTTTTGATATTCAGCAGTGTAGGTTATTTAAGAGAAGAGATTGCCGTAGGTGACCGGGCTGTGATCGATATGGAATTGACTCCTGATATTCAGTCACTTGAAGAAATTATTGTAGTTGGTTATGGAGAACAGCGAAAGATCAGTTTTACCGGGGCTCAATCGAATATTTCTGCGAGGGAGCTTGATCACCCTGTAGCAAATATCAGCACCATGCTTGCAGGACGTTTGGCGGGCATCACTGGTGTTCAGAGATCCGGAGAACCGGGTTATGACGGAGCGGATATATGGATCAGGGGGATTTCCACCATGAGTGGAGGTAGCAACCCTCTGGTACTCGTAGATGGTGTGGAGCGATCAATGAATAATATTGACCCTCAGGATATTGAATCATTCAGTATTTTGAAAGATGCCTCAGCAACTGCAGTCTATGGAGTCAGAGGAGCCAATGGCGTGATCTTGATAAATACTAAAAAAGGAAAGGAGGGGAAGCCAACGATTGTGTTTGATTTTAACCAGGGGGTTACCGGCTTTACAAAAACACCTGAACTACTCGGGGGTGTCGATTATATGGAATTATCCAATGAAGCGCTCACAACCAGGGGAGAAGCTCCCAGGTATAGCCAGGAAGTCATTGAAAGAACTGAGAGTAAGTATGACCCGTTCGTTTATCCCGATGTCAACTGGATGGAGGAGGTATTCAGCGACTATGGATACAACCGGCAGGCCAGCCTGAATGTACATGGTGGTTCGGTTAATTCAAAGTATTATGCATCACTGGGTTATTACAATGAAACAGGTTTATACAATACCGATGCCTTGGCGCAGTACAACTCAGAAGCTCGTTTTACAAGGTATAATGTAACCACTAACATTACCATGGACCTGACTCCTACTACTAAGGTGGACCTGGGGATTCAGGGTTACCTGTCCGAAGGTAATTATCCCGGAGAATCGGCCAACACAATATTCAACGGCGCCCTTGAAGTAAGCCCGGTAGAGTATCCGGTCATGTATCCCGGAGGATTTGTTCCCGGTAGAAGCCCGAATGGTGGTATGAGGAATCCTTATGCCGATGCTACCCTAAGGGGGTATCAAAATCATGACCGCAACCAGTTGTATTCAAACCTACGAGTTACACAAGATTTAGATAGTCTTATCGAGGGACTTTCTGCCAACGTCATGCTTGCTTTTGATGCTTATAATGAACATCGCATTCACCGGGGAAAACGTGAAGATACCTGGATTGTAGATGCAAATAATCCGAGGAACCCGGACGGGACCTTGAATTTAGGTACGGTTCCTACTTTTCAGGGACAAAACTTTTTGGGTTATTCTCGTTCCAATGGAGGGAACAGGCGGTTTTATATGGAGGCATCCCTTAATTACGACAGGGCTTTTGGAAAGCATCGGTTTGGTGGATTACTGCTGTTTAACAAGTCCGATTATTTAAATGCATTTGCAGGTAATTTTACGGAATCCATACCCTTCAGAAACCAGGGATTGGCAGGAAGAGTTACTTATTCTTTTGGTGATCGTTATTTCGTTGAATTCAATGCCGGTTATAATGGATCAGAGAATTTTGCACCCTCCAAAAGGTATGGATTTTTTCCGGCTATTGGCGTGGGCTGGGCAATTTCCAATGAGAAATTTTTTCAACCCCTTACAGGTGTGATAGATTTTCTCAAAATCAGGTATACGGACGGTATGGTCGGTTCTGCTTCAGGAGCGGGCAGGTTCGCCTTTATTGGTGAGGTGATCAGAGATGGAAATAGGGGGTACACCTATGGAAAGAACAGGATCAGATATGATGGAATTTTTGAAAATTCTTATGCCGTGGATGTCACCTGGGCAGAGGCGCGCAAGCAGGATCTGGGGATAGAGATCAACATGTTCAATTATCGTCTGGGGATCATATTTGATGTGTTTAAGGAACATACCGAAGGCGCTTTTTTAAGGAGGGCCGATATACCGAGTTACATCGGCTTAAATGCTGATCCTTATGGTAACATAGGTATTGTTGAAAACAAAGGATTTGATGGCTCGATCAATTTTGACAAAAGCTTCAATAACCTGATCGTAGGTGTCAGGGGAACTTTCTCATATAACAGAAACAAAATATTGGAGAATGGTCAGCCTGAGCAACAATATCCCTGGATGGAACGCAGGGGTGACCCGGTACTGGCCCGCTACGGATTTATAGCTGAAAGGCTATTTACTTTTGAAGATGATGCCAATGGTGATGGATACATTACCGTCGAAGACGGAGATTTTGCGGAGCAATTTGGGGAAGTAATGCCCGGAGATATCAAATACAAGGACCTCAACGGAGATGGTCGTATTGATGCCTATGACGAGATTGAGATTGGTCAAGGAGACGTTCCTGCGCTCACCTATGGTTTTGGGATCAGTTTAAGCTATCATGGCTTTGACATGAGCTTATTTTTCCAGGGGCAGGCTGAGGCAGATATCATCCTGAGTGGCAGCGGCATCATTCCATTCAGAGGAGATGGAGGGGGAGCAAACCTATACCATGTAGCTTTGGACAGGTGGACGGAAGAGGATCCTAATCCTGACGCAATGTATCCCAGGTTATCCTATGGTTCTTCTGCCATAGGGCAGAGTAATAATACCAAGACAAGTACCTGGTGGCTCAGGGATATTGACTTTCTACGGCTTAAAACAGCAGAACTGGGGTATACCTTACCCGCACATATCACTGAGGGCCTGAGAATGAAAAATGCGCGTATATACATGAGAGGTGTAAACCTTCTTACGTTCAGCAAATTTGATATCTGGGATCCTGAACTTTACACTTCTAACGGGGCACGATATCCCAATAGCACAATCTATTCAATGGGTATTAACATTCAATTTTAAACGACATGAAAGCGATGAAAATTAAAATACTGATTGCAACGGTTGTCACTACCCTGGTTAGTGCTTCATGTAGTGATTTCCTGGACCAGGTGCCGGATGACAGGCTAACCTTGGAGCAGACCTTTGCCAACGAGAATACAGTAGAGCAATACCTGGCCAATGTCTATTCTGTGCTTCCTGATGAGTTATCACAAAGACATTTGGCCAATAATGCAGGACCCTGGACGGGTGGGTCCGATGAAGCGGAATATGTATGGTCATTTGTATCGAGCAACGATATGAACATAGGAACCTGGAATCCCACAACAGGATTTGTCAATGATAAGTGGACTAATTATTATCGGGGGATCCGGAATGCAAGTTATTTCATGGAGCATATATATGAATGCCAGGATTGTGTTGCCCAGTTAGAAATCCAATATCATGCAGAAGCGCGGGCATTGCGGGCGATTTATTATTATCACCTCATACGTTTGTATGGTCCGGTGGTCCTGCTGGAGGATACACCCATTCCTCCTGATGCACCGGTGGAGAAAGTCCATCTTCCCAGGAGTACCTTTGATGCATGCGTTGAATACATTGTAAGTGAATTGGATGAAGCGATGCTCGATTTGCCGAATGTTCCCAGAAATGACGATGCCTATGGGAGAATTACCAGGGCCTATGCCATGGCGATCAGATCACAGGTTCTGTTACTGGCAGCCAGCCCTTTGTTTAATGGAAATACAGACTATGGCGATTTGATGAATGCAGATGGCACACATTTGATCAGCCAGACGTATAATGAAGACAAATGGAGCATTGCGGAGGAATCCTACAAGCAATTCATTACGGAATTTGTGCCAGGCACCTTTGACCTCTATAGAAAAAGCAACAGTGAGGGGCGGTTTGATCCGTATTTATCAACAAGAGATGTTATGCTTGACGAGTGGAACCAGGAAATAATTATGGCTCGTCCTGCCGCCGATGTTGGGTCAAGACAATATGAAATGACGCCATTTCATGCGGGGAGCTCCGGTGAAGCCCGGGGCAGTGGCGGACTGGGAGTGACCCAAGCCATGGTCGATGCTTATTTTATGGCCAACGGCAGGTCGATCGACGACCCGCAATCAGGATATGAAGCATCCGGATTTTCCAGTTTCCGGACACCCTACGATTTCATGGAACGCGAAACATTCAATCAGTGGGTAGGCCGGGAGCCGCGGTTTTATACAAATATTACTTTTGATAATACACTATGGCTCAACCGGAATACCGGTGATATCATCACCCGGACTTGGTATGAAGGTAATTCGGGAAGAAAAGCCGGCGGAAATGATTACTCTCCAACAGGATACATTGTCAGGAAGAATATGGGGCTTGGCGCCTGGACCAGCGGAAACAGGGCAAACAGTATGTTGCGGCTGGCCGAAATTTATCTGGATTATGCAGAGGCGCTTAATGAATCATCTCCGGGGAACCCGGAGATCCTGAAGTATATTAATCTGATCAGGAACAGGGCAGGTATTCCGGAATACGGTTCCGGTGA
Source organism: Cytophagales bacterium (assembly GCA_022360055.1). GTDB lineage: Bacteria > Bacteroidota > Bacteroidia > Cytophagales > Cyclobacteriaceae > JAAUQL01. Next base: position 45,884 of record JAKSDO010000161.1, on the reverse strand, counting down.
GTTGGAGGCCCCAGCCGGTAAAATTGCCATGCGGGAAGCGATCAGGAAAGAAAGAAGAGTAGAATTGGCATTTGAGAGTGTCCGTTATTTCGATGCTCGAAGATGGAAAGTTGCTGAAGAGGCATTCGGTGGCCCTATGATTGGATTGGATATTAATGCCCCGGATATCAAAGATTTTTATAAGAAAGTTCCATTCGAAAATCGCGTATTTGATAAACGTCACTATCTGTGGCCCATCCCTCAGGACGATATCAATACAAATAAAAAACTGGTGCAGAACATAGGTTGGTAAGGATATACCTATACTCCATGCCATGCCCTGGCAGTTTAATTCTCTCAATTAAATTTTAAGGAAATGAAAATTTATAAGCATATATATATCATTGTAAGTGTTGCTATTTTCATGGCGGCAGGCCTATGCGGTTTCTCGCAAGACATTACGGCAACAGGAGGTACACTTACAGTCCACGAAGAAAACGGTGGCGGCAGCGATGCGGCAGAAGGATCAACCAAAGTGATCGATAATGATATCAGCACAAAATTCCTTTCGCATTTTCCCGATCTGCAGTGGATACAATTTCAGCTCAACACACCGGCAGTAGTGGGTATATACACGCTCACGGCCGGTAATGACGCCCCTGAAAGAGACCCTAAAGACTGGACTTTGGAAGGTTCACACAATGGCACGGAATGGACGGTTTTGGACACACGTACGAACATGCAACTAGGCGGGAGGTTTAATACGACTTCATTTGAAATTGAGAACAGTGTGGCTTACGAGTACTATCGTTTATATATCACCGCGCTGAATGGTTCAGGTACTTTTCAACTGGGCGAGTGGCGCTTGCTGGAGGCAAAGGTGCCGGAAGCACCCACCGATCTAAGTGCTGTATCATCAGCCGGGGATGAAATATTCCTGACTTGGGAAGATAACAGCTCGGTGGAGAAAGGTTTCCAACTGGAGAGATCTATTGATAATCTCACATTCGAGAAGATCGCCGATTTTAATACCAATGAAAAAAGTTTTTACGATAGTGGTCTCAATCAGGGCACGACCTATTATTATCGCATTCGCAGCTACAATTCCTTTGGCACCTCAGACTTTGCCGCGACAGTTGAAGTGACCACATTAGATTATAGCGGTGCCCTCATGGATATCACAGATGATGGGGGCACATTAACCGTTTCAAAGGAAAATGATAACGAAAACGAAAACTCACCGAAATTTATTGATAACGATGTACACACTAAATTTTTGGTGGGGAACACTGCAACCTTATGGACACAGTATGAATCCAGATCTGCTTTTTCAACCCACCTGATCACCAAGTATAGCATCACTTCAGCGAATGATGCCCCAGGAAGAGACCCCAGAAACTGGACGTTCGAGGGGTCAAATGACGGATCAAACTGGGTAACACTCGATACCCGGACCAATGAAGATTTTCCATCCCGGTTCCAGGAACGCTCTTTCACCTTTGTAAACGGGGATTCATACCGATATTTCCGGCTCAATATGACCGCTAATCATGGGTCTGATGCTTATCAGATGGCCGAATGGCAAATATTCGGGATACCTTTGAACGCCCCCGCCGTACCAGCCAATTTAACAGTTACAGAGGTTGCCGAATACTCCATCTCTATCCGTTGGGATGATGTGGCAAACAACGAATCCGGTTATGAAATATCTAGATCCACCGATGGATATACGTTTGCAGTAATCGATACAGTGGAAGCTGACCTTTTCACGGATAACAATTTGAAGTTATTGACGACTTATTATTACAAAGTCAGGGCGATCAATTCTTCAGGGAATTCTATTTATTCATCCGTTGTAAATGCCAAAACGATCTATGATGAAAAGCTCCCCCTCCCTGCCGAATCTTTGAATGCCTCACCGTTATCGGAAACGGAAATAGCGTTAAGCTGGGCAGATAGGGCACATAATGAGACAGGTTATGATATTGAGCGCGCTCTGGATGGTGAGGAGTTCTCGGTCGTGGTTTCGGTTGGAGAAAATGGCACTTCATATACGGATCGTGATGTGAAACTTGCGACTTCGTACTATTACAGAGTCAGGCCATTCAATGACTATAGTATTGGCTCGGGCTTGGAGGTCCCCTATACCCCGGTCGTGCAGGTAACTACATTGGGAACCAATCAGGCACCGACAATGGCCGAATTAATGGATCAAAATAGCTGTAATTATACAGATGCCTATACTGTTCCCGTAGATGGGTTGACTCCCGGGCCGGAACCTGATCAGGAGCTTAGTTTATCGGTCACAACCGACAATGGCGGTCTGTTCAGTGAACTCTCCGTAAGTGGAGTTGAAAAGGGGAGAGGGTATATCACTTACATGCTCAATGAAGGGATCATAGGGGAGGCAAATGTGACCGTAACCGTTACTGATGATGGGGGGACATTGAATGGTGGCACAGATAGTTTTAGTAGGGTATTTAAGATTACAGCCTACGAGTTAGATATTGAGATTACAAGAAGCTATACCTCAGAGAAGGTGCCGCGGGGCGACGTTATAGAACTGACCGTAACAGGTGAAGGAGGCTATAGCTACAGATGGCAGGAAGGCCCGGGAATTTTAAGTGACCTGAATGATGAAACCATCACAATAAAGCCAAATCAAAATCATGTATATGTTGTAACAGCTAACACATCAGAAGGTTGTACTAAAGATGCGGAGTCGCTTGTCCAGATGGAAGGCAGTCCTTATCTCATAGAATCAAACAACATTCTCACTCCAAATGGCGATACAAAAAATGATACCTGGGTCGTATGGAACATCAATACCTACCCAGGCAATCATGTAAAGGTATATGATTTGGAAGGTCGTGTCGTATTTGATCAGCACGATTATGATAATAGCTGGGAAGGTACATTCCAAGGGAATACATTGTCATCGGGAACTTATTACTATATAATCAATTTGGGCTCCGGTATTCCGATAGTTAAGGGGACGTTAACAATTCTTCATTATTAATCGATAAAAAATGCAACATATATATAAATCTATTTTCAGAAGAGGTTTTAGGACAGTGATCATATGTCTGCTTCCTTTATTTTCCGCTCAGAAAGGACATGCACAGTTAAGTTCGTCAGGATCTGTGTATTTTTTTAATCAGTTTGCTCTCAATCCTGCCATGTCAGGTGTTGAGGAAGATCTTAAAATCACGCTGTCATACCAGCGACAAGCCAGCAGTATTAGTTCGGGTACAAACACGCAATATGTAACGGCAGACTACGGTTACAGCAAGCGTGTAGGCTTAGGTCTGGCGGTATTCAGGCAAGAAATGGGAATATTAAAAGGGACGCGTTTCATTGCCAATTATTCATATCACCTCCCTTTGGCTCCTAATCAAAACTTAGCTTTCGGGCTGTCTCTTGGAGCGGTCGACGAACGTATAAATGAAGATGAATTGATAGGAGACCCGGGGGATCCGGTAGTAGCAAATTTTAATGATACCGGGATACAAGTTGACAGTGATTTTGGTTTGTCATATACTATAGGTGAACTCCACATTCAGGCAGCAGGATTACATCTGGGCGCACTGGTTTATGATAACGATGAAAGTATGATGACCTCAATAAGACAACCTACCGTTTTTGTAGCGGCAGGTTATAACATTTTGTTAAGAGAGGGGACAAATACCATCAATCTAAGGCCCAAGGCAGTCTATCGAAAAGTGAAGGAGTATAAGGAAGTAGTGGATATTGGGGCACAAATAAACTTTTTAGATGAAAAGCTGAGTTTTTTTACGATGTATCACACTTCTAAGTGTGCCACTTTCGGTGTTGGTGCCGAGATAAAAGACCTTGTCGCTTTTAGTTCGATGTTTACCACGGGATCGGCGGAATACAATGGAAATGCCGGCGGCAATTTTGAGTTTGTCGTACAGTTAAGGATAGATTAATCCGGTTTGACTGACTGCTCAATATCGTTTTGAGAAGTTTTGTGATTTTTTACGATAGGTAATGTAACGTTTCTGGGAATTTACAAAGTGCCCGGAACATTTTAGAAACTTAGATATCACCTGGTAATGCCCTCCAATACAGCAGCGAAGGTACATTGGAAAGTGATCGGGAAGAGCAGTGGCTGCAGATCGCTTTGCTACCATTTCAACAGAAGACCTGGATATCCTTTGTCTGCCAGAAAATAGTGGTCGGGTCAGCACCAACTGATTTAAGTATTAAATAGTAATTCAATCGATTTAACCAATTAATCATGAAGGGAAAAGATAAATTTTCAGTAAGAACACTTATGATTGTGATCGTCATATGGGCACAGTATGTATTTAATATTCAGGAAGTATTCGCGCAAGCCGATTGGTCCGCCCATTGGATCTGGACTTCGGCTCAGGGACCCAACAATACTTGGCTGGCTTTGAGGAAGAAAGTAACACTCAGTGGCCAACCCACAAGTGCCATAACAAAAATTGCCGCCGAGAACAACTATTGGTTGTATGTAAATGGCCAGCTCGTAGTCCGGGGTGGGGGACTTGATGCTCGCCCGGACCTAAGTAATACATACTATGATGAAATAGACCTGTCTCCGTATTTTCAGGACGGAGATAACATTATTGCTGCCCTGGTTTGGCACAAGGGAGGTGAAGAGGGCTATTCGCATTTAATGACAGACCATGGCGGGTTTTTGTTTCAATGCGATTTGGTTGGTTCGAGCCCTTCCAGGATTATTTCGGATAATTCGTGGAAGGTAACAGAGCATCCGGCATTTCAAAGAGGGACTTTCAATTATCTCTACGATGTCACGGGGACCATCACTTTTGACAACGCCACTTTTGGAGATCCGATCTATGGTATTGTAAAACAGGGGTATTACAGGCTTGAAGGTACCAGTGAATGGATCCTGTGTGCCAGTGAAAACGAATCATTTACTTTGCCGGGGTTGTCAGATGTGCGTTATGGTTCGGAAAACAATCAAATGAAGCAATGGACGGATTATAAATGGGTAGCATGGCCGGTTATCTATGATGCGCGGAGTGAAGTATCGGATTGGTATACTTTGGGATTCAATGATAATCTGTGGAGTAGTGCCGTCAGCAAGGGAGTGCCCCCGGTAGCTCCATGGAACAATCTGGTACATCGTACCATACCCCTTTGGAAAGATTTTGGACTGTCAGCGTACCTTAATCAAGCTGATCTGCCATCTACAGTGAACGCCGATGGTACAATTACAGGAAATTTGGGTATTAACATTCAAGGGAATCCTTACCTAAAAATAGACGCCCCGGCAGAAGTGAAGATCCGCTTTGTATTGAATGACTTTTACTACCAGGAATACATCACAAAAGGCGGTGTGCAGGAATTTGAATGCTATGCCTGGCAAAACTCGAGTAAGCATACTGTAAGGTATGAGTTTACCAATGTGACGAGCCCGGTAAGCATTTTGGACCTGAAGTTCAGGCAGACTGGATATGATGCTGACATAGTAGGAGATTTTTCAAGTAGCGACCCCCAGTTAAACCTGCTTTGGACGAAATGCAAGAACACGTCTTATGTGTGCATGCGGGATATTTTTTATGATTGTCCTGACCGGGAGCGGGGCCAGTGGTGGGGTGATGTGTCCGAGCAGATCCTCTATTCTTTTTATCTGTATGATGAGCGAGGTCACTTACTTGCCCGAAAAGGTTTTCGCGAATTGCTGAATACCCAAAAAGCTGACGGTTCCCTTTATACTACTGCTCCTGGTACTAGATTTAATTTGCCAGATCAAAATATGGCAGCGGTTGCCATATTATGGGAGTATTACTTGTATACCGGTGATCAGGCTTTACTCGAAGAGCTCTATCCTCAAACCAGGAAGTTCATTGAATACCTTGAAAGTACTGCTAATAATGATGGTATGTTGATCCTTCAGCCTGAACAGGGGGGGGACTTATGGAACTGGATCGACTGGGGAGACAATAAGGATGTGGTAACCGGAAGTGCTAATACGGTAGTGAATGCCCTCTACATCGTACTGTTGGAAAATATGATCAAGATTGCCGAGATACTTGGTCAAACGGCAGATGTTTCCTATTATGAAAATCTTTTAACACCTGTAAAGAACAATTTCAATAACTATTTCTGGACTGGCAGCGCTTATTGTTTTCACAGTCTGAACGGACAACAATCAACCGTGGTAGATGACCGAAGCAATGGATGGGCCGTCCTGGCCGGGATGGCAGATGAGTCAAAAAAGGCAGATGTCTTGAATGTGCTGCGATCACATTATAATGCGGGGCCCTACCAGGAAATGTATGTAGAACTGGCCATGTCACTTTTAGATCCAAGCGAGGCACTGGACCGTATGAGAGCACGGTACTCCGAAATGATCAACGGTTGGTCTTCCACGCTTTGGGAAGAATTTCCAGCTAAAAATAGTAATAATCATGCCTGGTCAGCCGGCCCACTATACCATATGAGCGCATATACTCTTGGGGTCCGTCCCACCCAGGCCGCATACTCCGAGTATATTTTCGAGCCGCAGGATGCAGGGCTTAATGAGATATCGAGTATCATTCCTACAGTAAAAGGTAATATTACTGCATCCTACGTTAAAAATAATGATGAGACTTTCACTCAAACCCTGATTTCTCCTCCCAATACCGAAGCTGTAGTGGGAGTTCCCAGGAATATCTCAAGCACCTCAGGCTCCGTATCAAAGATTGAAGTTAATGGTACAGTGATCTGGCAAAATGGACAACCTGTACAAGGTATTCCGGGAGTGAGCTATGATTCAGAGGATAGTCAATACATCAAATACCGGTTCCAGCCTGGGAATTGGACCATTGTAAGTAATAGCGATATCACCGTAACGGGGTATATCACAGCATTGAAGGCCCAAGTTTACCCTAACCCGGTGAACAAAGGACATTTCTTGAAAATACGATCGGGAATTGATTATGACCAGGCAGAGTTCCGTTTACTCGATCTTATGGGAGAACGGGTGATTTTAGAGTCTGCGGATTTCAATCCAGAAGTTGTGATCCCGATCGGTAATTTAGCTTCAGGCACTTATCTTCTGCAATTGGTGCTGGATGATGCCGTGAAGACGCACAAGATAATTGTTAGATAATGATGTAGAAAGCGTATGGGGGCTGCTGGCTTGGAATAGATTGATAAATAGATATATTCCATGCGGTAATCTTTATTGTAGATTTTAAGTGAGCCCCTGTACTTTTGTTTCGTTAAGGTTGATTTCCAGAATCCCGGCAAACTCACCAGCATCGCAGGGATTATGTATCTGATTTTTCAGTCCAAATAAGTGATATGCCCGACACCAAACGGATACATTGTGGTACTCTGAAACACCGGCGATACAAAAAATAACCAACCACGCAAGGTTGCCTCCAGACCTGCCTCTCGTCTCCGGAGCGGAACTTAGTTCGGAATCAAAGCCGGAAGAACCTGCCGGAAAAGACAAAAATCGCGGAAGTAACTTCCGCTTCGGTGTTGGGGTCTGCCTGTATTAAGGCGTAATTTTGCAATACATTCATTGGAAGATGGAACTGTAAGGTATATTCAACCCCTAGTCGGGCACAGCAACAGCAAAACAACTGAGATTTACACTTTTGTAGTTGTAACCTCTATGAATCGGTCAAACAATCCATTGGATCTTTTAGATTTGAACAAAGAATACACAGGTATAAACCCAATTGGGTTTGGTCAACCTGCTACTTGAAAAACACAATACTGAAAATATGGAACAAGGCTTGTCCTCATTTTAAAATGTCAGTCGTCACTAGAGTGAACTTTAAATTTCGAAAAATGAAAGTATTGAAAATTAACTCCAGTGCAGCGGAAAAAACATCTATTAGTCGGAGCGAGGTAGATGCTATTATTTCCAAATTATTAATCAAACACCCAAACGCGGAAGTAATCAATAGAGATGTAGCATACAGTAATTTGCCATTTCCGGATGATAAGTTTTTAGAAGCTGTTTTTCATCATGGAGAACTGAATGAAGAACAACAAAGAGTTACAAAATTATCGGATGGCCTTGTAGATGAACTTATGGAAAGTGACATTTTGGTAATGGGTGCTCCCATGTACAATTTTGGAATCCCCGCCAGTTTGAAAGCTTATTTTGATTTGGTCGCAAGAGCAGGCAAAACATTTCAATATAGCGAACAAGGTTATCCTGTCGGACTGGTTAAAAACAAAAAAGCCATTGTTGTAATTACTACCGGAGGCGTACCTTTAGGTAGTCCAATGGATTTTTCGAAAAACTATATTGCTACGTTTTTAGGCTTCTTGGGCATCGAAGATATCGAGTTTATAGAACTGGATGAAAACCGGTTTAAGTACGAAGAAAAAAGAAAGACAGCAAAGGAAAAATTGGACTCAATCCTTAATTAAAACCATTAAAAAATTATAAAATGAAAGAATTCGCATTAATTTTCAGAGTAAATGATGTTTCCAGCTTCAAACCTTCTCCCGAGCAAATGCAGGAAAGAATGAATTGGCTGGGAAGTATTGCAGCCCAAAACAAGCTGGCAGATAAAGGGAATACACTTTTGCCAACTCCCGGAAGCGCTAAAACCGTAAAACCTGATAATGTAGTAACGGATGGCCCTTACACCGAAATTAAAGAATTTATAGCAGGTTATATCGTTGTAAAAGTCGAAACCATTGAAGAAGCAGTAGAAATTGCCAAAGCCAATCCTATTTTTAAAACAGGAGGAAATATCGAAGTCCGTGAGGTGTTAAAACGAGATTAATGGCAAAAGGTAAAAAATCGCGTAAGGAACTTTTACCACATCTATTCCGACAAGAATATGCCAAAATGACGGCTGTTTTGTGCCGTCATTTTGGTTTGAAACATATCGAGATTGCTGAAGATATTGCAAGTGAAACATTTCTAAAAGCTTCCGAATATTGGGGTATTAATGACATTCCGGACAATCCAACTGCTTGGCTTTATACCGTAGCCAAAAACAAAACCAAAGATTATTTCAAACATTTGAACGTTTTTGAAAACCAGATCAAAAACAACCTAAGAGTAAGTGAATTTGAATCGGAATATAGTTTCGAGATAAGCAATGAAATTATTGCCGACAGTCAATTGGCAATGATTTTTGCAGTTTGTAATCCGGCTAATTCAATCGAAGCCCAGATCTGTTTGGCGCTTCAAATTCTTTGTGGTTTCAGCGTAGAAGAAATTTCCAATGCCTTTTTAACCAAAAAAGAAACTATAAAAAAACGATTACAAAGGGCAAGAACTAATCTTCGTAACGACAATTTTCACATCAAAATATTAAGTGAAAAAGAAATCCAATCAAGATTGGACACGGTGTTGAAAACTTTATACTTATTGTTTAACGAAGGTTACTTTTCCAAAACGGACAATCAGTTAATCCGAAAGGAACTTTGTTCGGAAGCTGTCAGGTTAGCCTTGGTCCTAACAGAAAATCCATGGACAGATACACCACAAACAAACGCTTTACTTGCTTTAATGTGTTTTCAAAGTTCACGAATTGAAGCGAGAACAAATGATAAAGGTGAAGCTATTCTTTTTGACGAACAGGACAAAAACTTGTGGGACAAATCGCTGATTGAAAAAGGCAATTACTATTTGGTGAACGCTTGTCATGGAAATGAAATATCAAAATATCATTTGGAAGCAGGCATTGCCTATTGGCATACAACGCCAACGGATGAAAACAAATGGCAACATATTTTACAGTTGTACAATCAGCTTATGCCTATTGAATATTCACCCATAACAGCATTGAACAGGACATTTGCCTTTGCCAAAGTTTACGGATACGAAAAGGCTATTCCGGAAGCCGAAAAACTAAACCTGAAGGAAAGCAATTACTATCACGAACTGCTGGGCTACTTGTATGTAGACAGAAACATCGACAAAGCGATTGACCATTACCGACAAGCCATCGAGCTGACAAAATCAAATACAGAAAAACAGACTTTGACAAAGGAGATTGAACGACTGAGCAAAAAGAAAAACAGCAGGTAACGGATAAGCTTTAATGCAGTGAATTGCCTAAAATGAACAGGTAAATGAAAAATCGCGGAAGTAACTTCCGCTTCAGTGTTGGGAAGAGCTTATTGAAGAAATTAATCAATATCATCCGTAGGAGTAGATCAATTTATCATGTGAAACCGTTAAATTTGGTGGACCAAAAAATAAGAGACATAATGGATATAAAGGCAGAAAAGCTAGAGTTGATACGATGGTTGGCAGGAGTGAGAGATATAGAAATTATTAAAGAATTTATTGACCTGAAAAAGTCCAAGGAAGTAGATTGGTGGGATACAATAGGTGCGGAAGAACGAGCGGAGATATTAGAAGGCATTGCCCAGGCCGACAAGGGAGAAGTGATCTCTCATGAAGAAGTAATGAAAAAGTATAAGAAATGGCTTTAGAGATTGTCTGGACTGTTCGTGCCGCCAAGGGTTTTGACCGGATCATAAAACATTTAACGGAGCGATGGACTGAAAAGGAGGTTATGAATTTTGTCAAAGAGACATACGATTTTCGCTATTTTGATATTTCAAAACTGACCCGCCTGTTTTGCATCCTGCCTTTCAACGTCCCATTGGATAATATTGGCCTGGTTTCGCCAAGCCCTGAAGCCTGCAGGCGGTGTTCAGGTATTCCAAGTCCAATGATAAATTCACGAACTTTTTGAGCTCTTTCATTGGAAATAATGATGTTTCTCTCTGCCGTACCTACAGAGCAGGTATGGCCAATAAGTTTAACCTTTACCCACTCTTTTTCTTTTAATACCTTAACAATTTTATGCAAAAACTCCTTCGATGAAGCGTCGATATCCGTACTATTCAGATCAAAACGTATATCCATTTCAAAAAGCGCCCGCTCTTCCGGTGTAAGCATAGGCCAATTTACCTGTGATTCAACCTTAGGTTCGGAATCTGAAACACGATCTTCTATTGGAGGGGGCATTTTAGGAGATTCCCCGGAAGTAACTTCTTTTTTTTCCGGAGGTTCATTCGATGACTCCGATTCCGACTTTACAGCCTGCTGCATTTTCATATTCGTTTTCTCAGCAATGTTCTTAGCTGATCTCAGCTTTCTTTTTTGTTTGAAAAACCATGCAATTGAAACCTCAAAAGTTCCATTTTGCTGACGATTTAAATCATTACCCATTGGAATTTCATAGCTCAATCCAGCTCTAACTTGCTGTAAGCTGAGTTCTATAGTGGTTGACCCGGAGTTTGTACTATTGTACCATAATCCTAAGGATAATTGCTGTGTCGAGAGTGCCTGGCTGTTTAAATAAAAATTAAACCATGAACCTCCACTCAACATCTGATATCCTTGATTTGCGACCCATCGAAAATTCGGATAGATATTGATAACTCTACCCTGATAGATCCTCCATCCGGCAATACCTTTCATTGTAAGATTAATATTATCCTTTTCTACATAACTGCGGTCAGGTTCATTAAAATTGAATATTGATAATCCGGCAAAAGCCCTTTGTTGTTCGTTCTGATCATAAAATTGCCAGTACAATCCAGTGGAAAGATTCATATATTGTGCAGATTCAGCGCTAAAATTTTCGCCTGTTGGTAAATTTGGCTGATAGATTCCTTCAATAAATTGCTGATCCGTGGAAAATTGAAAAGAATCCCCCAAATTTTCGCTAAAAAAACCTCCCTGAATACCAAGACTGAGTAAATGCTTGTTTGAAAGTTGGATACCGGTGGCTATGCCAAGAATACCTCCATTTGTGTTTATGAAACCCGAAGCCCGATCATTTAAAAATGACATTCCCATGCCTAGACGATGAGATCCAATGGAGATCGGATAAAATGCAGATGCCATAGAAATAACGTATTGTGTTCCTGCCGCGCTCGCCCGATTCTGAAAATTGAAGCTAACAGATGGTCTTGACAATGCTCCCAACATCCCTGGATTCGTCAGAAATGGTGTGCGTTGAAACTGGATTAAGTTTGGTTGCTGTGCCAATCCTACAGTCAAAGATCCTGGAATTGTTAGAAATATGAAAATGAATGATTTATACCTATTCATGGTTAGATTTAAAATGTTGTTTATCGGATCAGGCGGACTGTTCCAGAATTTTTACCATCGATGTTCAGTGGTTCCCCATTTTGGTAACTGCCATTTAGTATCCACTTGTAATTGCCTACAGGCTGCTTTTGACCACCGAAGTAGCCGTCCCACCCTTCACGTGTGATTCTTTGGATATCATTGGAATAGAATATCCTTTTCCCGTACCTATCATAGATTGAAAATTCAATTTGACTTATGTTTGAAGCGCCTCTTAGGATAAAATAGTCGTTATTTGCATCGCCATTGGGCGAAAATAGGGTTGGAAGGAATAGGGCACTTTGCTTGATCTCAAAGGCTACAACAACTTCTTCCGCTGCCGCATATAGCTCATTTCCTTCCTGATTTGCCCGTACCGTAACCTTTCCCGTACCATCCAGAAGGATAGTTTCTCCCATGAGATGTGCTACTCCGTCGGCTGGGGAGGTTTCCAGGGTGAAAGTTACAGGATTTCCGGAGTCCCCACCGGTGGCAATCAAATTTACAGGTGGTTTCCCTATTCTTTGGTCCGAAATAGGTGAAAAATCAATGAATTGGGGTATTTTATTTACCTGAATTGTAAACTTATATGCATCACTTTGGTGCTTTCCTCCGTTCATTGTTCCCCCGTCATCAACCAGTACTATCTCAGCTACTGCCTGACCCGCCACCTGGTCAGCCACTTCAAAAGAAAGGTTTCCACGATCATCAATCTTCGGAGCATCCGTAAAAAGACTTTGATTGTCAGTTGATAGCTGGAACGATAAACGCTGACTGGCCTCATCGGAAGGTCCCGGGCTAATACCTGTAATCCAATTGGCTATTTGATGAACTTTAGCTCCGTTTTCAACCTCAATTATTGCCGAAGACATCATAAATGAAGGAGCATCGTTTACAGGCGCAATAAATATTTCAAAGGTTTGCCGAGGAGAGGTGTCCACTCCTCCATTGGCGATGCCACCGTCATCTTTAAGAACAACTGAGATGTTTGTTGTACCATTTGCATCCCTGGCAGGTTCAAACATCAAAGTGCCATCTGCTTTTAATGCAGGGGTTTGGGAAAAAAGAGATGGCTTATCCGCAGTTAAGGAAAACGTCAGTGCCTGACCAGACTCCGCCGGACTTCCGGCGGATATATTTGTTGCCCAACCATTAATAACCTGAGGGCCGGAATCTTCCAATATCTCTACGCGAGGCCCCTTCGTAAACGTAGGTTGATCATTTACTAATAAAATATTAATGGTGGTTGTTTCATCTGCGCTAACATGCTGCCCATCTCCGACCACTACAATTAATGCAAAACTTTGAATACTCCCATCTAACCGTGTATTGTCAAATACAGTAATTTCCCCTGTTTTATCATCAATTAAAAAAGTATTGTTGGCGTTGCCGCTCTTGATTTTCCAATCTTGAAATGTTGTATTGGGATCGAGGTCTGTAGCTTGTACTTTGCCAACCATTGTGCCTGTGGAGCTGCCTTCGACTACGGAAAAAACCTGATTGGCTATGACTGTCGGAGGATGCGTCGGAGGCTCTTTCACTTTTATAGTAAATGTTGCCGGGGTACTTCTGTCTATGCCCCCATTTAAGGTGCCGCCATCATCTTTTAATAGCACAGTGACATTTGAGATGCCAGACATCTGATCCGCAACTTCAAAATAAAGATGTCCCTGAACATCAATATAGGGGTTGACAACGAATAGATTATTGTTATCATTGATTACTTCGAAGGTCAGGTTTTGTGACGCCTCATTCGTAGCTCCCGGATCGATATTTATAGCCCAATTCGTCCTCATGTGGCTCGTGGTGCCATAGTCAATCAAAACACTGTCCGACAGCAAAGAAAATGTAGGCGCATCATTGACTTCCTTTATCCGGATTATGAATTGTTGAGGGCTTGAGGTATCCTGTCCCCCATTCAGTGCGCCTCCGTCATCTTTCAGCACCACTTCCAGATTTGAAAGACCATTTGCATCCGGGGCTGTTTTAAAGGTCAACGTGCCGCTGGTGCTGACAGCCGGCAAAGCTGTAAACAAGGTTGGTAAATCAGGTGTCAATTTAAATGAAATGGATTGGCTGCTTTCCAATGGCCGTCCACGCGTAATGTTGGTCGCCCATCCGGAAATAGTTTGGGATCCGGCATCTTCCGAAATTTCGATATCAGGACCTTTGTCAAATGTCGGGGGATGATTTATTAATACCAGGTCTATCTTAACATTTTCGATAGCGCTGGTATGGGTAATATCGCTTACGGTAATTCCCAGATTAAAGCTTAGTACGGTACCATCGAGCATGGTATTGTCTTTAACAGTTATTTCTCCGGTCTTACTATCAATTGTAAAAGTCCCGTTGGTGTTACCGGAGACTATTTTCCAGTCAAGTAAAACCGGGCCATCCGAATCAGTTGCCTGTACGGTACCAACACCAACACCGACATTGGCGTGCTCCAAAACTGTAAAAACCTGACCCGGTGTAATAACTGGCGCATGTGTATTAATCGGCTTCAGGTTAATGGTCAAGGCTTCAATCTGTGAGCTGTGAACTCCGTCATTTGCAACCACTTCAAGTTTAAAGGTTGGTGTTTTGCTATGGTCTAATTTCATATCATCGGCAACCACTATTTCACCTTTACTATTCATGGAAAAGGCTCCCAAGCCGTTCCCGCTTAAAATTTTATAGGTCAAAGCATCACCATTCGGATCAATCGTTTCAACCATAGCAATAACAGTATTTTTGGGTGTGAATTCATCAATCGACACAGCATACTCCCGGCTTACCTTGTTGATATAGAACCTGCTATCATCTGCGACGTAAAAATCTCCATCTGAGGTTCGTACCATACCAAGTGACATATTAAAACTTCCAAATGTGTCAATAATATTTTTGTTGCCGGGATCTATTTTCAGGATCTTTTTCCTTGCTAATGCATAGTAGTAGCCATCCCTTCCAATCATAAAACTTTGAATTTGCTCTGTCGATTTAAAAAAATCGGTAATTACTGATCCATCAGAATTCAACTTACTTGCTTTTCTATCCAGAGGCCTTGATACGTAAAATCCTCCATCTTCGGATTGGTCAATATTTGTGATATAACTTAGGTGTCCAGTGTTAAATGTACTGGCATGGCTACCATCAGCCAATACCTTATCAACAGTATAAGTAGATCCCACAACATAAAAATCACCATTATTTACCTGGGTGATAGCATGAACCCTTGCCGAACTTCCATGGAGATTTGCCATATCATAAAACACCGAAATACTTCCGTCAGCAGCTATCTTTAGCACCTTACCAGTACTAGTTCCTGCATAAACCAGTCCGTCTTGTCCTTCCACGGCGCAATTCACATCAGGAACATTCGCAAATTCGCTGACTGAACCATCTGTTGCCATTTTCATAATTTTTCCCCCGTAAACCGTTACAAGGAGTTCGCCACGCTTTGTTTGTCTGATATAGCGGGGACTTGAGGTCAATGACGCTCCAAACTGAACAGATGACACCGAACGTTGATCTGTGGCGTGAACGCCTGGTTCAATGTTTGATATGAAGGGCACCTTTGTATCATCTACCGGTGGAGGTATCTGAGATTTTATATATGAGCCCGATAGCAAAAAAAAACAAAAAAAAATGAGCTTGGTTATATTCATGATCTATATAGGAGACAATAGAACACGAATATATATTCCAAAATTTTTCATTACATGAATATATAGCGAATATGGTACCGTGAATAAGATTTGACTACTTATATGAAATCATGGCCTCAGTATTATATCTTAAATGCATTGCAAAGCACTAATTATAAACTAATTGTACTTTTTTTAATGAAATTAAGGGCTAGAACGATCAAAATTTTTTTAGTCAGCAGTTTTTGCTTTTCTAATAAATAGTTGGATTATAATATATTTTTCATATCAAAAGGTACCTCACGCCTTCTGCTTAGGGCCCGCTGAAAAACTCAGGGCTGAGAGTATGCGAGATTAGATCGTACACAAAGAACTCTGAGTATATTTTCAAATATTTCACCTATAAGTTTTTTCCCTGCTGAGTAACTCAATAGGCATAGAGATGCCTGTCCGGCAAAGGCATGGGAAAATCGCGGAGGTAACTTCTGCTTCAGCATTTAAGATAGCGGTAGAAACACAGGTGAAATTCATCTTTAATAAATCATTCAACCATTTAGTTGAATGTTAAAGTATTTTTGCTATCTTTGAACTTACCTTCTAAAAGAATGAACATGGAAAATGTAACCGAGCAGGAGCAGCGCAATATGGATACCATATTAAGTCTGGTAAGTAATTTCAACGTCGGCCATACCGACATCCTCGACGATCTGATCCATGATGATTTTAAGAACCATCATGGCCGGGAAGGGCTTCAGGATAAAGCTGGATTTTACGAAATCGTAAAAACGATCAGTGCAGCTTTCTCCACAATGGAAGGCTTTAAGGTAACCCCGATCCACCTTTTTGCCAAAGGGGATATGGTAGCGATGATGGATGTGGGTGAAGGCACAAAGAACGGCAGGGCCTACCGTCATAAAGACATACATATTTTCAGAATGAAGGACGGAAAAATGTATGAGTACTGGAATTCGTTTGGATTGCCATGTCATAAAGATATGCTGATGAAATTTATGGAATAAAACGGGAATAATGAAAGCGGTAAAAGTAAAGTACAAAGTAAGGCCGGAATATGCCGAGCAAAACAAGGCGAATATTCAAAAGGTCATGGACAGGCTAAAGGTCGATCCGATAGACGGAATGTTATATTCCTCCTATACCCTCGATGACGGGCAAACTTTTGTTCATATCAATATTGCCCGAGACGAACAAACACTGAGTGCGTTAAGCAAAGTTCAGGAGGTCAACGATTTCAGAATGGCGCTAAAGGCCAGCGGTCCGTTGGAGCCTCCCGTATCTACGCAGCTCAATCCGGTGGCGGCGGGATTTACACTGTAAGCTATGGGTACCGCTGCCGGCAGGATCGACCGGGACAAGGTTTTCAGCGCACTGGCCGATGGGAATAGAAGAAGAATAATTGAGCTGCTTCATGAAAGGGACTCGACCTTGCTGGAGCTCACCGGTTCTTTTTCCATTTCATTTCAGGCGCTGAGCAAGCATATCCGTATTCTGGAAGATGCCCGGGTACTCACCAAGCGAAAGCAGGGCAAATATCGCGTGTTGTCCCTGAACAGAGCATCCTTGAAGCAATCGCTTGAATGGATCTCCTATTATTCGAACTTCTGGCATCAGTCCTTTGATAAACTGGAAAACCTGATCGACCGTGCTGATGAAAGCAACAAATAGGGTATATGTCCGCCGAAAGTTCAACTGTTCGGTCTCGGAACTGTTCGATTGGTTGGTTAAGCCCGATCTGATCGTGAAGTGGTTCGGCCCGGAACACCTGACCGTGGGAAGGGTGCAAACGGATGTGCAGGTCGGCGGACAATACTCCATCGAACTCAAAAGTGCGAGGACCGCCAGTTTCTTCATTCGAGGAGAGTACCTCGAGATCCGGGCTCCTGAGCTCCTGACATTCAGCTTTGAATATGGAGGTCTTCCATCCGCCCCGCCAAAAAGCACGGTAAAGATCAGGCTGGAACAGATTGCCGAACGCGAATCTTTCCTTTCTCTTACCCAGTATTTTGACACCATCCCTTCGGACATGGACAGAAGGACAAAGACCTGGGTGCACATGCTCCGCATACTGGATGAAAATATAAAGGTGCCCAAAAAACTGAATTGAAAGATTTATAGCAACTTGAGCCCCTCTTCTGCCGGGGAAGTTCTTCCCTTTAGCCGGCACGGGCATTTTGCCCGTATCGTCCTTTGAGATGAACTAACCGGGTTAGTTCATTATTCTTTAACATGTACCATTCAACATCTTCGGAGGGCTTGTCTCCGCACAATTGTAGCGAGTAATTTTCAATATCGGGGCAATCTTTGAAGTACCATGACCTGCCTCCTTTTTCGATATGACCCCTTGTTTGGTCCGCATAGATTCGCTTTGGATCGATGGAAAGCCCAATGCCTTCGGCTTTTAATATGGCCTCTTTTTTACTCCATTGGGCATGGAACCATCCCGGACGGGCATCTTGCGGTAATTCTTCAAATTTTTGTTGTTCCAGCCTGCTAAATACACTTTGAATATCCCGCAAAGGAACATGTTTGATATGCTGAACGTCAATTCCTATATCGCTCACATTGCTCATTGCAACTGCTGCGATTTCGCCGCTGTGCGAAATTCCGACACTCTTTATACCATCTAGAATGGGTTTCCCCAAAGAATTCTTATGAAGTGTTTTAATAGAACAGCGGCCGAAGATGTATTTCGCCATTTCATCCAATAGGATGCGTGATGCCAGCATCAATTGCCGGTCGGAAGGTTTTAATAAAGAATTATAGGTTTTATAATCCGGTTCCGATAAAAACGATGAAGCATTATATTTTTCAAAGATTCCTTTCTCGGAATTTATATTAATAACCGCAACATGTATCATAAAAAGTATAAAATTGAAGGGGTGATGGATTCTAGTGCAAATACTTCACAGAAATAAAAAAGTAATATCCTTTGCTCCAATTATTATCGACCATCAGCCATCGGGTTGATCAATCGATTCGAACTTATTTGGAAAATCGAATAAATTCAAAGAAATTATCCTTCCAAGGATTTCGGTACGATTTATACCATAAGTAGAGCATGCGATCATGATCCGTTGTTTTTTCATCAAAAAGTTAGTGATCAGCAAATTACGAATTTGTTGTGCGATTCTATCCGTATCGGTTCAAAACCATTGGCGCATTCAAAGGAAGAAGCTAATATTTTCCGTATATTAATATCATCTTGAGATATAATTTTTTTTTAATTTTTTTTCTTTCATAGAACTCTATTTGGTTTTATATTGTTGCAACAATATCACTTTGGCAATGATTTTTTAGGATGACGATGATTTTTTTTCTTGATCTGTTCGCTGAGGTTAACATTGCGCCTTTTAATAATTTTTTAGGTTCTGTCTAAGATTTTTACAAATACTATGCGATAGTATCGGTGGTAGAGTCTTGATTTAAATACGTGTTCTGTTCTTAAATATCATATAAAATGAAGCAACCAATTGCAATAGTCGGTATGTCTGGCAGGTTTCCAGAGGCTCAAAACTTAACGGAATTTTGGAAATTGCTAGCGAAAGGCAAGAGTTCGGTTACCAAGATGCCGGATGATCGGTGGGATTTAAGTTCTTTTTTTGATCCAAACCCGGATACTCCAAATAAATCATATCAGTGTCATGGATCCTTTTTGAAAAATATATACGATTTTGATCCTTTTCTTTTCAACATATCTCCGGCCGAAGCCATTGAAATGTCGCCCTCTCAAAAGCTCATGCTGGAGCTTACCTGGGAGGCAATAGAAGAGAGCAGCCTGGCATTTGATCGTGTGGCCGGCAAGAAGGTCGGTGTATTCATTGGAAATATATGGAGTGATTTTGAGCATTTCCGAAAGCACCTCAATGCCAATGCAACTTCGCATTCGGCAGTGGGGCAATCGGCTAATATTATTGCGAATCGTATATCTTACACGTTTGGGTTTTCGGGCCCCAGCCTGGTAGTTGATACGGGTTGCTCTTCTTCGCTTGTCGCATTGCAACTGGCGTGCCAGAGCATCTGGGATGGAGGCGCGGATATGTCGGTGGTAGGTGGGATCAATCATATCCTTGATCACGATCAATACGTGCTATTATCAAAATTCGGGGGTCTTTCCAAAAGAGGGAGGTGCAGCACGTTTAGCGACGAGGCTGATGGTTTCGTTCGGGGTGAGGGAGCCGGTGTGGTTATCCTTAAAGCATTGTCGGACGCGGAGACGGATGGCGATGAAATTATTGCCGTCGTAAGGGGCACCGGCATGAATAACAATGGCTATAACGTCAATTTACCGGCAACCAGTATAAAAGGTCAAATCAGTATGCTCGAAGAAGCTTACAGGGATTCGGGAATATTGCCTTCTGAAATACAGTATATCGAATCTCATGGCACTGGCACAAAACTGGGAGACCCTACCGAAACCATAGCTTTGGGAAAATTCTTCTCCAAGGACAGGCCGGACGACCGCACATTGAGAATCGGGTCGGTCAAAACAAATATCGGGCATCTGGAAGGAGCGGCTGGCATGGCAGGGCTTCTGAAAGTATTATTGTCCATTCAGAACCGAAAGATCCCCGCAAGCTTGCATTTCAACAGGCCAAATCCAAAAATTCCTTTTGATGAGCTCAAGATAACTGTAAATGATACACTTAGGGAGTGGAAAATTTCCAATGGAGAAACGCGTAAAGCAGGCATAAATTCTTTTGGATGGGGGGGTACGAATGCGCACACCGTACTCGAAGAGTACATACGAAAGCATGATCATCCGGAGACAAATCATAAAAAGGAAGGCCCGTTTTTGTTGAACTTATCCGCAAAAAATGAGCAGGCATTAAAAGATTATGCGAGCAGGTACAGGGAGAAATTGTCAACCCAAATTAACGCACCGTCGGAAACTGCCGATCTATGCCTGGCGACCGCCATAAATAAACCTCAATTGGATTACAGATTAAGCGTATCGGGAAGCAATGCGGAGGAAATAATCGAGAAGCTAAAGGATTATATTGAAGACGAAAGTCATATAATGCCTGCCAAGTTGAACGGAGATGAAAAAATAGTTTTTGTATTTCCGGGCCAGGGGAGTCAGTGGTTGGGTATGGGGGTGGAACTTTACCATTCCGAGCCTGCGTTTAGGGTGGCAATCGACGATTGCGAGGAAGCTTTCGCGCCTTTTGCCGATTGGTCTTTGAAAGAGCAACTGTTTGCGAATGAACACATGAGCAGACTGGATGAAATTGATGTTGTTCAGCCTTTACTTTTAGCTGTTGAAATCGCTTTGGCCAAGCTTTGGATGGACAAAGGAATTTTGCCGGATGCCGTCGTAGGGCACAGCATGGGAGAGGTGGCATCGGCCTGCATTTCCGGGGCAATCTCCCTGGACGATGCTGCAAAGATAATTTTTAGCCGGTCGAAACTCATGAAGACGGTGAGCAGCATCGGAGGGGCCATGGCTGTCACAGAGCTCACGTATGAGCAAGCCGACGGGATGCTGGCAGCCTATAACGGTGCGCTGTCTGTCGCCGTATGCAATAGTCCCAAATCAACCGTAATTGCGGGGGATGAGTGCGAATTGTTGAAGTTGCTCCAGGTACTGGAAGATAAAGATATTTTTTGCCGCCAAATAAAAGTGGATGTGGCTTCGCATTCGCCTCATATGGATGGCTTGAAGGAACCGCTTAAGGAAAAACTAAAAGGATTGAGCCTGTGCGAAAATCATGTGCCTTTTTACTCTACGGTCCGTAAAGCCCTTGTTCCCGGCGGTGAACTAAATGAGGATTACTGGGTAAGCAACCTTAGGAACGTGGTTGAATTTTCCTCTACCGTTGAAAAGCTTTTGGAAGGCAGTCATTCCATTTTTATTGAAATGAGCCCACATCCGGTATTAACCCATGCGATTAATGAATGTGCGGAAGCAAAGGGTCGAACCGTAGCGGCCATCCCGACATTGTTTCGGGAAAAGCCTGAAAAATTATCTTTTTTAAACAATGCAGGTGGTCTTTTTGAAAGGGGGCACAACATCAATTGGAGAGCTTTTTTTAAGGTTTCAAAAGCTCCGAATATAGGTCTTCCAGGTTACCCGATGCAACGACTGCCATACAAAATAGAAGATCGTTCAGAGCAAAGAGGGGTGGTAAAAACAAACGGAAAAAATCCATTGCTGGGTCATCGTATGATGCTTGCCGGGATGAACGATACATTTATCTGGGAAAACAAGTTGAGCCTGGAGCATCTTTCTTTTATTAAGGATCACAAGGTAAACAATGCCAGTGTCCTGCCAGGGGTCAGCTATGTAGAGATACTTTACGCTGCGCTTGAGGAAGCATTTGGTAACGCTTCTCATCAGATAGAAAGTCTATACTTCAAAGTGCCGGTTTATCTGCAAGAAAATGAAGTTGTTGATGCGCAGTTAAAAATAACTCGAACCGGACAATACAGCGCTACCTTCAGCTATCATACAAAGGTTTCGGGTGTTGAAGAATCCGAATGGACGGTCAGCGCATACGGCGAGCTCAAAATCTGTGGCAGCAGGGAAGAAGTGGCAAATGACTATCTCTACCATCTCAGGCATTCGGCAAAAGATGTCTTTATAAAAAAGGATCAGTTTTATAAGGTTACGGATGCGATTGGGGTGCAATATGGAAATTTGTTTCAGTGTATTGACTGGATAAGAATAAACAAAAAGCAAGCTATTGCCCACATTGTGCCGGACTCGTTGATTTCCGGTTATGATCATAAGTATTTTATTCATCCGGCAATTTTGGATAGCTGTTTTCAAACCATATTTACTCCGATACAAGATACACTTGATGAGAAGAACAGGTATACGACGTTTTTATCTCAGCTAAAGGGATTTAGGTGGTATCACAAGCCTGAAAAAGACGATGATATCCTGGTTAAGGCTGAATTTAAAAAGTCGATGGCCGAAGAAAGCGGCATTGTAAAACAACAGGTGGCGATTACAATCTATGATGAAAATGGTAATTTATTGGCAGATCTTGAATTGCTGGAAGCAATAATAATCGACAATAAAGTATTATCACAAAATACCAGGACCGATTGGTTGTACACCACAAAGTGGGAAAAAGTTGATATCCAACCATCCGAAAAAGAATCAACTTTACAGACATGGGTAATTTTTGAAGATCACCTTGGCGTAGAAAAAAGCATTCGGAGATCATTTCATAACCACGGTCACAATCTCATCCGGGTAGGTCTTAGTGATGAATATTTAAAAATAGATGATGATCAGTACCTGGTAAATTTCAATGAACCCAACAGTCTGAAATTATTGTTCGATAACTTTATCAATAATAATGTTTTTATCGACGGTGTAATTCATGCGGCATCCCTGAATGATCACATTCATTATGAGAATCTTTGCTCAAATGATTTGGATCTCTTGCAGCAGAGCGGAAGTATATTGCTTATGAATATCCATAAAGCATTAAATCAATGCTATCCGCTAAAGAAACCTAACTTGATTGTGCTTACAAACGGCCTGCAACCTGTGAGCAATAAGAGTCCTCACGTCAATATATCGCAAGCTCCGGTTTGGGGTTTGGCGAAAGTTTTATCTAATGAGCAACCGGCCTATAATTGCCGGAGGATAGACATTAGCTATTTCCCGGATGAGCCTGAAGTAGCTCTTTTATTCGATTTGATCTTTAAGTATAAAGGTGCGGAGGTAGAAATAGCGATCAGAGAAGATAAAACCTATGTTTCAAGGCTGGTGAATGAAAGCCTGCCGGTTCTAAGTTTGGAAAATGACAAACTGGATGATCAAAGTACCACGGTTGTTACCGGATTTGGGGGCGCGGCATTTCCTTTGGTGGAGTGGATAATTAAAAAAGGAGTAAAACATATCGCCCTGATAAGCCGGAGCGGTAAAATGTCCGAACATGTTGAGGGTATTATTGAGCAATTCAAAAGAGATGGTATCGACATTCATTTGTATTGTGCCGACGTGGCAGACTACGATCAATTACAGCATGTGTTTGGCAAGATCAGGCACGATATGCCTCCGGTCAAAGGCATCATACATGCGGCGGGATTAATACAGGCGAACAAGATTGCCGATCTGAGTACGGAAGAGTTCCTTAAAATATTGGCTCCGAAAATGGCCGGCACCTGGAATCTGCATCGTTTGAGTCTTGATCTTCCGCTGGAGCATTTCATTTTATTTTCTTCGGAATCTTCACTATTGGGCCTGAGCGGACAGGGAAGCTATGTAGCTGCGAATACATTTATCGATTACTTTGCGCATTTCAGAAATAAATTGGATTTACCGGCCGTGGCGATCAACTGGGGAGTAATTGAGGATGTCGGTATGGTGGCCAATGAAAAAAAGCTGCAAAAATATGCCGAGGCAGAAGGTTTTATTCCATTCCCGATGCACGAAGGAGTCGAAGTATTCGCCAAAATCTTTCACAAGAAACCCGTCCAGATAGGTATTGGTCGCATCGATATTGAAAAAACGGCCGAATATTATAATGCATTGTCTGAAACAATGTATTTGAGCAAATTGTTGTCTACGTCGATTTCCGATAACCCGGATAGTGATCGCATCGACCTGAGGGATAAAAGCGAAGAAGAAGCGGTGCGTATAATACGCGACGTGATTGTCAGAAGAGTCTCCGGAATTACCAAGGCATCGGAGGGCATCATAACGGACAATACGACCTTTAAAGGATTGGGGATAGATTCGCTCATGGCCATCCAGTTACGCAATCAACTGGAAAGAGTTCTGAACCTGAAACTGGCAGTTGGTAATTTTTGGAAATATCCGTCCATAGCCCAGTTTAGCAATTTCGCTTATAAGTTGATTACTGAGAACATAATTGAGGATATGGAACATAAATCTCCCTGGTGGGTAACTCATGCCAAAGAGGCGCCAAAGTTTCATATATACTGTTTTCATGATGCGGGAAGTAGCAGTGCCCTATTTGATCCGTGGGAAGGTTTACTGCCGGATATTGAGCTAAGGGCCGTGGAATTACCCGGCAGAGGTACCAGATCAGGTGAAACGCCCATAACGGATATGACTCAACTTACAAATACGCTGGCAGC
This sequence comes from Cytophagales bacterium, assembly GCA_022360055.1. GTDB lineage: Bacteria > Bacteroidota > Bacteroidia > Cytophagales > Cyclobacteriaceae > JAAUQL01. Next base: position 21,125 of record JAKSDO010000161.1, on the reverse strand, counting down.
CGAAATCAATAAATACAATGATGGCACCCCATTTGCCTTTTTGGGGCATTCCATGGGCGGTGCAATTGCATTTGAAGTCATGAGAAAACTGAGAGATCAAAACAATCAGTTACCCGTTGTATTGTTTACTTCATCGACCCCTGCCCTGTTCAGTTACGATCGATCACGGTTGAGCAGCGAGATGAGCGAGGAAAAGTTGATACAACAATTTCCACATCTGAGTCCCGAAAATATTACCGACGAAAAACTGAGACAGACCTTTATCGAGATCATGCGGAATGATTTGATGTTGCTCGATAGCTATCGGTATAACCCTTCGGAACCGTTTGATCTGCCGATAATATCTCTTCGGGGCAAAGATGATCCGGGTGTCAGTTTGGAACAAGTGAGCCAATGGCATAAAGAGACAATCCAATCGCACGAATCCATCGAACGTCCGGGAGGGCACAGGTACATCATGGAAGATGTAGCTTTTGTGAGTCAACTAATAAATGACCGGTTTAAGAAAATTATTGGATATGAAATAAAATATTAAAATGAGCAGTGTGACAAATGAAAAAATAGGCAAACGCATATTGGGAGCGTGGAAGCTGGTAAGTTGGGTTTTCATAAACGAATCCGGCGAAGAAGTAAAGTTTTTCGGGCAGCAGCCGAAAGGAATCTTGATTTATCACGATTCCGGATATATGAGTGTTCAAATTGCACGGGAAGAAAGGCAAGACTTTGCTAGTCAGGGGATCGATGCAGGAACGAAAGAAGAAATGGCAGAGGCATTTAAAACTTACTTATCCTACTATGGCAGGTATGAGGAAGCAGAGCCCGGAGTTTTTGTACATTCCGTAGAAGGGACACTTTTTCCGAATTGGCTAAAGCATAAAGAAACCAGGATCGCTGAGCTTCAAGAGGATGTTCTCATGCTTTCCACACCTCCTACTCCAACCTCTACCGGCAATGTTGTATTTAAGATTACATGGAAAAAAATCATGAACTGATTAATTATTGTTCAATTTAAAATCATATAGTATGAGTAAAACAGTTTTATTAAAAAAGAAAAACGTTATTGTTGAGCACGACAAGCAACAGAATTATCTTTACCTGAACTGGGTAGGCTTTCAAACCGAAGAGGGGATATATGAAGCGGGCGAAGATATACTGGAGATTTTTAAAAAGCTTGATTGCTCTAATGTGATCAACGACAACCGTGAAGTTCAGGGTCCCTGGAATAAAGCTTCGGAATGGACTCAATCCTATTGGTTTCCCGCAATGATAAAAGCGGGCTTGAAAAAGTTTGCCTGGATATTTCCGGATAACGTGTTTGCGGAATTATCCGCCAGCAAAGCGATGCCAAATACGGAGGTTGTTCATAAATTTTATGAATACGAAGCAGCAGAAAACTGGTTGAAAACGCAGACTGAAACAAAGGTTTAGATTACATAACCCGAACTTACATCTAAAAGGGACAAAAGGGATCACCTTCTGTCCCTTTTTAACAGAATCGGAATTTATATAAAGTCAAAATCCTCCTCCTCACTTCCCACTTCTTATACGCCTCATCCGGCGTTGCCCGTTTCACATAGCTGGATTAAGTTGCCTTACAGATGGTATCAATGCCCAAAGCAGGGACCTTCGAAATCAGCAAAGAAACGAAAGAAAAAGCTATTCGCCCTTCATCGCGATCAAAAAAACATTGATCAGTGGAATTAAGTGCCTAATTTTGCTTACAACTCAATAAAAGATTTAAATTTTGAAGCGACAATGTTACTAAACCTTTTTTCCTGGTTTTATGCGGGGCTAGTGTTAAATAAAAAGTGTCATTTCAAACGGAGTGAGAAATCTGGTTTAATCAATACCGGACCATCATCAAGCAGCCAGATTTCTCCTAAACGTACTAATGACAAAAACATCGTTTTTAATTTTACTTAACATTCGTTTTACTTCCGCCGTAGATCCTTATTGTGCCAATAATACCTCGTAAAATGAAGTACTATTTTCTATTCGTATTCCTATTTAGAATTGGTGGCCTAATGTCCCAAAACGAAAAAATTAATTTTCGTCACATCAATATTGAAAATGGGCTTTCTAACAATACGGTCTGGAGCGTTGTTCAGGATAATAAGGGATTTATGTGGTTTGGCACTAATGATGGGCTCAATAAATACGATGGATATGACATAACGATTTATAGACAAAGCAACAGGGATTCACTTTCTTTGACCAGTAGTAAAATAGTTGACCTGTTTGTAAGCGATAATGGGCAGCTATGGATTGGTACGTCAAAGGGGCTCAACCTATACCTCAGTGAAGAGGACAGATTTAGAAGATTCCCGCTCACAGATTCAAATGGGCAACAACAAGATGTTTTTATTCGCAGTATAATACAGGACAAATCGGGTAAATTATGGCTGGGAACTTCTTCAGGACTTTATCATTTCGATCCTTTAAAGTTCACATTCATTAAGCATAATATTATATCCGGTATGCCCCATCAGGTGACCGATATGAGTATTTACAAAGTTGTTGAAGATCTAAATGGGATCCTGTGGCTTTGCACAACCGAAGGATTATACATATACAACGGCGGCGTTGTTTCGAAAGCTGCTCAATTGAACGCAAATCCGATATTGGGATCAGGAACACCTTTCAGAGACCTTCTGATCGATATGGAAGGAAACTATTGGTTTGCAACCGAATCTTTGGAAAAAGGTGTTCTAAAGTTTGATCCCCATTTAAATCTTGTAAAAAGCTATTCCAGAAATGGTGAAAGAAACAATGAATTGGCGGGAAACAGGGTAAGGGTCATTAAGCAGTTTTCCGAAGAAAGAGTTTGGATAGGCACATTTGACGGTCTAAGTATATTCAATACACTTACCGGAGAAATATCTACGTACAAATCAAATAAATTTGACGACAACTCCTTAAGCCAGAATTCCATAAGAGATATTTATAAGGACCGGGACGGAGGGATCTGGATCGCTACATTCAATGGTGGTTTAAGTTATACACACCCTTCAATAAATAAGTTTAGCCATTATAAAGAGGAAGTTACAAAGGAAAATGGACTAAGTGATAATCTTGTTTCATCGTTTGCTCAAGATAAAACCGGAAATATGTGGATTGGAACAGAAAATGGTTTGAATTACTTTGATCAGTCCGCAAAGTCGTTTACACATATACTGAAAGAAGACGGACAAGCCGGATTACTGGAAAATACAATAAAAACCTTACTGCTGGACGATCGCAATAATTTGTGGGTTGGTGGTTTGATCGGATTGAGCGTCCTCAATCTTTCCACAAAGGATGTTCAATATTTTATTCATGATCCGGTGGACGAATCGTCCATCGGCTATAATCATATTCAGGTAATATTTAAGGATTCGAATAATCGCATTTGGATAGGCACACAAGGTGGCGGATTAAATAAATATGTTCCGGAAAGCAGATCCTTTATAAGGTATCTCAGGATCGAAAATGAGCCGGTTGAAACCATAGATAATCATGTCTGGGCAATCGTGGAAGACAACGATAATAAATATTGGGTGGGGACTGAAAACGGATTGGAATATTTCGATGGAGATAAAGGATTATTTTCCCGTTCGAGACTAAAATCGGATGGTGTATTCTCCAAGGTTTCCGAATTGCCCATCCATTGTTTGTACCTTTCAAACCATAGGTATTTAATTATTGGAACTCTTGGAATGGGATTATATATCTATGATACCAAATTCGGCGATCTTAAAAATATTAACATCAAAGAAGGTATGCCCGACAATACCATAAATGGAATTTTAGAAGATAATTCCGGAAATCTTTGGGTAAGCACGAATAAAGGGATTTCAAAATTACTTTGGTCTGTCGACGGTCAGGATTCAATTGTTGTCGATCAGACGATCAACTTCGGTAAAGCAGATGGCATTCAAGGTTTTCAATTCTATCCGAATAGTGCATTTAAATCTGCTGACGGTCAGTTATTTTTTGGAGGGACAAATGGTTTCAACTCCTTTTATCCGGAAAACATTCAACTCATCAATTATCATCCGGATATAATTTTCAAGGAAGTGAAATTGAGGGATCAATTAGACTTGAATTCAGATAAAACAGCATCGCTGGGGCAAGATAGCGTTATTTCCCTGAAATATTCGCAATCTGATTTTTCGATCGAGTTTGCCGCCTTAAATTATTTGGAGCAAAAAGAAATCAATTATGCATACAAGCTGGAGCCTATTGATAATAAATGGAATAATATCGGGAATTACCGGGTTGTGAATTATTCAAAACTACAGCCCGGGACATATACATTTAAAGTAAAAGCTACCAACAATTTGTCAAACTGGGGCAACAATTACAATCAATTGTATTTTACAGTCACTCCCCCGTTTTGGAGAACCCTCTGGGCCTATTTGCTCTATGCGATCGTATTGACTGGTCTATTGTACTTTTTTTTCGTTTTCGCTTCCAAATGGGGCAAGCTTAAAAGTGACCTCGCCTGGGAGCATTTTGAAAGAGAAAGAGAAAATGAACAGCATCAATTGAGGATAAAATTCTTTACGGATATTTCGCATGAGCTCAGAACGCCCCTGACCCTGATCCTGGCACCCCTGGAACATCTGGCTGCGCAATACATCGGTCGTCCAAAGCTTAAGAATCAATTGTATATGATCCAGCGCAATGGTGAGCGTATGCTTCAATTGATCAATCAATTGCTTGATTTGAGGAAACTTGAAAAAGGTCATTTAGGCCTTAAAGCCGGTAAGGGAGACATAGTGAAATTTGTAAGGGAGGTTTCTCTTGCATTTCGTGAATCCGCACTTCAGAAAAACATCAAGTTGGAAGTTGACGTAAGCGATGAGTCGATCCTGTTATGGTTTGATCGGGATAAGATGGAAGTAATCCTATACAATTTGCTTTCCAATGCGGTAAAATACACACCGACCGGAGGCATTATCGGGTTGAGTGTTCGAAGATCGGTTGAAAAACACATGAGCGGGTTGGAAAAGGATAAAGTTTTTGAAGATGGATACCTGGAGATTTCCGTTGAGGACAATGGGATTGGTATACCCGCTGATCAGATTGATAAGGTTTTTGACAGATTCTATCAGTCGGGTAAGCAGCACCACGAAAAAGTTTACGGCTCGGGTTTAGGGCTGGAGGTCGTCAAGAAGTTTGTCGAGTTGCATCAGGGAACGATTACCGTTTCGAGCATTGAATCCCGGAACAACCAGCCGGGCAAAACGAGATTTACAATAGCCATCCCTTTGGGGAGAAGGCATTTAAGTGATTCGCAGGTCATAAAAGATTTTAAGAACAGTGAAGACATCTCCCTGTATAGGCACGTTTTTTTGGAATCTGAAAGCGATGAGGCAAAATTTGATTCGGAACGGGCGTCGCAAGTTATTGAGGTGCCGGATGATGCCGAAAGACCAACGCTGCTTGTGGTGGAAGACAACGAGGAGGTCCGGAATTTTATTTCCGGCCTATTTGAGCCGGAATATATGGTAGCAAAGGCAGGTGATGGAAAAATGGGACTTAAACTGGCCATGGAAATAATGCCCGATTTGGTTTTGAGTGATATCATGATGCCGGAACTCGATGGCATAGAACTTTGCAAACGGATAAAGACCGATCCCAGAACCAGTCATATTCCTGTTATTTTACTCACCGCCCGAACAGCCGTCACATTTCAGATCAAGGGCTTTGAAACCGGCGCCGACGATTATATTACCAAGCCATTCAGTGCTGAGCTCCTGAAAATACGAGCCGGAAAACTGATTGACCAAAGAAGGATGCTCAAAGAGCAATCGGGCAAAAACCTGAAGCTGATTCCCGAAGAAATATCAATCACATCTGTTGATGAAACATTCATAAAAAAAACGATCGATTTTATCAATGAAAATATTTCCGATCCTGACCTTGGAGTTGAGACGGTAGCCAAAGAAGTTGGGATGAGCAGGGTACATTTTTACAGAAAAATCAAAGCGCTTACAAATTTCAGTGCAGTGGAATTTATTCGAACGATCAGACTCGAGCGGGCAGCGCAACTACTTAAAACCGGAAAACTTAACATATCAGAAGTGCGTTATGAAGTCGGTTTTCAGCAAGCAGACTATTTCCGCAACGCCTTCAAAGCATATTTCGGTGAAACCCCCACCGATTACCTCAGAAATTATTTGCGCAATAACCCTTCCTGATATTGAGGAACTGTAACATTTACATTGTGTTTTTGTAACACAAAATAAGCCACCGTAACATTTGTAAGGTAAAGAGGCAACATACCAAAGGGTTCTTTTTCATGACCCAAATCTAACTTTACCATGTGAAATTTTTATTAAGGTGAGTCGAATAAAGACTATTCAAAAATTAATGATCAAGATCTTGATATTGTCCATATCAATTATCGGACTGGTTGTCACTGTATTCATTATTTCCAATTAACAATTAAACAATATATCATTATGAAAAAGCTATACCTGAAAATCAAACCAGGTTTAACAATTCTACTGGTTTTGACATTTGTGTCTTTTGGACAGGCACAAACCATCGTAACCGGTGAAGTCACAAGCCAAGAAGATGGAAATCCGTTGCCCGGCGTAAATGTACTGATCAAAGGAAGCTCATTTGGTACTACTACGGATGTGGACGGAAAATATAGTATTGAGGCTAAACCGGAAGAAATCCTGATATTTAGTTTCGTCGGATACGTGTCGGAGGAAATCACGGTTGGGGGTCAATCTGTTATCAATATCTCATTAGCTCCTGACATCACCGCTCTTGAGGAAATTGTAGTGGTCGGTTATGGTACTCAAAAGAAAAGCGACATTACCGGTTCGGTGGCTTCTTTGCCTCAGGAACGATTGCAGCAGGTGCCTAACACCAACTTTGCGCAGGCAATACAGGGAGCGATTCCCGGTGTATCCATCGTGTCCAATTCTGCCGGAGCAGAAGGAAACGATGTTTCAATTCTCATTAGAGGTAGAAACTCCATGACAGCGAGCAATTCGCCGCTACTTGTATTGGATGGTATGCCGTACAACGGCAGTATCTCGGAGATCAATCCCACGGATATCGAATCTATTGAAGTATTGAAAGATGCTTCGGCATCCGCTATTTATGGTTCAAGGGGATCAAACGGTGTGATTTTGATTACCTCCAGGCAAGGTAAAAAAGGAAAACCAACGATCAATTATGACGGTTTTTATGGCATTCAAAAAATTGCTGCCCTGCCTGATCTGCTTTCTCCGGCCGAATTCTATGATTTTAAAAATACGAGAGAACCCGGATCAATTACGGATTCGGAAGAGGCGCTTTTTCAAAGTGGAGGAGGTACGGATTGGTTAGATCTGACCACACAAAACGGTCACAAGCAGCAACATACGCTTTCCGTTTCCGGCGGAGCGGAGAATTTTAAATACTATTTGTCAGGAAGTTTTCTTGATGTTGAGGGTGTTGCGGTGAACGACCTGTTTAAGCGGTATTCAACCCGGTTCAATCTTGAGGCGAATATTACCGGTTGGCTTAAAGTAGGCACAAATACACAATTGTCGTTAGCTGATCGAAGTGGTATCCCGAGCAGTTGGTCAGGAAGTACCGATGGAGCATTTTACATGAATCCGCTCACTACATCTCATAGTGAAAACGGAGATCTGACAATTTATCCCTGGCCGGAAGAGGTGTATTGGGGCAATCCGCTCGCTCCGACACTCGCAGCAAGCGAGGATAAATCCTATAAGATATTTTCCAATAATTATTTAAACATTGATTTCCCTTTTGTCCCGGGGCTTTCTTACAAATTAAATACCGGAATAGAATATACCAACCGAACCAGGGGGACTTATTACGGACGAAATACGAAAACAGGTTTGGAAACGGGTGGCCGGGCGGATACCAGAAGCTCTGTAGGAACAAATCTGGTTGTGGAAAACATTCTCAATTATCAGCGGGAAATAGGCAAGCATAACCTATTTATTACCGGGCTTTACAGTTATCAGGAAGACGAGTTTACTGAGCACAGGCTGGAATCCCAGGGATTCCCAAACGACGTATTGACCTGGTACCAGGCCAATGTAGGAAACCTCGTAGAGCCGTCTTACGGATATGAGAATTTTTCTATTCTTTCTTCTATGCTCAGGATTAATTATGGCTACGACAATCGCTACTTATTAACTCTTACCGGCAGGAGGGACGGATTTTCGGGATTTGGATCCAATACCAAATGGGGTAATTTCCCATCCGTCGCTTTAGGCTGGAACATTGATAATGAATCGTTTATGTCTGCTACTGGAATTTTGAGCACGTTAAAGCTCAGACTTTCGTACGGGGAAAACGGCAATCAGGCCGTCGATCCGTATGAGACTTTAGCCAGGTTATCGGAGCGATCCTATCTCGATGGCAGTACAACGGCTCCGGGATATGTGCCCTCGAAATTGGGGAATCCGGAATTGGGGTGGGAGTCGACGGCCTCATTTAATATTGGTGTTGACTATGGTTTTCTTGAGGATAGATTACAGGGCAGCATTGATATCTATGAATCCAATACGGAAGAACTTTTACTGGAAAGAGAAATATCTCCTGTTCATGGGATCACGGAGATCACACAAAACATCGGTAAGACAAAAAACAGGGGGTTCGAATTTACACTATTGGCCAATCTCATCAACTCGGGGGATTTCAGTTGGGACATTTCGGGTAATTTCTCATATATGAAAAACGAAATTGTGGAATTATACGGCGATGATCAGGACGATGTATTGAACAACTGGTTCATTGGCAAGCCAATCAGAGTGAATTATGCTTATGAATTTGACGGTGTATTTCAAGAAGGCGATGATATCGAAAACTCGCCGCTGCCTGATGCCCGGCCCGGAGATGCGAAGATCGTGGATCAGAATCTTGATGGTATGATTGATGCCGATAACGACAGAACAATTATTGGGCAGCGAGACCCAAAATTTATCAGCGGTTTGAACATGACCTTCAAATATAAATCATTCTCTTTAAATGTATTTTCTCATAGTGCTCACGGTATGACGAAATACAACACGCTAAAGCGAGACGACGTCTGGGGTGAAGTACGAAGAAATACGATTAAAAAGAACTGGTGGACGCCCGAAAACCCGATAAATGAATTTTGGGCCAATGATGTTGATGCAAACCCTCTTGGAGTCAGAGTTTATGAGAACGCCAGCTTTTGGCGCCTAAAAGATGTGACATTATCCTATGATTTGCCTATGAGTATATTGGAAAAACTGGGTTTCGATCGCTTCAGGCTATATTTCACGGGTCGTAACCTCTTAACCGTTACTGAATATGAAGGATTGGATCCTGAATTGAGTAGCGATCGGGAAATTCCTTTTCAGAAAGAGTACATATTCGGACTCAATTTCGGGTTCTAATCGAGCAGTGATTTCTATAAGACTTTAAAATTTTGCATCATGAAATATCTTAAATATATAATAATAGTAAGTGGTTTTGCAGCCGTATCGGTTTCGTGTTCTGACAATTACCTTGAAGAAAACCCGCCCCACATCATAGCGGCAGATAATCTTTATGTCGATCTGGCTGGTTTTGAGGCCGGCCTAAATGGTCTTTACGCTCAATTCAGAAGGGAGCGGGGCGGTGAAACCCTGGGCAGTTCCAATGATCTTATGATAGATCCTGCGGTAACAGGTGTGGATAATTGTTATGGAAATCAGCGCTCCGGATGGAATCAGGTTGGGAATGATTTTGCCACAAGGAATGTGACTACAGAAGCGCACAACCGCCATTTTTTCGAATGGATCTATGAGACAATCAATGCTGCCAATACCATTATTGTCAGGGCGGAAAATCCGGATATTGACTGGGCTGAAGACGATAAAAATCGCGTTGTTGCCGAAGCGCGCCTCTTCAGAGCATGGGCATATCGTCATGCAACATATATGTGGGGAGATGTTCCAATGAGCCTGGACGAATCATCCGGATCAAGCATTAAGACAGATTGGAAGCGAACTCCCATAGCTGAGGTGAGAATGCAGATGGAAGAAGATTTATTGTTCGCAGAAAAATACCTTCCCGAAACCTCATCGAATCCCGGAAAAGTTGTGAGCGCCGTAGCTTCGCATTATCTGGCAGAACTGTACCTTGCAATGGGTGATCCTACTAAAGCAAAGGCAAAAGCGGAAGCAGTCATTGACGGACCTTTTGAATTGATCACCGAAAGATATGGAGTTAAGAAAGGTGAACCGGGTACACCTTTTACAGATATGTTCCTGGTTGGCAACTCCAACAAAGATGAGGGTAATACGGAAGCGCTCTGGGTAATGCAACACGAACTTGAAACCATCGGTGGCGGAGACAACATCATGCGTCGATGGCATAGAAACCGATCGCATTCCGTAAAGGTGGATGGTGTATCCGGCGTGGTTGTATTTGATGAGGCAAATGGAGGCCGGGGACTTGGAAGGATCGGCCCCACACGCTATACCATGGAATTGTATGAACCTTCGGATGATAGGGGCGGCGTATTTGCATGGAGAACGTACGAGGTATTGAATAATCCGGATAAAATTCCCGATGGCTGGGCGTTGGGAGATACCGTTTGGTTTGACTGGAAAGGAAGAGATGAAAAAATCAAAGACACTTACTGGCCAAGTACCAGGAAATGGGATTATTTCAATCCGGCAGATCCTTCCGGCGCGAGAAGTTATAATGATCAGGTTTATCTAAGGTTAGCCGAGACCTATCTTCTGCTCGCAGAGGCACAATTGGCATTAAATGATGCGGCCGGAGCAGCGGAAACTATTAATGTTTTAAGGAGACGTGCGAATGCAAGTGAGATTGCTGCCAGTAATGTTACGATTGATTTTATACTTGATGAACGTTCCAGAGAACTCTATTCGGAAGAGCACAGGCGTTACACACTGGTGCGTTTGAACAAGTGGCTGGAAAGAATTCAAATGTACAATAAGGTCGGAGGGCCTACGGCCGGAGAAAAGGACAAGCTTCTTCCGATTCCTCAGTCAGTAATCGATGCGAACTTAACTGCTCCAATGGAACAAAATCCGGGATATACAGCAGAGTAGATTTTCTTTGGCCTCCTAAAACCGGGAGGCCATTCGCACTTTTCAAATTTACATTTTATCGATACGGAAATGCCTGGTACAAATGGAAAGATCACCGGTGAACATGATCTTATTCCGCAGGGGGGATTGGACCATTTATTTACCCCATTTCAAAAAAGTATAAACTTGCAAACCAATAAGTAATGGAGAAAACTTTTTGTCTAAACAAAGCCGTTAAATTTTTAATGATTTGCACCATGATGCAATTCAATTTATTGTTTGACATCCATGGCAAAAACCATGCAATTCAAAATGTATCAGCAAGAACGTATAAAAGCCTCGACGGGGTATGGCAAATCATCATTGATCCTTTAGAGAACGGATATTACAATCACAGTTTAAAACCGAGAAAGAACGGGTATTTTAAAAACGAAAAAATGAAAAACCCGGATGATCTCATTGAGTACGATTTTGATCATAATTACCAGTTAAACGTTCCAGGTGATTGGAACACTCAAATGGAAAAACTCTATTATTACGAAGGCTGTATCTGGTATAAAAGATCATTTGATTATAAAGAAAAAATTAACGGGCGGATATTTGTGCATTTTGAAGCCGTTAATTATGAATGCAAGGTGTATTTAAACGGAGCGTATCTGGGCGATCATGTCGGGGGATATACGCCTTTTAGTTTCGACGTCACCGAATTATTACAAGAAACGGATAATTTTTTAATTGTACAGGTAAAAAACACCCGGAGGCGCGAAGGAGTGCCCACCCTCAATACGGACTGGTGGAATTACGGGGGTATCACCAGATCGGTAAAGTTGCTGGAGCTTCCGGATACATATATCGAAGACTACTTTGTAAGACTATCAAGCGATAAGGACAATATAATTACCGGGTGGGTGCAATTGAATGGCGAAAACCTGGCTAACATGGTTGAGATAAGCATACCGGAACTTGGGGAGGAAATTCGTGTCGAAACAAATGAAAATGGTTACGCGAGCTTTTCAATTAACTCCGGGCCGGAACTGTGGACTCCGGAGAAACCCAAACTCTATAAAATTAATTTGATTACAGATTTTGAATCCATTGAAGACGAAATAGGATTTAAAAGAATAGAAGTAAAGGGAACACATATCCTTTTAAACGGCGATCCGATATTTCTAAAAGGCATAAGTATTCATGAAGAAGCGCCTTTTGGCGGCGGACGGATAACCTCCGGGGAACAATGCAAGATTCTACTCAATTGGGCGAAAGAGATGGGGTGTAATTTTGTAAGGCTTGCGCATTATCCCCACGGGGAAGTTATGGTCAGACAAGCGGAAAAGATGGGTTTTTTGATATGGTCGGAAATTCCGGTTTACTGGACCGTACTTTTTAATAACAGGGACACATATCAAAATGCTGAAAATCAACTTGTAGACATGATTAACAGGGATAAGAACAGGGTTGGCATCGGTCTTTGGTCTGTTGCCAACGAAACTCCGGTAAATGGAGAGCGGCTTTCTTTCCTCAGAAAACTAATTTCCAAGGCAAAATCTCTGGACAGCACAAGATTGATAACTGCGGCGCTGGATAGCCAAAAGGGAGAGGGAGACAATATCATTATCGATGATCGGCTTGGTGCGTATGTCGATGTGATCGGCATAAACAATTATTGTGGTTGGTATTCTAAAAAGCCTGAAGAATGTGGCGCCCTGTGTTGGGAGAACAAGTTTGACAAACCCATGATTCTGAGTGAAGTAGGTGCCGGAGCATTGTTGGGGCTGCACGGTGCGGTAAATGAGCGATGGACGGAAGAATACCAGGCAGAAGTGTACAGGCACAACTTAGAAATGGTGGAACGTATTGATTTTATTCAGGGACTTTCTCCATGGATTTTGATGGATTTTCGATCGCCGAGAAGAAACTTAAAACACATCCAAATGGATTATAACCGAAAAGGTTTGATTTCAGACACGGGTATTAAAAAAGAAGCATTTTATGTCTTGCGGAAATATTATATGGAAAAGGGTAACTGATGCAATGTGTCCTTCATTGATCGTTCATACCATAAAGTTAGCAACTATCATTTTACTGTTAATTGCTTTCGAGGGAGCAAATGCTACAAATTACTATATCAGCTATAGACGGGGCCGGGATTCCTGGAAGGGAACAAGTGTATCAAAACCATGGAAATCGTTAGAAAAGATTAGTCAACTAACTTTTTCCCCGGGCGATTCAATCTTATTGGAGTGCGGTAATTCGTGGAACGGACATATACAGCTTAATGGTTCGGGAGAAGCAAATAATCCCATAGTATTAGCGTCATTTGGGGAAGGAGAGAAACCGATATTAAATGGCAGCGGGAACCACTATACCATCTTGATCCGCAACCAGGAGTACTGGAGAATTTTGGGACTTGAAATTACCAATTTTGATGAGCGTGAAGAAGGAATCGATTTATGGGCCTGGGAGATGCGGAACAAAAACATATGGGCTTCTTCAATTGAGCCATTAGCACCGTTCAAGGATGCCCGAAACCAAAAACATGCCATTTTGGTAGAAGCGATAGATGTCGGATGTGTGAACGGTCTGTATTTTAAAAACCTTGAAATACACGGTGTAAACGGAGCGATGTCCACAAAGCATAACGGAGGGATATTTCTGGCAGTTCGAGGTGATCGTATCGCCACATGGTTTGATGATCTGGTGGTGGAAGGATGCTATATTCACGATGTGGATCGCACGGGCATATCGAATATTTCTTCATGGAACAACCGCACGTTAACCCGTAACGTAAACTGGGTGCCAAGTAAAAACATAGTGATCCGGAATAATGTATTTGAGCGAACGGGAGCCAATGCATTGATTGTCCGGGTTGCCGAAGGACCTATTATAGAGTACAATTTATTTGATCACTGTTCGATTAAAGGATCGGGTAATGCCAATTTCCCCTTTAACTGTGATCATGCTGTCATCAGGTTTAACGAAGCGAGATTTACCAAATATAATCTAGGCGATGCGGATGCCGGTGGTTTCGACAGTGATTACCGCTGTAAAAACACCGTGATCGAATACAACTACAGCCATCACAATGAGTTTGGAGGAATTTTGATATGCTGCATGGGTGGCGATGATGAGAGCCGTTTCAACTATGGTACGAAGATCAGATACAATATTTTTGAAGATAACAAACATCATACTATTCGAGTTTCGGGCAAAACAAGTAATACTGCAATTCATGACAATTACATTGTCAGTCATCTGGATAGTACGTCGGTTATTTGGCATAAAAGCTGGCGAGGATATGCCGACAAAACCATTTACCGAAACAACCTATTCTTAATTCATGGTAAAGGGACGGTAATGGACCTGGGAGCAAGTACAGGGAATGAATTCTCGGACAATTTATATATAGGTCATGATCCATTGTACAGGCAAATTGATCGAGAAGAGCATCCCTTAAACTTTTTTGATCGGATTCCCGACAGGTTCTATAACTTGATACCAAAGCTTGAAAAGTATTGGAGTGGTAAACACGAGAATTTTCTTTTAAAAGAACGATAACGGATCTGTCTCTATAATTCGATATACTCCGGATTATAAATTTTGCATTCATATGAGAAGCATTGCATAATTTCTCTGTGGGCACCGATAGACTTTGTATAAATCAAGAACATATCAAAATAATCTTAAGAAATGAGGTTTGGATTAATACGTTTTTTTTCCGCCGGAATCGCCGGTACCCTGTTGCTGTTATTCAATGATTGCAGTACTTCCACCAATAGAAATGTACAGCAGGAAAACCGGACATTTGAAAAACTGGAATACATCGGACAACTGCAACCAAAGCATTCAAAAGATATAAAAGCTTCTTATTGGGGGATACAGGCGAGCACGCTTGACCCGCAGTTGCTGGAGCGGGCAGCCGAAATCGGAGTAAAATGGACACGATTGAATGCCTCGTGGAACGACATCGAGAAAGAAAGGGGCAAATACGACTGGTCCAAGACCGATAAAGCATTTGATGCCATATTGAAAACCGGTATCACACCGTTTGTGACCATCGGTCATGGCAATACACTGTATTCAAAGCTTTCGACTTACGATGATCCGAGACTGGCAGAAATCTACGGTTATAAACCCGAACCTCCCGTCAAGGACCCCGCAGCTATGGAAGCCTGGCTTAAGTTCGTTGAACTTACGATCAAAAGGTATAAGAACAAAATCGCTTACTGGGAAGTATGGAATGAACCTAATCACCGGAATTATTGGGGAGCAACGCCGGATGGTCTGGAATATGGGAGGCTCCTGAAGCAAACGGCAGAATTAATTAAGAAGATACAACCGGAAGCCAAGGTGATCGGCGGTTCCACGGCCGGTATACAGCCCGAGTTTACCGATGAATTTTTGAGCGTGGGAACTGCAGGTTTAATTGATATTATTACCTACCATAATTACGGATCGGTACCGGAAGAGCGGGCATACAGAGCTGTGAAATTGTGGGAGGTTATCGATAAATACAATCCGAAGATTGAGCTTTGGCAAGGCGAATGCGGCTATCCGTCACACAGCAGCACGCGCGATTTTAGAGGACGAGCTCCCTGGGGGCTTAAGATTCAGGCCAAATGGTTGCTTCGACAAGCGTTTACAGATGTGTTTTTTTGTAATGCTGCGATGAGTAACTATTTTAAATTGGTGCATTCAGAGGGAAGAATGGAGTGGCAACAAAGATCTCCGCTGAAAGGGCTCGATACTTTGTTTGGATATCGGGAGCGTGGAGGTTCGAGGGTTCGTACAAAAGGAGTCAATGAAAAGTGTCTACTGTCCAATCCCGAGTTCATTCCCAAGCCAGGCTATTTTGCGTATCAGAACCTTTGTGCGATTATGGATAATTCCTATAAAATATTTCGGGCGGAACATAAAATACACGTGGAAAATCAAGGGGATTTTTATGGTATTGGCGAGGAAGATGACGCATTTCCTTCAATTACGTTGGTCGCCTCGTTCAAAACTGAAGAAAACAAAAATCTCATTGCGTATTGGCTGCCTTGGAATGCTCAGGAAAATATTATGCATGCAGCTAATATTTTACTTGCTGTGGAAAATGTAAATTTTACCGACCCGGTTTTGGTTGATCTGCTCTCAGGGAATGCTTACAAAATTAGCGCTTTTGCCAAAGATGAGAAGCAGATGCATTTCAAAGATTTACCATTATTAGACTATCCGTTGTGCATTGTGGACAGGGACGCAATAATGTTTAAGTGATCGCTGAGAGACCTGAACTTCGGCAAATGTCCAATACCGGAGTGAAAACTGTATGATGCCAATCGACCGGACGGAGAATATCTATTCACTAGGATATCAATTCAACAAAATTAAAGTTTATGAATACCGAATTTGATGATTTAAGAAATAAAGTTGTGCTGATTACCGGAGGTTCCGGTGTGCTTGGCAGTTCAATGGCCAAGAGTCTTGTTGAGGCCGATATGAAGGTTGCCATAACCTATCGTTCAGGTTTGATGGTAAAAGAAAAAGTTGAAAACTGGAATAAAAAAGGCAGGAATGCATTGGCGATTCCTATTGATGTCCTGGATGCTGAAAGTATAGAATCCGGGAAACGGTCTGTCCTGGACAAATGGGGGAGCATAGATGTCTTGATCAATGCAGCAGGAGGTAATGTGCCCGGTACGGTCATTCCTTCCGATAAATCGGTCTTTGACCTTTCGCTTGAGGCAATTTTGAATGTTTTGGATCTCAATCTATTCGGGACTGTGGTTCCCACATTGTCCATGGGAAAACTAATGGCAGAGCAGGGACACGGTAGCATTATCAATATTTCCTCCATGGCTTCCTCGCATTCCATATCAAGGGTAATAGGGTATTCCATGGCCAAGGCGGGAATCGATAATTTTACCAAATGGATGGCAATGGAAATGGCTACTAAATACGGGGATGGTATTCGAGTAAACGCTATAGCACCAGGTTTTTTTATCAGCAAGCAAAACAAAGACATACTCATTGATGAGCATGGCAATTACACGGACAGAGCCAATAAAATCATGAACAATACCCCCATGGGAAGATTCGGGAAGCCGGAGGAACTCAACGGCATTGTTCAGTTTCTGTGCAGTGACGCTTCTAAATTTATGACCGGGGCGGTAATCCCAATAGATGGCGGCTTTAGTTCATTCAGTGGGGTTTAGACATCGTTTTGTCAAAAGTTTAATATCATTCCAGTCTTCACCTGATTTATTTCGAACGCGTTTTGAAATGCCGCCAATGCAGGCAATTCGGTGCAGTGCGATGGAAAAATGGCCTCCATACCATGATCTCGAAAGTATTGAATGGTTTTTTCGGTCTGACGGTTATTCCGTTTCAGATGAAAGCCCCCGACAACTGCCTTTACAACACGGCGTCCGCTTACTTTTTTAGCATACTCGACGATATTGCAAATTCCCGCATGGGAACATCCTGTAACTACGATTAACCCGTCATCTTGCAAGATCGCTATGGCAGAGTCGTCCGGGACAAAATCCGGCCATCCATTTTCATCAACGAACGGAGTGGCTTGTGCTTCAAAATCGTTTAACCGGGGTATCTCACCGAGAAAGATCATATTTTGGTCAATAGCGCATGGAATTTCGGAAACTATTAGGTCAAACTTGTTTTCGACTTCCGGCCTGCTCAAAGTCAGCCCGATATTGCGGGACGGATCATTTTTTCGGTATCTTTTAAGAAATGATGAAGGGTGGGTAATTAAGGTTTGCCCCTGCAGGTACCGCAGGCCGTCTCCATGGTCCCAGTGCCCGTGACTTAAGACAATCGTTTTAATCTTCGCTCGAATATCGATCCCAAGTTTTTTGGCATTTTTCAGAAATACATCGCTGTGCCCTGTATCAAACAGGACGCTTCGCCCGTCACATTCGATGAGATAGGAGAGGCCATGTTCTGCCAGCAATTGACCTCCGGCTACATTTTCGGTCAATACGGTTAGTTTCATACACAGGCAATTTCAAGCTCCTGTTTAAATATTTCTTCGATGAGTTCAGGTACCTTAACCGGCTTTCGCGTGGCGCTATTGACAAATACAACAGTTGAATTTGCCGTACAAACCTTTTCCTTTGCCTCATTTCGGATCTCAAATTCAAAGTGGAATCGAACTTCGGGGAGTTTCCTGATTACGGTCTTAATCGTCAGTAATTCATCGTAGTATGCAGGCTTAAAATATCGGAGATCCATGGAAATTACCGGCAACATGATGCTGTTTTCTTCCAGAACGCTGTCGTTGATTCCAAATTCTCGCAACAACTCGGTTCTCGCCTGATGACAGTAGGTGATGTAATTGGCATGATATACATATCCCATACGGTCAACTTCTCCGTACCTTGGCCTCAATTGTGTTTTGTGTATGATCTTTTTTTCGCTTTTCATATCGTATGCTTCCATTTTTTTATTACGCTAAAGCTTTTCAGGATGATTTTCGGTAGATGAATCGGCATCCGCATAAATGGCGGGGAGATCTTCAACCTCAGGAAAATCATTATGGTGCCATTTCCCGACGATGGTGCCGTGCCGTATGAGCACAAGTCCGGGATTGGCCCTGACAACGGTCTTAAGCATGATATCATCTGCGGAGCAAAATTCATAGGGTAGCGATAAGGCATCCGAATATTCCTTGATCTGCGCGGAAGGGGAGGCGGTTGCAAAGTAGAAGGGAAGATGTTGTTGTTTACAATAGCGGTAAAGTTTCTTTAACTTGTTCAATCCTTCCTTTGAGGCTTTATCCAGTTTATGAGCGATGGCCAGAAATACAAATGAAGTGTCCTGTAGAATAGCTTCTGTAACATCTGCGCCCTGTGGGTCGAGAAATGAGAAATCGTGAATCGGGGGATGATACCCCTGTTCAATCAGCCTGGATTTTGTTTCGACCCACTTCCATGCAGTGTCCTGCCATGGAATATTATCCGGGCTGAATTCCTCAAATAGACCGTTTTTTTCATAGGTTAGTACTATTTCAAAGGAGTCGAGCGGGACGCCGTCGGGGATCTTCATCCCGTCCGGGATGTAAGTTCCGACTTTGTACGGACGGAAATCGAGTATCGGGAGATGTCTGTATGTATATACGGATAATGAAAGAAAAACGGATATGGAAACAAAGATCACGGCGCATTGTATTTGGCGATGTATAAGACCTGTCGATTTTCCCCGGTAAAGAAATACGAGAAGAGTAATGGCGGTTATAACCACGTTTTTGTAGAACGTTTGCCAATTGGTCATAACAATGGCATCTCCAAAACAACCGCAATCGGTCACCGGGTTGTCTATGGCCAGGACCAGGGTGAGCGGTGTGAAAAGAGACATGTATAGTAAGGCCATTGAAATGAAGAATTTTGGAAAAACTCCAAGGACCAGGGCAATGCCAAGTACGAACTCGGACATGTTGAGGAACACGGAAAACACTAAAGCCAGCGCATCCGGGAAGCCAATATGAAAAGCTTCCGAATAATCGGTTATCTTGTATGCTGTCCCCAGAGGGTCTACTCCTTTGACAAAACCTGAAAATACGAATACCAGCCCGACCAGTATCCGGCAAATAGTTATTATACTGGAATAAATAGTTTTGTTGTTCATAATTCGCTTTTTATAATTCAAATTTTCAGTACACCGTCTTTCCGCGCATAATCATTGAAAAACCAATTGGATTTGACCTCCGGTGCGGTTCCGGTAGCGGACAGACCGGATATTCGGACCGGAACCTAGGTCATACGCCTATGGCTGCCGGGTATCGATTACCACCGCCTGCCGGCCTCCAGCCGCGGGCCCTTACCTACGACCATTCCAAAGAGGTCTACGCCCAGTAATTCAGCTATCGGTTTGCATTTCGCAATTAACAAAAAGTATAAATTCGGGTGATCCGCATTCATAAGCCCTTCATAATTCCCTTGTCCTTTGGATATCACGAGATCCGTTTTATAGAATTTGCGTATAAATTTTTCAGAGCAGAGATTTAAAAGTGTCGAAGGCACATCGGATCCATTCGATACGACCTTGCAGACATGATGCATACCAACCTGTTCGGCATCCTCATGAGTTACATCGTTGATTATCGGTCGGCCTCTTACCACATATGTGATATTGGGGTGTTCCGAGGTTTCGATAAGGAGTTTATCGAAAACGATCTCACCCGCATTATCTCCCAAATATAAGATCGAGTCTGCCCGGGCTATTTTTTGAAATAGCTCGTCCGTTTCATCAATTGCCAAATCGATGTTTAGCATAGCTTTAATCTGTTTCTCGATATCGGTAGGAACGGAGTGAGCCCCGTAGTCGATAATGTTACCTGCGACGGCAAGCTTTGTGGCTTTCCGCATTGGATCACCGTTGTTCTTTACCAGATCTTCCCAAACGTCATAGTTTTCCAGGAGCACTTTGTTTGCCTGATGTTTTTCTTCGCGGTATAAATCGGAATTATTGATAATGTCTTTGGCCAACCGGTGGATATCGCCCGCCAAAATCGGATTCGTTCCATCTTGCTTATGGTATAGCAGTTCGTTTACAGCCCGGGCAAAAAGGTCGGCGACTTTTCTCTGCGGTTTGAATTTATCAATAAGTTTTTCGACCGTTTTAAGATGGCAAAAGTAGCATTCGTGTCTCATGATCAATGATCGCAGTGATTAGCTGATAGCGTCAGGGTATTTTTTAGATAGCCTTTTGCCAATTCCCTGGCCGCCTCGCGGGGGGCGCCGACCGTCACATTGATGCCGTATTGTTTAAATAATTGCATAGCTTTTCGTCCCATTCCTCTGGCAAGTATATCGGTTACCTGTTTATCGGCAAGCCATTTTGGAAGTACGCCCGGCTCGTGCGGGGGAGGAACGACCTTTTCTTCCAGGACAATTTCATCATCCCTGAAGGTGATAAGGACAAAAAATTTACAGTGCCCAAAATGGGCGTCAAGTATGCCGGTTGCGTCCGTGGGAATTGCTATTTTCTTTTTCATCTGTTTAAAATTTGCTGAAACCTCACCATGTGCCTGAGATCATCATGATCCTGTGTGTCTCAAAATGATCTCAGGCATGGCCTGTTTCATGTGTTTATATT
>JAKSDO010000281.1 GCA_022360055.1 Cytophagales bacterium | reverse complement strand
GCAAGCTTTTCATATTTTGTTTTGTCATCTTTGTTTTCAATTACCCCTGCGGTTTTTGCTACGATATCGGTACAGATGTAAAATGTGGCCATTGCCGACAGCTCAAAAGGGGTATAGCGTGAATACCATCCTTTATAGCCATGCCCGTAATCGCACCAATCGCCCAATCCTGCAATAGGAATCAAGTCACCGGAAGTCTCGTGCATATAATCCACAAAACCTCTCATCATATCGTAATTTGCTTCCAAAATACCCAGGTCGCTATAACGCCGGTAAACCTGCCATGGAATAACGACTCCGGCAGCTCCCCACTCAGGAGTATAGCCAAAACCGACTTCTTTCCAATTGGCAAAGTTGGGTGCAACCGTATATATTGCCCCATTTTCATCCTGGGCATCATTTATATCTGCGGTAACCTTGTTGTAAAAGCTGAGTATATCAAATTTAAAGCCAAGGCCGGGTTCCATCAGGTAAGCCTGTTCAAGCCATCCCAGTTTTTCCCGGTGTGGACAATCGGTCAGTACATGCGCCATATTGCTTTTTTCCGACCAGGTAATCATTTTCTCAATGGCGTTGATTTTTGGATTTGAACAGCTAAAAGTCCCCACTGTTGCAACATTGCTACGCACATGGCATGAAACCAAAGATTCCACAACGGGCAGGCCTTTGGGATTTGGGTATCCTTGAGGAACCGCACCGCTTACCTCCATGTACTGAAAACCGGTATAGGTAAACTGCGGCATCCACTCCTCGGTGTCGCCACCTTTTAAGGTATATTCCCAATAATTTGGACTTCCCACACCTGCCTGGTTTACCCTGCCGTCACCATCATTGGTCTGCGGACTATTGCCAAAACGTTGTTCTGCCGGTGTCATTCTTACCACTTTGCCTGATTTTCCGTTTATCCGCAACTTTGGAATACTGGAAGCGTTTTGCCCAAAGTCGTAAACAAATACACCAGGCTCGGGCTCGTCAATCTTTACAGGTTCAAACACTTCCATAACCTTGATTGGAGGAGATATGCTTGCCCTTAATTGACCTCCAGTGCCTTTTGTTTGAGCAGCATTCAACCAGCCGGAATCTTTATATCCTGTTTTTGCCCAACCTTCAGGGAGTTTACGTGCATCGTAATCGCTTCCGCCCAAAATTGCACTATGCGTTATCGGGCCTTCCGTAACTTTCCACGATTCGTCAGAAATGATTGTTTCAGTAGAACCATC
>JAKSDO010000022.1 GCA_022360055.1 Cytophagales bacterium | reverse complement strand
TTTAACTACAAAAGGAGATTCTACTCCTGGCGACTCTGTATTTTCGTCAAAACAGATTTTATAATCAGACCAATTAACCAGATTCTTGCTGGTCGTATAACCCACCACCCAATGCTTAACATCTTTCATCATGGTTACATACATAATCCATTGATCATTGACATCATCACGAAAAACCATTGGGTCCTTATTCTTCAAATTGGGATTTGACTCATTGCCCCAGGCAAACAATGGTTCTTCCGAATAATGTTCCCATTCAAATAAATCTTTTGAAGTGGCCAAACGAATTTCGCGTGGAACACCGATATTTGTGAAGTACATGTAATACACCCCCTCATGCTCAATGATGTGGGGGGCCCAGATTTCCTCTTCCTTAAACGAGAATGGCTCATGTTTTTCCCATCCCTCCTGTGTTAGAGAATCCGCAGTCAGGTGGATGAAAGTTTTGTTACCGGCTTCAATTCCGTATAAATGCCACTTTTCCTGTTTTGGATTATGTATGATTGAATGATCGTATGCATAGGGCATTTTGTATATGGTAATTTGTTCGCCAATTTCCATAGTATCGATGGTTGTAGCAGAAGTCTCAGGAGGCTTGGTACTTCCACCTGTACATGAAACAACACCCCAGGTTGCCACTAAAAAAGGTATAAAAATCAATAAACGTTTCATTATTATCTCTCCAAGGTTATATTCTGAATTGTATAGGATGGCTCTTTCCTCTGGATTTTTCCATCATCATCCTTAAAGAATGTCAGGTCATTTCCCCTTGCGAGCGGTTTATTTTCAGTCACAACTGTATATGGCCCTTCAATCTGATCAGCTACGGCATAACCGATATGCTGCCAGTCATAACCCTGCTCTGAATTTCTACAATTTAAGATTGCATAATACTTCCCATTTATCTGGTGGATTTCAGGTGCCCAGAAACGGCGATAGTACCATTTGGTAGAATCAGGTCGTTCAACGATGATCTTTACAAACTCCCAGTCTGTCAGGTTTTTTGATCTGTAAAGTGGTATCCCGGGGTTTAAGTTCCCATCCTGTTCGGCCCCACTCCAGTGCGGATAGGCAGTTCCGGTCAGGTACCACCAATAAAGTAGGAAAGGAAATGGGCTATCATCCGAATCCAATTGCGAAGAAGCTCATTCAGAAGAAAACTTTAAATATAGGTGTTGTTGTTCCGGAATTCATAAACGCCTTTTTCCCGGAGGTAATTATTGGGATTCAGGATGTTTTAATCAAAAAAGGATATCAGGTATTAATTGTTCAATCAAACGAGTGTTTTGAGACTGAGTTGAAAAATGTACAATCCCTGGAAGAGAATATGGTTGATGGTCTGATCATCTCACTCTCCAGAGAGACAAAAAATCTGGATTATTACAAGTCACTCATAGATCAGAATTATCCCATTATTTTTTTTAACAGGTATAATGAAGATCTATCCGCCTCGAAAGTAATTTTTGATGATTTTAAATGGTCTTTCTTTGTATCGGAACATTTAATAAAGCAGGGCTGTAAAAAGATATTTCACTTTTCGGCTTATAATCATCTTCTGCTTGCCAGAAATCGAATAAAAGGATTCAAAAAAGCACTGGATAAGTATGGGATAAAATATGATAAGGATTGGATCACTGAAACAGGATTGTTTGTAGAAGAAGGCGAACAGGTCATGCAAGGATTAATTGAAAAGGACAATATACCGGATGGTATTGTTTGCGCAAACGATAAAACCGCTTTTGGTGCGATGCGTGAGATAAAAAAAAATGGTCTTTCGATCCCAACGGATATAGCTCTAACCGGATTTTCCGAGTCACCCTTAGTGGAATTGGTTGATCCGCCGCTTACCAGCGTTATACAGCCCACACACGAAATGGGAGAAATAGCTGCAAAACTATTACTTAAAAAAATAGAAAATGAGCATATGACTCCGGAAACCGTCATTTTAAACGGGACACTTAATGTAAGGGCTTCATCTTTGAAAGTGAAATCCCAATAATGAAGACAGCGATTGTGATGGAGCCAAAAATACCTTTTCTAAAGTGCACTGCAATTTGTGCTTATTCGATTGTTTATTTTACTTGAATAATTTCCAGGGTATCTCCTTTTTTCAAATTGAGCTTCAGGTTGGTAATCCGAAGTTTTCCACCGCTGGTATTATGGTCTGCGCCTATTTTATTGCCATTCACCCTTACTACCACATTTCTACTTGCGGCAGGGACTTCAATCGCATCTACATACAATTTCCCATATTCAATTGCAATTGTATTCACCTGTTTCTCACCTGAAACCTTTTGAGTGAGGTTTCCCCACGCTTCGGCAGTGGTAAAAAAGCCATTAAAATCGTCCCGGTAAATTTTTGGAGCAAACTTCATTATTCCTTTGGGGCCATCGTAATAATAGTCTTCCAAGGCCTTTAAAATTCCCCAGGAAGCCATAGCTCGTCCGTAGTGGTCGCCACATTCAACTTCATTCCAGGGATTGTGTTTTTCCGGACGGTAGCGTTCATGCACTCCTTTAACCAACGATAGTCCTTCTTCGATCATACCCGTGTAAATCATACCCGTAGCCACCTGGTATTCAATGCCGGTCCATACTTCGTTCCGGTATCTCACGCCATTTTTATTCATGTGCTCGCTGAATGGCCAGGTACAAATAAACAGGCCCGGTTCTCCGGCATGCGCAAAATCACGTTCAGGTGTATATTTTTGAGCTTGCGGGCCGATATCGAGCGCCCAGTTATATTTCCAGATTGAATTATATGTGGTTTTTACTTTTTCTTCTTCATAAAGACTACCGAGATGTAGCAGGTACGACCAGGTTTGCCCAAACAACTGGTCGCTTAAACACCCTTTTGCATACTGATATTTGGGATGTTTTTTCAGATCCACATCCTGAATAAAATAATGACCGTTCCATAATCTGTCAACCGATAGTTTGCTCCCCTGATCCGAGATTTTTAAACACCTTACGGCAAAATCATGATCATTTACAATCGCGGCCATTTCGGCACAAGCATTTAAAGCGGCCAAATATAAACTCCCCACATAGGTGTTGGCACCGCTAAAATTGATGTCATAGGTGTTCGACTGGGTAGTTTCCATCAACCCATCGGCATTTCCGTCTTCTGCAATCGCATATTCCATGGCTTTTTTAATCCTGCTCCAGTTGCGCGACAAGAAAATATTATCTTTCGACATCAGGTGCTCACGGTAGGCTTTTAAGATCGCCCCTAAGTGGCCATCCATAAAAATACGCTCCCTCCCATCCCTGGATAAGATTCCTCCATCCTTTGTAAACGAAGCTGAGAAATCGGACTTTTCGCGAATACTGCGCTCAATTTCGGGAAAAAGATTAGCCGTGGCCTGGGCGTAGTTATACACATGCGTACAATTCCCATAACAAGAACCCACACCTTCCCATAGCATAAACTTATCATCGGCATACCACTGCACGGTTTCGGTGGCGAGAATAGAAACCGGCATTAAAATTCGCTGCTTTAACCAGTAGGGTAAGTTTGATTTCACATACCAGCTCTTGTGGAACCGATAAGTGCCCCCGACAAGGTCGTTGAAATTGCCCAGGATATAATCTGCAACATCCAGCGAAGAACCGAACCAATTGGAATACATATTACCTCTAATCAGGCCTTTTGTTTGAATGGGTTTATTCCAATCCCACCCCATCGTGGTTTCAAGGGGCCTGTTTGGAAAATACCAGGATAACAAGAACACCACCTCTTCTTCCTCACCCGGTTGAAGTTCCAAAGTTGCCGACACGTTACCCACCAGTTCATCGCCAAGGTTTTTGCTTTGAGCTTTATTATTGCCATTACCCGTATTAATGTTTCCTTTCCGGTTTAACAAGCTTAACGACATGTTGCCAAAATATGGGTGGAAGGTATATTTCCCATCTTCAGGTACAAATTCCATGAATAATGTCTTTCTTTCCGAAGTACTTTTGTCGCTATTTCTGATTACACCATTGGCCTTATTTTTTAAATCGGCCATCACCATATTTTCGATGTAGCCCGATAGGCTGAGCTCTACCCGGGCGTTTGAAATGTTTTTTAGTTTAAATTTTAAGATCGTAGCCGGGTTGGCAGATTCCCTTAAATGCAGTGGAATAAAAGGCGAAAACGCTTCCATTTCGATATCTACCGGCAGCTTGACCGATTTGTCCTCATAATAGACACGTGCAATGGGATACTCGCCCACAAAACCGATATGATTAAAATCAGCCTTATTGAGTCGTCTACTTGTCTTTTTGCCCTTGGTGGTAATTTCAATTTCAAAACCTTGTTTAAAGTAGCCGAAGGGTTCGTACGTTTGATAACAAACCTGCCATGGCCCCTGGACAGTATTAAAATTCATCTCATCTGAACGGCCCGGCCCGGTATTGTAGGCATTATTGGCAATCCACCAACATGCTAATGTTCCATCGCCGCGGACATAAAGCTGACCGGCGCCAATGCCGCCAACCGGCATGCCAATGGTTTTTAACTCTTCCCCCCGATAAATTTTTTGCTCCCCCTTTTCAAGCAGCGACTTTTTCCACTCCGAATCCAACCCTTTTTCTTCCGGGATCATATGTCCCCACTTATTTTGAGCTTTAAGTCCGATTCCCGCAAAGCCGATAAAGAATATTGCTAAAAGTGTTATCTCCCTGTAATTCATTACACAATTTACTTTTTACTTCCCGATCTATGGAATTCAGATCATCCGATAGTTCAAATTTTTATCTCCAGTTTGTCTCCGGCTTTCAGCGAGAGATGGTTCAATTCAATAAGGATTGACTTACCTGTTCCTTCAAAACGAGTTTGAATTGATGCTCCGTTCATGAATACTTTTACGGATTTTGCGTCTTTGTCTAACCCCGATACCAATTTGATTTGATTTAAATCCAATGTTCCATGTTTCAACTCGATGGTACAATATTGCTGTCCATGCTCAAGTTTTTGCGAAAATTGCCCCCAACCTTCCGCACCGATAAATGCCGATTTGAAATTTTCAGGATTGATTTTTGGTTCGAAACCGACAATGCCTTTGGAACCGTGGAAATAAAAACCGCTTGCGGAAACAAATGGCGCATAACCACTCATGGCTCGGGTATAATGGTTTCCGTATTCAATTTCGTTGTATGGATTACGGCGCTCCGGAGCATAACGCGTATGCACCGCTTTTTCAACCTTTAAAGCTTCGTCAACAAGGCCTTGCGAAATTAAGGCTGCAGCCAATTGGTGTTCCTGACCGGTCCATATTTCACTAAAGTAGCCCACAATGGTTTTCTCCCATTCGCTTTTAATTTTACCGGGTGCCTGATCGCCTCCACCTTTTGGGAAGGTACACATGATAATTCCCGGCTCGTCGTAATCGGCATACCAGCGTTTAATCGGAATGTCTGCCGTAGCCAGGTAATCACCATAGTTTTCCACATAGTTGTATTTTACAATGGCTTTTAAAGCCGACTTGACCTGATTAGCGGGTAAAATGTCGCCAAGTCCCACCTGCGTTGACCAATATTGCCCCAAAAGCTGGTCGGTGTGGCAGCCCATGTTGGTGTTTGGCGTATCCATGTGCCCCGAATCTCGCTTATGGATGAAATATTCGCCGTCGTACAGTTCTTCCGAGATATTTTTGTAGGCCAAACCGGCTATTTTCGTGCAGGTCTTTGAAAACTTTTTATCGCCCATTTCCAATGCCATTTCAGCCCCGGCTTTTAAGGATGCCGCATACAATCCGCTTATCCATGTGTTTTTTCCGTACCAAATACGATCGAGCGTATTGTACTGCACTCCTTCCAATATCCCGTCGGCTTTTCCGGTCTTTTCCTTATCATGGTTAATCATGTATTCAACACTTTTTTTGATTTTAGGCCAATTTTTTTTCAGAAAAGCGTCATCCGAAGCCATGGTGTGCTCACGGTAAATGCGAAGGATCGTTCCGGCATGGCCATCAACCGCATAACCGCGTCCGTCGTGTTTTCCAATATCCGAGAATTCCCCCCGATAGCCAATACAACCGTCTTCCTGATACGAAAGCCCAAGGTCGATTTGTTCACGAAGCTGTCTTGCCAGATTGGGAAATACACGCCCTAAAGCCTGCTCGTAATGGAACACATGGGTGCAGGTTCCGGGGCCCATGTACACGCCTTCGAACGTGTAAAAACGCCCTTCGTTATCCGGGTCATCGGTTATATCATCAAAGCGCAAACAAGCATTTGTTGCCAGTGTGCTTACATTCGCAAAAGTACGGTCGAGAAACCATTTCGGCAGTGAAGAATCGTACCAGGTATCGTTCCATTTTTTTGTTTCGTCGAGCAACCACCTGTTGGCAATTACATAATTTACAACATCTTCGGCGTCTTTAAATTTACCTGAATAGTAATGGCGCAAATTCTCCCTGTTTTTCCAGTTATGTGCCGCATTCCAGAGATGTACATTCGGATAATACCAGCTAATCAGAAAAGTAAATGTTTTGCTTTCACCCTTTGTCAGCGTGGCATTCCCGGCTACGCTTCCAACCAGTTTGTCGCCTAAATCCGCGGTGGCTTCACTACTGTTATCTTTCCCCAGCCAAAGGTCGATCCCCTTGTTGATGTAAGCTTCTGCCGATGCTTTTCCTTCGCCCAAAAGCGTAAGGCTCATGCTTCCCCAATCGGCCATTTCATGCTCAAGGTCTCCGGAAATGTCACAAATCAAGCGGTTATAGCTATCGGTAGTTTGTACGCGATTGACATGCTTTCCATCTTTGCCTTTTCCGGTCTGGAAACCCGACATGTTTTGCAACCAACCGCTTAGTTCAACCTCAACCGTATTTTCGAGGTTGTTGGTGAGGGTGTATTCCAGCACGGTAACCGGTATTCCCGAGTTATCGGCATCGGTGGGGATAAATGGCGAGTAGGCTTTCAGGCTGGCACTTACCGGGCATGAAACGTCTCTGTAATAAACATTTCCTACAGGATATTCGCCCTCGAAGCGGATATCTGAAAAACCAGTACGATTAAGCGGACGGAAAAATACCCGGTGGCCGTCTTTTATTTTCAGGCCGAAGCCATTTTCAAAAGTTTTGAACGGGACCAGCGGGTTTACATAAAACCGGCATCCGGCTTCATTTCCCGGGTTCAGCATCGACACATTAAAAATATCCCAGTTCCAAAGCTGACCATCGCCGCCCAGATAAACCTGCCCGGTGCAAATTCCACCCACGGGCATACCAATGTATTTTAAGTCTTTGGTTTCGATTGACCGCGCCGTTGCTGTAAAAAGCAATACTACCGATACGATTCCTATTCTTTTCATCTTCACAATATTTTGGATAAATGTTTCCGTACTAAACAGTAATCCCGATCTGAATTTTATTCACGCCAAAGTTGAGTCCGGTTTTAGCGCATTTAGACGCTCACTGGCCCATACTCTACTAAAGGCGCACACTCTATGTTGATATTTTATTTGGTGAAGCGATTTTACTTAAGATCAATTGTTACTGTATCGCCGGCATTTAAATTCAAATTGACACCTTTTACCGTGGCTTTACCACCGGATATTTCAGATAAACCATGTATTACTTGACCGTTTTTTTTGATGATCACTTCCTTCCCTTGCAGGTCGGTCTCAAACTCCACATGATCCAGATACAGTTTACCATATTCAATTTTAATTGAATTGATCTGGCTATTGGCACGAATCTTTTGACTGATGTTTCCCCAGGCTTCCGCAGCCGTAAAAAAACCATTAAACTCATTCTTATTTATTTTGGGAGAAAACTTCAGGATTCCCTTCGGGCCATGGTAAAAGTAATCTTCGAGCGCAATAAGTAATCCCCAAGAAGCCAAAGCCCTGGCATAGTGGTCTCCGCACTCAATTTCATTCCAAGGATTATGTTTTTCCGGGCGGTATCGTTCATGTATACCTTTTACGATCGAAAGGCCTTCCTCAAGCATTCCATCGTAAATCATGTTGGTGGCTACCTGGTATTCAATTCCTGTCCATACTTCGTTGCGGTAGCGAACCGCATTTTCATTAAGGTGTTCACTGATGGGCCAGGTACAATTTAACAGGCCCGGCTCTCCGGCATGGGCATAATAACGCTCAGGAACAAATTTTTCTGTGTGTGGCCCTACATCCAAGGTCCAATTGTACTTCCAAATGGAATTTAGGGCGGCGTTCACATTATCTTTCGGATAGATATATCCCAGATTCATTTGATGCGCCCAGGTTTGACCAAATAATTGGTCGCTCAGACATCCGTTGGCATATTGAAACTTTGGATGAATACTTAAGTCCACCTCCTGCTTAAAGTAATGCCCGTTCCACAACCGTTCGACCGATAATTGGCTCCCGCTTTCGAATATCCTGTCGCATTGACGGGCAAAACTAATATCATCCATTTCGAATGCCATTTCGGAAGCAGCCCTCAGTGCCGCAAGATATAGTCCCCCGACATAGGTATTGGGGCCCATAAAACTTATATCATAGGTATTTGATTGTCTTCTTTCAATCAGTCCGTTTAAATCACCGTCCTGATTCATGGCATACTGCATGGCTTTTTTAATCTTTTCCCAATTACGGGAAAGAAACAACTTATCTTTCGACATCAAATATTCCCTGTACGATTTCAAGATTGCTCCGATGTGCCCGTCAAGCAGCACATGCCCCCACCCATTTCTTGCATCAATGGACCCATCATCATTAAAGGATGTACCAAAGTCGGTTTTTTCACGAATATTGCGTTCCAATTCCGGGAAAAGCCGGGCAATGGCCTGTTCGTAATTATAAACGTGTGTACAGGTACCAACGCATGAGCCAACACCTTCCCACGCCCAGAATTTATCATCGGCCCACCACTGACAGGTCTCGGTAGCCAAAGTCGAAACAGGCATCATGATGCGCTGTTTTAACCAATAAGGTAAATTTGCCTGATTGTACCAGCTATCATGAAATCGATATGTTTCGGTTGTCAACCACCCGAAGTTGGTGTCGATATATCCGGCCACTTCAGCCGATGAATTGTACCAGTTGGCATACATATTTCCCCGGGCCGGTCCTTTGGTCAAAATTGCTTGGTTCCAGTTGCCGCCATCGCCATACTTTAGCGGCCGGTTCGGAAAAAACCAGGTCAATAAAAACGTAATCTCTTTTTCTTCTTCTGAGCTCAACCGTACATTCCCGCGTACACTACCGACAAGCTCTTCCCCCAATGCTTTTTCAGTAAGATTTTCGGAAGGATTGCTTAAATCGGTTTCGACATCTCCGTTTCCATCCAATAATGTAAGAGCCATATTGCCAAAATAAGGATGTGTTCGAAGCTTTGGGTCTTCGGGAACAAAATCCATATACAATGCATCTTTCCCGTTAGAATTGATTTTGTAATTTCTTATTTTTCCTTTCACTTCCTTTTTGAGGTCGGCCATAACCATATTCTGGATATATCCGGTCAGGTTAACATCGACAGCTTGTTTCAATGTATTTTTTAATTTGAATTTCAGGATTGTTGCCGGATTTGCCGATTCGCGGGCATTCAACGGGATAAATGGAGAAAAGGCTTCCATCTCGATTTTTACCGGAAGCTGTTCCTTTTTATCTTCATACAGAATGCGGGCGATCGGGTATTCGCCAATAAAACCAATATTGTCAAATCCCGATTTGTTTAATTCTTTTTTAATTGTCTTGCCCCCGGATCGAATTTCGACGTTAAAGCCTTGCTTAAAATAGCTGAAGGGTTCAAAGGTTTGGTAGCATACTTTCCAGGGACCTTGCGCGGTTTCAAAATTGAGCAAATGGTCGATACCGTAACCGGTATTGTAGGCATTGTTTGCAATCCACCAACAAGCCAATGTGCCATCGCCGCGCACATACAGTTGTCCGGCGGCAATGCCACCGACCGGCATACCAATTGTTTTTAACTCCTCGCCGCGATAAACTTTTTGTTCCCCTTTATCAAGCAACGAGTTTTTCCATGCTCTTGAAAGCCCCTTTTCTTCAGGGATAATATGTCCGAATTGATTTTGAGCCATTAAACCAATGGCAGATAAAATCAAAACAACCAACAGACCGGATTTTTTTTTAACTAATCGATAATTCATGCTTTCCGTCAAATACATGCGCTGCAGGTAAGGACAAAACTTCTTTACCATCTATTTCAAAAATAACCACACCCTTTTCGGGTTTGGCCGACCAAATGCGGTTAATAAAGCCGGTTCCTTTAATGTGCGCCAAAACAAAATAATCGCCTTCCTCTCTCACAAACCCCTCACCGTCTTTATTGGCTGCCCAGTTGAGGTATTTGTTTTGTTCGAGGTCATACATGCTATTGCGGTCATAACTGGAGATCATCCCATTCTGCTCGCCTGATTTTGGTAAAACGGCCAACTGCTCAAGGTTCCAATAGCGCTGAAGTACTTCACTAAATGACACTGATTTTTCCTGTCCGAAACAAACAAAGGTTATGGGAAAAAACAGGATACTTAATCCTGAAACCTTTTTTCTCATGATTATGTATTTCCTTATTAAAAAAGTGAGTAAAATTCCTGTAACTTATTTGCGCGAAAGAACAGGCGTCTTATTTTTTACATTTACAGAGGCAAATTTCATTAAAAACTAACCTTCCGAAGTGTTCAATTCATGCAAAAAAGTATCTAAATCCTGAAATGAGCTGAGAAGATCGGAAGAAAAACGGGTAATTGCATTTTTTGTATCCGTTCAAAGATGTACAACTATATATCCCTTGCTATGTCCTCTTCTTTCTGTATTGAAGGGGGGATATGCCAAACTGTTCCTTGAAACATCTTGAAAAATATTTTTGGGTGCCAAACCCGGTCATATCGGCAATTTCCGTAATGGAATGATTGGATTCCATTAATGCTTCAGCCGCTTTTCGCAACCGGAAGTTGCGAATAAATTCAACCGGACTTTGATCGGTCAGGGCTTTTAATTTGCGATAAAGACCTGAAGTGCTTAGCGCTAATGTGGCCGATAAATCATCGACACCAAATGTTGAATCATCGAGATGATCTTCAATAGTATTTTCCAGATTTCGAATGAATTCTTTATCAATAGGACTAAATTTTAGGGTTTTTTCATGATCTTGTAAACCGGAAAATTTCTCGCGGAGAACTCTTCGCTGTTCAATCAATTGCTCAACTCTCGCTCTGAGTAATCGTTCATTGAACGGCTTGGCAACGAAAGCATCCGCAGCACATTCTGTCGCCATTAATTCAGTATCAAAATCGGTTTTAGCTGTCAGAAGAATGACCGGAATGTGGCTCGTTTCAATATTTTCCTTCAATTTATTGCAGAGCTCAAAACCATTCATTTCAGGCATTATCACGTCGGAAATAATCAGCTCGGGTGTGGTCTCTTTGATTAATTCCAGTGCCAATTTGCCATTTTCAGCCTCTATACAGGTGCATGTTTTCTCAAAAATTTCAGAAATAAATGACCGAATATCCGCATGGTCATCAACTACTAAAATGACCTTGCCGTTTGTGCCGGATAATTTTTTCTCCGCCTTTAATGAAGACTCCGGTATTTCCAGTGGTAAGGTAACGATGAACGTGCTCCCCTTATCCGGCGCGCTTTCCAATTCGATTTTACCATTCAGCAAAGTAACAAATTCCTTCACGAGTGCCAGGCCGATCCCGGCACCGTGTGCCCTGTTCTCATCATACTTGTAATAACGGTCGAATATCTTTTTCTGCTCCTCCCTGGGAATACCGACCCCAAAATCCCGTACGGAAATAGCGCAAGCGCTTTCATAAGATGTAAGCGATATCTTGATCCGGCCGTTTTCAGGACTGAATTTAAGGGCGTTGGAGAGCAGGTTGTAGAGAATTGTTTCAAGCAGCTCGCGCCCGCTATTGATCCAAACCGTGGACTCGGGCAAGTCAAGTTCAATGTTACACGTATCTTCTCGCAAACGAAAAGCATCTGCCGTAGACTCCAAAAAGCTTTTCAGATTAAAATAAGAAATACGCACCGTCATTTCAGTCCGTTCAATTTCTTTGAGATCCAACACCTCATTTACCATCCTGATCAGCCGGCCTGTGTTGTATTTTATCCGCTGCAGTTCTTTGTTTTCAACTTCCTTCTCAACGTCAAACAAACGATCGATGGCTCCTTTTATCAGGGTAAGAGGTGTGCGGATTTCATGGGAAATATTCAGGAAAAAGCGAAATCGCAATTGGTCGTATTTTTCTTTCTGCCGGCGTTTTTCTTTTTCCTTTGCGCGAATTGAAGTAACCCTGTAAAAAATTAATATTAAAACCGTTAAAACCAAAAAATAAGCCAGGAAAGCCGGCCAGGTTACCCACCACGGGGGACGTATTTCGAAATCCAGCCCGGTCGCGTTTTTTTGCCCCTTTTCCTTCACTTTGAATGTGTAATTTCCGGGTTTCAAATCACTCCAGGTCCGGTGCGTATCGGAAGTTATCGACCAATCAATATCATGTCCTCTCAAAATAATTTCGTAAGACCTTTCCGCATCTTTCTCATAATCCAGGTTTAAATAATTGAGGGTAACCGTATTCTGTTGGTGCTTCAACTGAAGGTAGAAATTTCCCTCATCATTGATTTTCCAGATGCCGGATTTCTTTAAAGAATCCAGGGATATGGCTTCACCTGAAATTCCGATCTCGGAAATGACGATTGGTGTGGCAGGCGGTTCAAATACCATGTTTTTAGGATGAAAGCGATATAATCCGTAGCGACTGCCAAAATACATAAATCCCCTGTCATCTTTCGAAGCTCCCTGTGTGAAATTCGTACCCATGGTACCGCCTGTTAAATTAAATGTACTTACTTCATTTGTCACAGGGTTTATCTTTGCCAGCCCGGCACTTGAACCTATCCAAAGCATTCCCTCCTCATCGGCAAGTAACGACTCCGTAAATACGTGAGGCAGCAGAAGATTGTTCTCATAAAAGCAAATTTCATTTTCAATCTTATCGTAATAGAAAATACCTTTTGAACTTACAAACCAGTCCGTATCATTTACATGGGCATGGTTAAAAACCCGGCCATCCGCTTCAGGATCTGCTACTTGAAAACTATCAATTTCATCGGTGACGAAATCCCACAAATACAGCTTGTTATTGCGTGCTCCAATCCACATCCTCTTTTTCTCTGAAATACCAACCATGGATATATTTGTCTTTCTAAAGAAATCGGGATCCTCCAGTTCGCTAAAAGAAGTCTCGCAATTCAAAGCCGAATCGATACGAACCAGTCCGCTATATGTTCCACACCAGATATCCTTATTAAGGCCCTCGCATAAACTACTTATTTCATCATTTGGAAGGTTCCCGTTTGCACGATTGAAAATTTCAAACTTATAATTCTTCATTTTACGATTTTGGCCGTTGATCATATACAAGCCTCCATTTCTTGATCCGATCCAGATATTATTCCCGGAATCTTCCATCAGGGGAAAAATACGCATATCCGGAAATGGTTTGTCTCCGTCAATGCGCAGAGGAACACGTTTAAAACCGGGCCGGGCAGATTCCAGTTCTTCCTTTGCCCACAGGTTTATTCCTCCACCCCAGGTACTTATCCAAACATCTCCATCATGTGTAGCCAAGGGGAAACTGATATCGCGGTGCGCCAGCCCGGCCTCTTTATCAAATTCAAAACGAAAAAACTGATACCGCTGCAGTTCAAATGAAATTTTATATAACCCGTCATTGCCGGCAGCAATCCATAAACTACCGTTACGATCGAAAAACAGATAGGTAATATCCTGATCCAGCAATACCGAAAGAACCTCATGTGCGCCCGGAAAATTTGGATATTCATCAAAGTTCCGTATGGAATAAAACTTCTTACTGTCAGGTTCATAAAAACCAACCCCCATAAGCGGCATCGAAAACCAAATCTTGCCATCGGGATCGGCAACCGGATGCAAACAGTTGGTATCCGGCAGTTCACCGTCCTTGTTCAGCCAATCAATCGTCTTGGTTGGGACATCAACCCGGCCCAGACCGGATGATCCGGCAAGCCAATATTGATTTTTTATCGCCAGCAGACCGTTAAAGTCCCCCTCTATCGTATCTCCGTAAATCAATAACCGGCCGTTTTCCAACCGCACTTCCTCCGGAGCACTTTTCAATGATTGATCGTGAACAAGATAGGAAGTCCTGCCATTAAAGCGATAAACTCCATCGGAACAATGCAGAATGATAAATCCCTCCTCATCCTGGTCTATGGATAAAACAGATGTTTCAGGTAATCCTTTGTTCGGCTGCCATTGTTGAATTTTCAATTTGACATTGGCAGAATAAGCAAATCGGACCAGGATAATAAACACAAAAAATAGCATTGCTTTTTTCATCAATCCGATCAGGTTTTTGTCGGCTAAAATACTCGATTTTTTATATATGTTTTTCGATATTGAGCAATTTAGTAGCGGCACTTTTAAGCATCTGATCTAAATTCACTATCCTCAAAGAAATCTTGTTTTTGAATATCAAATCTTTCCCTTTGAAATGCCGGAGTAAAATAACGGATGAGTTTTCTACATCCATAATAATTGCGATACCATACCCATTATTAGGGAATGCCAACTGCATCTGATGCACATAAAAAGCATTAAGTACTGAAAATCAATCCATTGTGTGAGAGAATAAATCATAACATGTTAGGATTGATCACGGTATCCCATACCTCTAATTTTGAAACTCAGAATTGATCGGTCGGTAAACCTGATTTTTTGCAGTTAACATGAGGTCACTATTCACTTTTTTATTTGTT
Organism: Cytophagales bacterium; assembly: GCA_022360055.1. GTDB lineage: Bacteria > Bacteroidota > Bacteroidia > Cytophagales > Cyclobacteriaceae > JAAUQL01. Next base: position 109 of record JAKSDO010000022.1, on the reverse strand, counting down.
ACGGCATTTGTGAAGCAATATGAACCTGCTATTTTATTCAGCCAGTCTTGATATTAGTGCTTGTAATGGAGTCAGAGTGTCAATTCTATAAAATTTCCATTTATAAGGA
>JAKSDO010000220.1 GCA_022360055.1 Cytophagales bacterium | reverse complement strand
TTGTGTCTACATCCATGGAGAACCCCGGAAGGTTTATAAAGATCGGCAACAATGTCGGTATCGGAGAATTTGCATATCTGGGAGGCGGTGGCGGACTGGAAATCGGGGATGATTGTATTGCTGGACAATATTTCAGTTGTCATCCCGAAAATCACAATTTCAGCGACCCGGATGTGGTCATCAGACTTCAGGGGGTGTCGCGAAGGGGGATAAAGATCGGCAGCAATTGCTGGATAGGCAGCAAGGTAACCATACTCGATGGTGTGACCCTTGGAAAAGGGTGCGTGTTGGCGGCAGGTTCGGTAGTCACAAGGTCCTTTCCTGCCAACAGCATAATTGGAGGAGTTCCCGCAAAATTAATAAGGAAAAGAGATGCATAATCAAAAGACAATCCTGGCGACTGCATATGCCATCGATCCTTACAAAGGTTCAGAAGATGGCATGGGTTGGAATTTTATATATCAAATAGCCAGATACAATCGGGTGGTGGCAGTGACCCGGAAAAACAACAGGGCCAATATCCAGAAGTATATGCAGGGGAATCCCGATGTCGCGTATGAAAAAATCGAATTTCTTTATTTCGATCTGCCCTACTGGAAGCGTTTTTGGAAGCAGAAGGAAAGAGGGGCCATGCTGTATTACTGGATGTGGCAAAAAGCTGTACCGGCATTTATTAAGCGGCAAAATATAGCATTTGACATTGCTCATAACCTCAATTTTCATAATGACTGGACGCCATCCTATCTGTGGAAGCTCGGTAAGCCTTTTGTGTGGGGGCCGGTGGGGCACCATCCTCCGATTCCAGTGCAATACCTGAAAAAGTACCGCAAAAGTTACGAAATCAAAGACAGGTTGAGGTGGCAAGTCAAAAAATATTGCTGGAAGTATTCGGCCTCGTTAAGAAATACGGCCGTCAAAGCGGATCATATTCTTTCCATGAACGGAAGTGTGCCTCAAGTACTCGGTATTGCCAAAGGGAAATATACCACGATGCCTTCGGTCGCCACCTCGGATTTTGGGTATCGGCGTTCAAAGTCAGATAAAAAATTTACGCTTGTGTCTGCCGGAAGGCTGGTGCCACTGAAAGGTTTTGATCTCAGTATTTCCGCCTTTGCTTCTTTTATTGCCGGAACGGATCACAGGGAGCGGGAAAGGTGTGAATTGCTGATCATTGGAAGCGGGCCTGAAGAGCCATTTTTAAGGAGGCTGGCCGTGGACCTGGATGTAGATCAGTATGTTCGGTTCATTAGATGGATGGAGCGCGGTGAACTCATGAAGTTACTCAAAGCATCTTCGGTATTTATATTCCCCTCTCACGAAGGAGCGGGCATGATCGTCGCAGAAGCTCTGTCCTTTGGAATGCCGGTGATATGCCTTGACAATTGTGGCCCGGGAGAGTTTATCGACCATACCTGCGGGATCAAAGTTCCGGTGCAGGGTTATGGCCCCACCGTAGAAAAGCTGGGCAAAAGCATCACTAGGTTATTTAGAAATCCTGTATTGCTAAAAAAACTGTCCAGGAGTGCACGCTGCAGATTTGAAACGCACTTCGACTGGAACATGCGTGGTGATATCCTTCAAACCATTTATCAAAAAATTACGGCATGAGAGTTTTTGCCTTCCATTTACTAAACGATTACAGCGGCAGCCCGAAGGTACTGATGCAATTGGTAAGGGGCTGGTCGCTTCACGGCCTGGACGTCACGCTGGTAACCAGCTCGGGAAAGCATGGTTTTCTTACCGACATTCCCGGTGTCAGGTATGTGACTTTCCGGTACAGGTTTCACACATGCCGCCTGATAAGGCTAATCAACCTGACCGTAAGCCAGCTATCGCTTGCAGCGAAAACGTGGTCTTTGATCGGCAAAAACGATATTGTGTACATCAATACCGTGCTCCCTTTCGGAGCGGCAATTCTCGGCAAACTCAAACGGTGCAGGGTGATCTATCATATGCATGAAACTACCATGAAACCTGCAATCCTCAAGAAATTCCTGTTCGGCATAGCAAGATGGGGAGCTGATGAGATCATCTATGTTTCAAAATACCTTGCTGAACGAGCGCGCGTTCAGGGGAAAAAGACGCACATTCTTTACAACGCCCTTGAAGAGGGGTTTCTACAAAAAGCCCGCAAAAATAAAGTAAGGCGCACACAAGCGGGAAATGTTCTTATGGTGTGTTCACTTAAAGATTACAAGGGCGTGCATGAGTTTGTCGCTCTTGCCAATTTAAGGCCCGAATTCAATTTTACACTGGTAGTGAATGCTTCCGAAGACGCATGCCGCAATTTCTTTCGTACAAGTACCCTTTCTTCAAACCTACGGATATTCCCCACACAGACAGACCTTCACCCTTTCTATGGTTCTGCTTCGGTTGTTCTGAATCTGTCAAGAATTGATGGTTGGATTGAAACCTTCGGGCTTACGGTAATTGAAGGTATGGCTTACGGGTTGCCGGCTATTGTACCTACGGTGGGAGGAATTACTGAATTGGTTGAAGACGGCAAAAATGGCTTTCTCGCTGATTCCAGAAAACTGGCATCTCTGGCAGAAAAGCTCGATGCTATTCTTTGTAATCCGGACAGCTACCGGAAGATGGCCAGGGCGTCCTTTCGAAGGGTCCACCGGTACAGGGAGGATGTCCTGGTGAATGACAGCATCTCCATCCTTACCTCATGATTTTTTTTGATCCGGTTTATGGAGTTGCTTTCCATTTTATGGAACCTGCGGCAGATGAAAGAAATGCAAAGTGCTGTTTTTCAATAATTTGGGAATGTGGCATTGTATAAGCTCGGGATCATTGGAATTTAAAAACGATTACCATGTCAAATTTAAAGAAGCGAATTGCCATTATTGGTACGGTAGGTTTACCGCCAAAGTACGGTGGGTTCGAAACACTTTCCGGTCATATTGTGCGCATGCTGGGCGATAAATATGATATGACGGTTTATTGTTCAGGGAAAGAATATTTGCGAAAAAACCGCCCTGGGAAATATTACAGGGCGCGTTTGAAATATCTCCCTCTGAAGGCCAACGGGATTCAGAGTATTCCTTACGATACCATATCTATCCTGCATGCTTTGTTTTATGCAGATGTTTTGATGATTTTGGGGGTAGCCGGCGCGTGGATCCTGCCATTCGTAAGAATCTTTACCAGCAAGAAAATCATCATCTCTATCGATGGCATTGAATGGAAAAGAGGAAAATGGGATCTGCCTGCCAGACTCTTTTTGTGGTGGGCTGAAAAACTTGCCGTAAAATTTTCGCATATTGATATTTCCGATAATGAATCGATACAGGATTACACAGCATTGCGTTACGGAAGCCTGAGCAGGATCATTGAGTACGGTGCCGATCATACAACCGCTGTGAAACCCATGGACAGGGATAAAAAAGTGTATCCGTTTCTCAGAATGCCCTATGCCGTCAAGGTATGCAGGATCGAACCGGAAAACAATGTGCACACCGTGCTGGCGGCGTTTTGTGACCTCCCCAAACATACCCTGGTGATCGTCGGGAACTGGAATCAAAGTGAATACGGCAGAAATCTTCGTAAAGTATACGGTAAGGTAAAGAACATCATTTTGCTGGACCCGATATACCGCCAGAGCGCCATTGATATGATCAGAAGCAATGCCCATGTTTACATTCATGGACATTCTGCCGGTGGCACCAATCCTTCGCTGGTGGAGGCCATGCACCTTGGACTACCAGTGATCTGTTTTAATGTTTCCTATAATAAGACCACCACAGAAAATAAGGCTTTGTATTTTAAAAATGCCGAAGAGCTGATATCGATCATCCGGACGGTAAAGCTGGAGACCCTGCGTGAGCATGCCGGGAAGATGAAGGAGGTGGCCGAAAGACGCTATACGTGGAGAGAGATCTCCGAAAAATATGATTCTTTGATACAGGAAGTACTGACCATCGACCGGAAGTTATCCGTGATGCCCGTTCTGGCTGCATGCGACGATCAGACGCTGACCGCGTGCCATGCCGGCCATCTCAAATATCAAAAGCTATTCTACCAGAAAACTTAAAGTAAAGAATATGGAATTCATGATGGAGATCATTATCACCTTTGCCCTTTCCTTGGTCATGATGCTATTAACGGTACCGAAGTTCAAAACATTCGCCGTTCGAATAGGATTGGTAGATAAACCGAATCACAGGAAGGTTCATAAAAACGCAGTTCCTCTGGTGGGAGGACTGGCGATTGCTTTTACCGCTTCACTCGCTCTGATTTTAAACAACACATTTCTGGATAACATCCGGCAAAATATATATATGATAAGTTCGGCATTACTTTTATTGCTGGTTGGGGCATTGGATGACCGCGTGCAAATCAAGCCGCTATACAGGCTCACGATTCAGACGGCGTGCGCTTATACTCTGGCTGCTACCGGCAGTAGAATTACCTCGCTCTACGGCCTGTTTGGGATTGAAGAAATTCCATTGATCATTCAATACATCCTTACAGTAGTTGTCGTGGTCGGTGTCGTAAACGCTTTTAACCTGATGGATGGAATTGATGGCCTTGCCGGCAGTCTTGCATTGACCGGATTGTTTGCCTTCGCTATATTGACCTATATCCATGGAGAACGTCACCAGACCATGATTTTTGTGGCGCTATGCGGGTCAATCGTCGGGTTTCTAAGATTCAATCTCAGTAAAAAGAAGATTTTTATGGGAGATGGCGGCTCTATGTTCCTGGGATTTATCCTGGTTGCCTCAGGAATCCGGATCATTGAGATATCGCAATACAATTCCACGCTTGATCCGGCTTATACGCTGCTGATCGTGATCAGCGTTTTTCTGATACCGGTACTCGATTCGGTTCGCGTTTATGCCGGGCGAATAAAACAGGGTAAATCACCCTTTATGGCTGATAAGAGCCACTTACACCATTTACTTTTGTTGATTGGCCTGAATCATAATTACTCTGTGGTGGCCATAATTCTGTCTTCCTTGGGTATTGGCCTCGCCATTTTAACAATGACGCGCTATTTTACCTTAACCGCAGTATTGTTTTTTGGCTGGCTGATTTTTAAAATATTGACTAAATTTCTTTATGCCGGCAAGACCTTAAAAGATTGGAAGGAGCAACTCAACCGGATGGAGTCGGGTGAAGGAGCAACTTATGCGCAGCGCAAACAAGGCGATTGATTACAACAGCTTCGCTATCCGTTCAAAATAATATTCGTTTTCTTTCGCCCTGTACTTGCTGATTTTCATTGAGCAACTGTTATTCTGAAGTTATTGGACGGTCCCGACATGTTTACGGTCCCAAAAACGGACTTAATCCGAAAAATTCAAGGAATTTTTCGCCCTCTGGGCCGATAAAGCATAAAACACTCAAAAATCGGACATGATCATCGGTTTGTTTGGGATGCATCCAATCCGGGGTTCCCCAAATTTGAGCGATCATGTTTTATGCCTTATCGGGGTTATCCCGATG
>JAKSDO010000085.1 GCA_022360055.1 Cytophagales bacterium | reverse complement strand
TCAGCAAATGTCCTGTCGTAATTGAAGGCAAACTCAGCGTAAAGTACATTAGATACGGCAGAGCCACCCGGGTTAAAACCCAGGCTTTCGTCCCCTCCGTCAGGATTAAGAGGAAGTAAGGTGTATTCATCGGTTACCCTATTGTAGTTTATTAAAGAGGCATTGTACCAGAAAGGGGTTGAACTTCGACTGTTATTGAAGCTGGAATTCCGGTTGCTGTTCCCTCTGAACCTGAATTTTAATCCCTCTACAAGCGCACTCAAGTCCTGGTGCAGGTCAATTTGGATCAGTGAAAAGGAATTGCTTGATCGACTGAAACCACTTACCAATTCTGCATAAGGATTGATGTACATGTTATTACCTATGTCGGCAACCGAATTGCCAAAGAGTATATTCCTGGCGTTTGCAGAGGCAGAATCGGCATCATAAATAGCAGGGAAGCGCACCGGGCTGGCATTGAGCGTTCGTGTGAAGGCATTCGTACCAGGCGATCCATTGCCTGGGATTGCCGGCCCGGTCAAATTATCCAGGGTAGCATGCAACCGCACTATTGCCCTGGTACTCGAAGATGGATTGATCGAGACATTAGAGCGCAACAGATAACGCTCCAGGTTAACGTTATTATCAGCACCGGTTCTGGTATCTTCTTTGAGGATGCCTGAGTCATGAGTGAAACCACCGGCGACATAATATTGGGCGACTTCGCCTCCTCCCTTCACATTAAAATTAAATCGCTGGCTGATGGCAAATCTTTTTAGCAGTTCATTCTGCCAGTCGACTGCCGGGAATACATTAGCATTTCTGCCATTAGCCGTATTGAAGATCTTTTCCTCTGAAAACGGCACCCTGGCTCCAGGTGTTCTTGTGTCCACCGCCTCGTTGGCCAACCTCATATAGGTGACCGTATCGGCAAATTCAGGTAATGATGTATTTTCGCTAAAGGAATTTTCAAACCGGATAGAGAGCCTGGCTTTGCCGGTTTCACCTTCTTTGGTCGTTACATATATGATCCCATTAGCGCCCCTGGCGCCAAATACCGCAGTAGCAGTAGCATCTTTCAACACAGAAAATGACTCAATATCATCGGGATTTAATCTCGCCAGGTCATCGACGGTTAACTCCACTCCATCTATAAGTATTAGAGGTACGGCACCATCAGCAAAGGTAGTAATACCACGAACGAAAAATTGTGCATTATCGGCACCGGGTTCACCACTTCTTTGATATGATATCACACCGGCCACCTTGCCCGCCAGCGCCCCTGTAAGATTGCTTGAAGGGATTTTGAGTTCCGCTGGTTTGACCGATAAAATCGAACCTACCACACTCTCTTCTTTCTGCGTGCCAAATCCCACCACCACGATCTCTTCCAGCGCCTTGAGGTCCGGCGTTAAACTGACGTCGATGATGGTCTTCATGCCCACCGGCATTTCTTCCGTAACAAATCCGACCGAGCTAAATACCAAGATCGTCTCCGCATCCGGAACATCAATTCGATAATTCCCTTCAATATCCGTAACGGTTCCGGTGGTGGTCCCCTTGATCACCACGTTGACGCCGGGCAATCCCTCGTTGTCTTCCGAAGAAATTACCTTGCCCGTAACCGTAATACCATCAATCAACACCTCAATCTCTTGTATATTTTTTGCCTGTTTCCTGGAAAGGGTCTTTACGCTAATGTTGTTGTTGACCTGTCTGAAAAAAAGTGCCGCTTCTTTGGATACACATAACAGAAGATCCCTTACGGATTGCTTATCATTAAGAATCCTGATCTGCTTTTCGGTATTTACATCTTCCGGAAAATACGAAAATTCAAAATCCGTTTGAGCTTCGACCTCCTCAAATATGTCCGAAAGCTTTGCGCTTTCCAGATTCAATTGAATGTAAACTTCACGGATGTTCTGTATTTTTTGTGCATCGGAATTGGAAGCAAGAAGCAATCCCCAAAACAGACATTGCAAGAAAACTCCAATAAATATGTATCCCGCAGCCATAGCTATTTTGGCTAGTAATTTGTTTTTCATAATTTTAAATAGTTTTGTTAATATTTTACTTTCTCCGGACCCCGTATTCATGCAAAACAGGGTCCTGAAGAGTGAAATCTGTAACCGGCAGTTCTGACAAGCTGCCGGTTTTTTTATTTATGTAAATTTCCAACGCATAACGGATATTTTTTAGTTAAGACGAATGTATACTTGCGTTCCATCAATTTTATAATCAAAGGCCTTCCCATGTTGCATCGTTTCCAGAATGTTAGCTAGATACTCGTTCCTGAATCGCCCTCTATATTTATAGCTCCTGTCAGGCTTTCCCTGAACGGTTATCTTGACACCATACCAGCGCTCCAGTTTGAAGATCACATCTTCGAAATTTTCATCATCAAATATCAAAGTCCCATCCTTCCAGGCAGTCAAGTCTTCTACATCGGATTGAAATACCTTAATCCTATAGTCCGATTTACCTACAGCAGCCACCCACCCGGGCTCTATTATTTTTGGATATTCCGCTTCAGCATCTGACGTGACTGCAATTTTTCCTTCAACAAGGGAAACCGTTATTGCGCTTTTTTCCTCAAAAGCCATTACATTGAAAGAGGTTCCTATGGCCCGGATTTTCACCTTGCCCGTCTGAACAATAAATGGTTTATTGGGATTTTGGGCCACTGCAAAAAATGCTTCACCTGCTAATTCGACTATTCTTCGAGAACCCTTAAACCGTGTTGGAAACCTTATGCTGCTTTCCGAATTTAGCCACACCCGCGTTCCGTCAGGAAGGTGCACCAGGGATTTCTGTCCGGCCTGATTCTCCTTTGTAATCATTTCCTGGACAAAATGATCGTTTTTTGATTCTTTATCGGTGGCTTGATTTCCATTAAGTAAAAATATCCATACCGAAGTTGCAATGATCAGGATAGATGCAGCAATACCAGCAATGTATCCAAATGACTTCGATCCGTCATGTATCGTTCTTTCGCCAGATTCATTTGTTTCATACTCATCAAATGCCTCGTCTATCCGCTGGGAAATCCGGTTAAAAACTTTTTCCCGGTTGTTATAGTTTATTTTTACCGTAAGATTATCGTGAATTTCTTCAAGCAATCCGGTGTCCTTTTCCTTCTGTCGACTTGATTTCTTCTTTTTCCTAAAAATCATCAAACTTCCGTTTACTGCCCCTACTACATCAGCCTTGTTACATGAATAATCCCGCCAGTTGAGCCCCTGATATTCTTTGGTATTAAAGACCGAGCAAAAATCCTTCACCCCTAGAGGAAGAAAATCTTTTTTCGGTTTTTACAAAAATGAAGTGGCTGAAAATTGACTTAGCATCAAAATTCCGAAGGCGAGCCTAAAAGAACATCAGGTGTTAAGCGAAACAAATTGTAAAAAAGTTACACAGAAAGTGTTCCTGAGAAATTTTATCCGATCATTTCTCAATTCTTTTCTGACTATTCCCTTGACGTGAATGACCTTTCAAATATTCATCTAGAACAATTCTTATCCTCTTAAGCGCCGTGTGCATCTGGGTCTCCACTGTTTTTGGGGAAATATTGAGCACTGCGGCAATCTCCTTGTATTTCAATTGACGATCTTTGGCCATAAGATATATGATCCTGCATTTTTCCGGTAGTTTTTTTATGGCTTTGCGGTAAATATCCATGAGTTCCTCATTCATCAGTCCCCAATCCGAAGACCTGGCATGTAGCAACACTTCAAACTCCAGGTCATCGATATAGAGTAAATTTTTCCTTTCTTTTTTCAGATAACTAAGGCATTGTCTTTTTATTGCTATAAAAAAATATGATTTGAGGTCAATTACTTCGATCAATCTGAACCTGCCGTTCCATACTTTCACAAATACATCTGAAACAGCCTCTTCTGCGAGAAAGGTAGATTTTAAATAATATTGAGCAATATCAAATAGTTGAGGGAAATAATGATCGAAAAGTATTTTAAAGGAATGTCTACAGTCCTCGTAGGAAATTTTTTCGATGAGTGCCCGGAGCTGATCTGTTTTTAACATAAAAAAATAACTTTAACAAAAAACTAATTCGATTTTGTCACCTTCAAGTGGTTGTGTTTTTTTGAAATGTGAATTTGGCCTTTTTAAAAGACGGTTCGCCTTGAACCCAATCTATTCACCAATTATTGCTGCAATTAAGCCAGGCACCGTAAGGCCTCCAATTAAGGTCCCAGTATCACCTTTAAAATTCTCCACTTGTTCACATTTTCTAAATTATGCAAATTTTATCTACTTATCAGGATTTAATGTGGAAACCGTATCGCGATAAGGTCAGGTTTTGTTCTGTACGGTCTGTTTTTTTCGGGAATACTTGAGTTCACCCTTTTCGCACCTTACATGTTGAACGCCGTCATCAAAAAATATCTTAATAATTTCCATTTTGCCAGACCGGTGGTGCCGCCCGATAAAACAATTACTTTCTTCTTAGCAGGGCTTTTAATTCTTCTTTTGTTGGCAAAATTGTTTTGTACTTGCTGGCAAAAATCCGATTGTTGTTTTCTGTAATCCGCTCTTTCCTTACCATTTTGTTCTTCTCTGATCATCTTACGTAACTCTTTTCCCAAATTAATTAAAGCTTAACTAAATATCCGCATGGGCCGGATATTTAACGGATCACTTTATCATAATCATTTGGGACTGTGATTGAAGCCCTCTTTAGGGAATAATAATCGATTTAGGTTTAAAAAGTCTCATTTCGAACGGAGTGAGAAATCTGTTCAATCAACACCGGGCCACCACGAATAAGCCAGATCTCTCCCGAGGTCGAGATGACAAGGTAGAAGCTACTAATGAACAATATTTGCAAAGGTCGGATGATCAATAACGATCGACATTGCAGTCACTCTCTT
>JAKSDO010000186.1 GCA_022360055.1 Cytophagales bacterium | reverse complement strand
ATTTCCTGGTCGGAACCGGGTGATGGAGTTATCGAAACAATCCTTAGATATGAAGATGCTGCAGGTACCGAACAGATGGTAGTAGTCGCTAATGAAGATTTCGAGACCCTGATAGATAGCTATAAGTCAGGCGGAAAGATTTCTGTGACCAGCACCTACAAACCCACGGAAAATGCCATTGAAGTTTTCGAGGCAGTGCCGGCCGAGGTGACTTTTCCACTGGAATTTTTGCTCGACAAAACCATCATTACGGCATTAGAGCTGGCCGGAGATGCTACCGGTGGTTGTCATGGATCGACTTATGCCAGGTTGACCGATGGCGCTACGGGCGAATTTTGGCACAGTTGTGATTCCCCTGAAGACCAATATCCCTGGGTGATGAGCTTCGATATGGGAGTGGCAGCCAGCCTCAGCCGCTTCAGGCTGGACGAAAGATCCGCATGTTGCGGAGGCAGAAGTCCGGCAGCGTATCAGATATGGGGGATCAATGACCTGACCGGCGCAGTCACTGCCGACATCGATGCAGGCACTATTGCCGGGTGGGAAGCGGACGCTACAACTAAAGGCTGGGTTAAATTATTGGATGTCACCGGTAACGATCAGCCTACTTTTGAAGTGGCTGTCCCTGAACATCCCGCCAAATTCAGGTATCTCAGGATTGTGGGCATATCTTCCATTGATGGTGATTTAAACGCCAACTTTAATGAATTCACTTTTTGGGCTACCGGGATAGAATAGTTTTTTCTGATCAATTTGAAAGAAGCCGCCATCAAGATTTTTTCAGGCGGTTTCTTTAGCAGGCTGAGTTTAGACTCTAACTATCACAAGTTACTCCTGATTTACCGGGAGTAACTTGTGGTAGTTCCCAATGTCTTCAAATCCGGGTTAATTCTTGAAAAAACATGAACTGAGTTATTACGTAATAACAAAGCAGTTATCTATCTTTGTTACATGTTTTAGTAACGTCAATTCGTTATCTAACTGCGGTTATTGCCGTTGAGGTCTCAACCGGGATAGAGATAAAGACATATCAAACAATTCAATTTGAATAGATTGGAAGATTTGTTACGGCCATGAAAGAATACTGCTCAAAAGAGCACGGAAGCCAAACACATTTAAGGATTGAATGCTCATGAAGTTGACATGGAAACAGGACATTGAACCGGAAGTAGAAGACCGGTTAGCTTTTTTACGGCTTTCATATTCCGAGAGATGGAGTTATATGATGAAGTTGATCATGTCTAATCATCCAAAGAAAATACCTACTAACAATATGAAGCGAATTGAATGGACATAAATAATCCGTACTATCTGGATGTATTGAGATCCCTTAACGACAATGCAGTTGAATTCATATTGGTTGGTGGATTAGCCGTTGGATTGCACGGTTATTCCAGATATACCGGCGATATGGATTTATGGGTTAATCCGACAGAGGAAAATATGGACAGGCTTTACACTTCCTTATCCAAAATGGGATATGCCAAATCAGATGTGGATTCTATAAAAAAGTATAGAGATATTGAAAGTCCAACCCCGATTCGGCTAATCGAAGATGATGGAGTTTTCAAAGTTGATCTCATGACAAATACTTTTCAAACATTGTATACCTGGAAAGAGTGTAGGTCTGAAGCATTGGATTACGAAAGTGAAGGAGTATTGATACCTGTGGTACATATTAATCATTTGATTAATATGAAAGAAAATACGAGTAGGTTGGATGATAACCTCAAAGACTTGGTGGATGCCTCTGAGCTAAAAAAAATTAAAGAGCTTGAAAAATCCAGGAAAAATAAAAAGAATCAAGGAATGCAGAGATAACTATTCCAGTGCGCAAATATTCGTGTGCTCATCTAAACGAATTCACCTAATGCTCCCAACTCCTGCAAGTTTGTAACTTGTGTGCGATGTTTCAAGTTCGGCAGCGGAAAACACCGGTAGCATTCACCTTCACCAACCCATCATTTCAGCAAATGCAGCCACCCTTTGTATTCTTTCTTCCGAAGGTCTTTGTCCAGAACGTCAAATGTGACTTCGGCCAGATAATAATAAACACCGCTCGGCATTTCTTTACCGTTGTTGTTTTTTCCGTCCCATTTTATAAGAAGACTTTTCTCCGATTCATCCAGATTATTATATACTTCTTTGCCATTTCGATCATATACATAGAAGTCCACATTTTTTACAAACCTGGGGCATTTGTATTGATTTGTTTCTTCATCAAATATATCAAAGGCCTGAAAAACATCGTTTATGGCATCCTCATTTGGAGTGAACACATTGGGCAATTCGTAGTAAGGGCAATTATCATTACATACCGCTTCGGTAAGTTCGCTTTCATTCCCGGACCGGTCGATGGCAGATATTTTATAGCATCCTTTGAATGAGCTCAATCCCTGATGGACATAGGAAGAGGTAACAACATTATCGATCAATTCAAAGGTGTTTTCTTCCCCGGTTTCGGAAAAATAGATGTTGTAGCTTCGCACATCTTCGTCGCATTCACCGTCGGAATCCGGCTCCCAGTTCAATTCATTGAAGAAATCTCCAAACTGACAGGGTTTATCCGTGATAAAGCTTGCGCATATGGAGTCGATGTTTAAATTGACGATCACAAAATTCCTGGGTGCGCAAGGCTTGATGGTATCATTGGGCTGGGCACAGGCAATTTGTGAATCGTTGATTAACGGTTCCATGATCTTTGGATTTCCGTAGGTTCCCTTTGTTGTCACATAATAGCAATACTCCTGGGTATTTATAAGCTGATCGTCCCCGGTAATACTTCCGTCATCCAGGTAAATAAATCCCGACTGTGTCACGTTTACGCTGTCAATCAATACCAGTTTCTTGGGATCTCCGGGATCAATGTTGTCCCTGTATATCCAATGCATTGGATAATCCTGCGAGACGTTTGACCATGGAACCACTGCATTCCAGTGAAGTTCCAGCGCCCCGGTAATGGGTGAAGGATCAAGCCGGACCGAAGAGGCCGTGCTTGTTGTGTCAATTGCATCATTATCCCCATCATAAACGACCACCTTGTAATTATAAGCCTGATTTGTTGTGTTCAGACCGGTGTCGACAAATGTGGTGTCGGCGATTTTTCCTCCCGATATCAGTTGCATTTGAGTTGAAATCAGGTCTTCGCCTCGATATAATTCATAGGAATAGGGAGGGGGAAAAACCGATTGGTCGATATCGAAAGGAGAAGTCCATTTAATGAATATTTTACCATTGGACTGATCTGTTTCAGTCACGGAAACATTGGTGATCAATGATCCGAAATCGCCTTCGAATTCTTCGATCATCACACATGCTTCTGCAGAGACGACACTTTCGCCGCCGGCCGGGTCCTGGAAGACCGCCACTAACCGATAACAATATGTGGCTCCGTAAGTCAGTCCCATGCCGTTATTATCATCCAGGAATTCTTTTTCATCGATGTCCAGGGTAGTGACAAGCTCATAGCCCGCATAATCCGGCATCCCCAACTCGCAATGCCCCGGCTCAAATTCAAAGCTGTCCACACGACGCCATACCTGCATCTCCGTAGCCTGCTGACAGGAATAGGTATCCCAGGAGAGCTCTACTTTATTTCCTTTCCCCTGTTCTGCGATCAAGCCTTCGGGCGGAGGCCCGACTACCCGGATAAACCATGTGGCAAAATCTGCCAATTTCGGCCCCCGGCCCTGTGAGATATCCGGTTGGTCTACAGCTTTGAAGCGTACCTGGTATTCTCTTTCCCGGACATGCGAACAATCGGTCTGCCAGGAGAAATTTATGGTCGCAGGAGAAGGTTGTACAACGTCCGGGTAGGGCGAATACGAAGCAGGATTTGAAGCAAACTCATAGACGCTGCCAAACGATGAGAGCACGATGGGATCGTTGTCCGGGTCCGTGGCCGTGATTTCCTGCTTCAAGAGATCACCGGCAATAACGCAGGTATCCGGAGGCGGCTCTATTTCGGGCGGCTCGTTGTTGCAATCCGTCACGATCACCTGCATATCCCGGGTCACATATCCCAATTTATACCATTCCCCTTCCAGTTTTCGCCATTCGACCACGCGAAAGGCGAAGTTGTACTCTCCTTCGCCTCCGGGGGCGTCCCAAACCACATCTCCCGTTCGTTGATCCAGCGTAAATGTCGCAGGGCCGGTCTTCGCTTCATTTTTAGCATCGTAGGCGGCAATATCATTTTCATCCGGGAATCTGTAATTCACAACGGGGATATCGACATCCTGCTTTGGAATGGTAAATTCATACGACAGGCTGTCGCCGTCCGCATCGACAGCTCCTGCGTTGTGCAGGAAGGTAACGCCAATACAGGCATCGTCGATAGGCGGGTTCAATAATACCGGCGTATTATTACAACCCAGGAATGGGTCAATAATAATAACTGTTTCGATATAAAAGGGGGTATTTACCGAATTATCCATATTTACAATATCGGGATTCCGGTTAAACTCCCTGTAGCTGATCGTATAGATGCCGGGACCTGGGAAAGTATGATCGGTATAATAAATATTTAATGCGATTTCATCGCCCAGATCCTGAAAAACATCGTAATCCCCGGCGGGAGGTTCCCACGTAACACCGTCGCCGAAATCCATGATGCCACCGCCAAAAATTACATCTGAAGTTAGGTCGGTGTATCCGGTCAGGGTAAATCTGTATGAGAAATTCTGGCATGAAATAAGTTCTGCGGTAATCTCTCCGGCTCGAATGTGCGTGGCGTATGTTTCATTAAAAAATGAAAAGAGTATTACGGAGGTGAAAAAGATCTGAAGGTTTTTTTTCATGCCTTGAAGATATCACTACTACATTATTAAATCAAATTTTACAATTTTAGTATTTAGCAAACAAAAAAAATTGACAATAGGTTACAAATTTTGTCTTTAAAATGATAATTGTCATTTTTATGGTTTTAGATTAATTACAATTTTGAGGCTCGTTTGAGTATCGCATAGATATTCATTTTTCTTCAATTAACTTGTAATTTTCAAACTTAAACAAATCGAAACAAGCATGAGCTGGATAATTAAAATGCTAACAAGCACGCTCGGCAAAAAGCTTCTGATGTCATTGACAGGATTGTTTTTGATATCGTTTTTAACCATCCACCTGATCGGCAATCTGGCCATTTTCTATAATGATGGTGGTGAAGCTTTCAATGCCTATGCGGCATTTATGTCAACGAATCCACTGATAGGTACGGTCTCATATCTGCTTTACGCGGGGATTATACTTCACGTGGTGATTGCCCTTATTCTCTACTTTGCGAACCGCAATGCGCGGCCTGTAAAATACAGGTCACAGAAAGCCGGAGCAAGCAGCTCCTGGGAGTCCAGAAGCATGACGCTCCTCGGCATCCTGATCCTGGCCTTCATTTTTATGCACCTCAAAGACTTTTGGTGGCAGTACAAACACGACGGGGGCTACCAGTTTGTTGAAGATGCAAACGGAAACCGCGACATATACGCCTTGGTTGTTCAGCAGTTTGGCTCCACATTTACCCTGGTAACCTATCTGGTCGGACTTCTGGCCTTGTATTTTCACCTGAAGCATGGATTTCAAAGTGCTTTTCAGACCTTGGGATTGGAACACCACAAGTACACTCCGATTATTAAGGCATTAGGTCTCATTTATTCCATTCTTGTTCCGATTGGTTTTGCGTTGATGCCAGTTTACGTGTATTTCTTTAGATAATCGTGCAATAAAAAATCAGAAAATATTATGTCCCTTGATTCTAAAATTCCAGAAGGCCCGCTGGCCGAAAAATGGACGAAGCACAAGTTTAACCTGAAACTTGTCAATCCTGCGAATAAAAGAAAGTATGATATCATTGTTGTTGGTACCGGTTTGGCCGGCGGAGCTGCTGCCGCTTCGTTTGGCGAGCTGGGATACAACGTAAAGGCGTTTTGCTATCAGGATAGCCCGAGAAGAGCGCACAGTATTGCTGCTCAGGGGGGTATCAATGCCGCAAAAAATTATAAAAACGATGGCGACAGCGTTTTCCGTCTATTTTACGACACAGTAAAAGGCGGTGATTACAGATCTCGAGAAGCAAATGTCTACCGTCTTGCCGAGGTAAGTAACAGCATCATCGACCAGTGTGTGGCACAGGGTGTTCCGTTTGCCAGAGAATATGGCGGATTGCTTGATAACCGATCGTTTGGCGGGGCACAGGTTTCGAGAACGTTTTACGCTCGCGGCCAGACCGGACAGCAGTTGTTGTTAGGAGCTTACTCCGCGCTTAGCAGACAGGTTGCTGCGGGCAAAGTGACCATGTACACGAGAAATGAAATGCTGGACGTCGTTGTTGTAGACGGAAAAGCAAGAGGAATTATCACGAGAAACATGGTGACCGGGGAGGTGCAATCGCACAGTGCGCACGCGGTAGTTTTGGCGACCGGAGGTTACGGAAATGTATTTTTTCTTTCGACCAATGCGATGGGTTGCAACGGATCCGCTGCGTGGAGGGCTTACAAAAAAGGCGCATTCTTTGGGAATCCGTGTTTCACCCAGATTCATCCTACCTGTATTCCTGTTCACGGAGACCAACAATCCAAGCTTACTTTGATGTCCGAATCCTTGCGGAATGATGGCCGGGTATGGGTGCCCAAGACGGTTGAGATTGCTGAAAAGCTGAGAAAAGGACAGATTAAGCCCTCAGATATTTCCGAGGAGGACCGGGATTACTATTTGGAAAGGATTTATCCGTCCTTCGGAAACCTTGTCCCGCGAGATGTAGCGTCGAGAAATGCCAAGAATGTCTGCGATGAGGGAAGAGGCGTTGGAGAAACCGGATTGGCGGTATTCCTGGATTTCAGAGATGCGATCGAAAGGGATGGCATGGATGTGATCAAAGCCAAGTACGGCAACTTATTCCAAATGTATGAGAAAATCACTGCCGACAATCCGTATGAAACCCCGATGATGATTTATCCGGCCGTACACTACACTATGGGAGGTCTTTGGGTAGATTATAATTTGCAGACAACAATTCCGGGATTGTACGCTACCGGAGAGTGTAATTTCTCCGATCACGGAGCGAACAGACTGGGCGCTTCGGCCCTGATGCAAGGGCTGGCCGACGGATATTTTGTGATTCCGTACACTATTGGCGATTATCTGGCCGCGATGCCTTACGAAAAAGTGTCGACGGATCATTCCGCCTTCAAAGAAGCCGAGCAGGAAGTAAAAGATCGAATCAACAAACTGCTGAATATCAACGGAAACAGAACCGTTGATGATTTCCATAAAGAGCTTGGTAAGATCATGTGGGAGAAATGTGGTATGGCCAGAAACGAAAAAGGGCTGAAAGAGGCGAAAGTCGAAATTCAGAAACTCAGAGAAGCATACTGGAAAGATGTGAAAGTTCTTGGTGTAAACGAAGAATTGAACATGACCCTGGAGAAAGCATTGCGCGTAGCAGATTTTATGGAGTTGGGCGAGTTGATGGTGGATGATGCCTTAAACAGAAAGGAATCCTGTGGAGGTCACTTCAGGGAAGAAAGTCAAACAGAAGAAGGTGAGGCAAAACGTGACGATAAAAACTTCACCTACGTAGCTGCCTGGGAACATCAGGGAGACGATAAGCCCGCCAGGCTTCATAAGGAAGAACTGGTATTCGAAAATGTAAAACTTACTCAAAGAAGCTATAAGTAATGGAAAAATTAAGGAATTATACGCTGAAAATTTGGCGGCAGCCAAATGCTCAGAGCAAAGGAGAATTAAGAACCTACGAAATAAAAAATATATCTACCGGTAGTTCTTTTTTGGAAATGCTGGATATTCTGAATGATGAGTTGGAGGGTAAAGGGGAGGACCCCGTACATTTCGATCATGATTGCAGGGAAGGAATATGCGGAATGTGTAGTTTGTTTATCAACGGCAGGCCTCATGGTCCGGAAGAGGAGATCACCGTCTGTCAGTTGCATATGAGGACATTTCCGGATGGCTCCACCATTACGATCGAACCCTGGCGGGCAAAAGCCTTTCCGGTTATTAAAGACCTGGTAGTGGACCGGTCCGCATTTGATAGAATCATCCAGGCAGGCGGATATGTATCCGTGAATACGGGAGCTGTTCAGGATGCAAATGCCATTCCTATTCCAAAGCAGAATGCTGACCTGGCCATGGATGCCGCGGCATGTATCGGATGCGGTGCTTGTGTAGCCGCATGTAAGAATGCTTCGGCCATGTTGTTTGTCAGCGCCAAAGTATCTCAGTTGGCACTACTGCCACAAGGCCAGTCCGAACGGAAAAAGCGCGCTTTGGCGATGGTTGAGCAGATGGATAAGGAAGGATTTGGCGCATGCACCAATACCGGAGCCTGTTCGGCCGAATGTCCGAAAGGCATCGATCTTTCCAATATTGCCAGAATGAACAGGGATTATTTTACAGCTTCGATTTCATCGTAGCAGACAAATTTGAAGTATTTAAAAGGGGCATTTGCGCCCCTTTTTTGTTGACGTATACCTAATGATATGGAGGCAAGTTCTGAGAATAAGCTGGTAATTGCCTGTTCACCGGGATTAAATGTAGCACTGTCGCATGAATTGGAAATACTGGGGTATCACGTGCTGAAATCCGATCCTAAAGCCGTGACAATAACAGGTGGAATGGAGGATGGCATGAGGTTGAATTATATGTTGCGGTGCGCAAACCGGGTGTTGTGGCGGGTCGCGGGATTCAAAGCGGCTCATCCCAATCATTTGTATAAAAATGCGCGAAAGATCGGATGGGAAAAATACCTGAAGGCAGAAGGGCATTTCAGTATTGATTCCTTTGTCAAGAACAGATTTATTCGGGACACGCGCTTTGCCAATCTCAGGTTGAAAGACGCTATTGCCGACCGATTCATGGATGAGGTCGGTAAGCGGCCAAATACCGGGCCGGGCAAAGAGCAGGCTGTGATCTTCATGCGATGGATGGAGGAAGAAGTTGAGCTTTTTATTGATTTATCCGGCCAGACCATTGCCAAGCACGGATATCGGAAAAAACCCGGAGAAGCTCCCATGATGGAAAATCTGGCTGCTGCAATTCTCCTTGAAAGTTGTTGGGACGGGAAGTCCCACGTGGTCAATCCAATGTGCGGAAGTGGTACCCTGGTAATTGAAGCGGCATTGAAAGCGCTCGAAATTTATCCCGGAAAATTCCGGAAGAACTATGGCTTTCAACACCTGAAAGATTACCGTCCGAAGGAATGGTATTCCATTCGGGATCAGATCGAATCGGCCAAAAAGAAAAATACGCTCGACTTTAGGATAATCGCTACGGATATAAGCCGCAAGGCAGTAACCATCGCAAGGGAAAATGCCGCTTATGCGGGAGTGGATCATTTGATCGATTTTAGAGTATGCAGATTTGAAGATACGGAAATCCCGCCGGGGAAGGGCATCGTCGTTTTCAATCCGGAATATGGAGAACGCCTGGGAGAAATCTCGGCCCTGGAAAAGACGTATAAAGAGATGGGTGACTTCCTGAAACAAAAGTGTAAAGGCTATTTCGGTTATATCTTTACCGGAAATATGGATCTGGCCAAAAAAGTAGGACTTCGCACCAAGCGGCGCATGCCTTTCTTCAACGGAAAGATTGAATGCCGTTTGCTGGAATATGAAATGTATTAGCTTGAGACAAATCCCTACTCCAACAGCAGCTCAATATCCTCTTTGGAAAGATCTTTCACAAAGCTTTCTTCTGTGGTGATAAGCTCCGAAGCCAGTTTTACTTTTCTTCGTTGCAGATTCAGGATTTTTTCTTCTACCGTATTTTTGGTAATGAACTTGTAGGTAAATACTTTATTCTCCTGCCCGATTCTATGCGCCCTGTCAATTGCCTGCTGTTCAACTGCCGGATTCCACCAGGGATCCAGGATAAATACGTATTCGGCTTTGGTTAAATTGAGTCCCAGTCCACCGGCCTTGAGTGAAATGAGGAACAACTTTAAGTTGTCGTCCTGCTGGAACCGCTCTACCTGGCGTTGCCGGTCTTTTGTAGAGCCGTCCAGGTAGGCAAAATCAATCTTGTTCGACTCAAGGAAATCGCTTACAATGGTCAAATGCTTTACGAATTGGCTGAAGATCAGTATTTTATGATTTTCGCTTATCGCACTTAATACCATACGGGTCAGGGCATCGAGTTTACCGGAGTCCTCGGAATAATCCTGGTCAATCATTTTGGGGTGATTGGCTATTTGGCGCAATTTGGTAAGACCTTGCAGGAGAATCATTTGCGATTTGTTCACCCCGACATCTTCGATTTGCTCCAGAATTTTATTTCTGAAATATGATTTTACTTCTTCATATCTTTCTTCCTGGGCAGGTGTCATATTGCAATATTTCACACTTTCCACCTTTTCAGGCAATTCTGTGGCTACCTGTGATTTATGCCGGCGAAGGATGAACGGTTTTATGATGGAGTATAGTTTTCGGGTCTTATCCTGATCGCTTTGTTTTTCAATCGGATGAAGAAATTCGTTTTTGAAAAATGTTTGATTGCCAAGTAATCCCGGATTGATGAACGTCATCTGTGACCAGAGGTCGAGCGTGCTGTTTTCAAGCGGTGTCCCTGTCAATATCAATCTATTCTTAGAGGTGAGTTTTGTTACACACTTTGAAATATTGCTATTTGGATTTTTAATGGCCTGGGATTCATCTAAAATGATATAATTGAAATAAAACTCCTTCAAGATATCAATATCCAGGCGCGTAATGCCATAGGACGTCAATATCAGATCATATCCGCTAAACAGAGCAACATCTTTTATCCTGCTTGTTCCGGTGTACGTAAATACCTTTAACTCAGGTGTGAATTTTTTGGCCTCCAGCTCCCAGTTATAAATCAATGAGGTGGGCATGATCAATAGGGAAGGAATATCTTCGCCGTTTTCCTTCAGGTGTTGAAGCAACGTAAGTGTCTGTACGGTTTTTCCCAGGCCCATATCATCCGCAAGGCAACCTCCAAATCTGTATTGATTAAGAAAGTTGAGCCAGTTGAAACCTGCCCTTTGGTAAGGGCGTAAATCGCCAACAAATTGTTTGGGGACATCCGTTTCTTCAATTTCTTCAAATTTCCGGAGCTTTTCGAGCTTTTTGCTCATACAAACCGTTGCAAGATTTCCTGTTTCAAGATCTTTGACCAAAGCCAAATGATGTTTTTTAAGGACGAGTTCATACCCGTTTGCTTTATGCTCATCCATAAATGCAAACAATTCCGAGTATTCCTTAATCCAGGAATCCGGTATAATCCCAATTTCTCCGTTGGGAAGCAGGATTTCATTACCCTTTCTAAGAATGATCTTTCTAAGGTCCTTAAACGGGATTTCATAATCTCCAAATCTTACGATCGCGTGGATATCAAACCAATCGATATTCTCTCTTACTTCCACAGACAGCGAGGAAGATCCTATAAAGTATTTTTTGTTCCTGGCATTTTTCTGAACAATCCTGATCTGCTCGGCATGTAAGGTTTCTTTATTTCTTGAAAGCCAATCGATAGCATCCGACTGCCTAAGCGTGCACTTGGAATTTTTGAGATCCAACCCAAGGCCCTTCAGTAAATTGAGCACTCGTATCTCTTCCTCGTTTTTGCGGACTATCCTGTAAAACGTGTAGTCCTCATCCTCATTTTCAACTTTTACGCTTATCGCTGAGCTGTTATCTGCTTTGAAAGTGTATGAGTTATAATTGAAACTGACCTCAAACAATATTTTTATTTCCTCTTTTGGAGCCCCGTTGCCATTTTGATTGTCGAATAATCCAAGAGATGGTAAGCTGTTTATTGCAAGCTCTGATATGGAAATCCTGGGTACGGGATGATAGCGTTCTGTTTTGATATCAAAGCCTTTTGCGTAAACGTCAAAATTGGCTACCAGCGGCGCAACAAATTTTCTGTAGTATGTGTCTTCAACCTTTTTCGGAACAACCACAAACCGCTTTTTGAGAAAGGGCACCAGTTTGTTGCCATCCACATATTTGGAAAAGCTGTATAATTTGTCATCGCACACCATAAATGCAGGTTCTTTGCACAGGATGTACGATTTCTTGCTATGAAATTCTATCTTTTGGTCGTTGTATTTGATCGTTGGGAAATAATGCGTATTATCTTCATTCCTCCTAAAATGGAAAAGAATCGTGGATGTCGGTTCCAGAACTTCTATTTTTTTCCAGGTAGGTTCGCCATCGTTGCCCATTTCGAACAAGAGTTTCCCGTAGATCAGTTTTAATATTTTGTGCCTTCTTTTTTCAAGATATTTTTGAATCTCGATTTGGAGCAGCTCATCGGGCCTGCCTCCTTTGTAAACTTTGTAAAAAAAATCCCTCGGCTTTATTTTCCCCTTATGAAATTTCCGAATCACAGCATCTTGCTGAATGGCGTCCATGAGCTCTATCAGCTTATAATCCGTATCATCCAGTCCTTTTGAAAATTCGCCGGCGTTTTGTGCCGAAATATTTTGGTGTTGTAAAGTGAGTTTGTTGTTGTCGTCAAGCTGCACCACAAAAGATTCGAACAAATATCCCAAATATTCGTGTTCAAAAAGTGAATATATTATCTGAAACGGATTCGATGTAGAAACCTTCATAGTTTAAAAAATCAACTTGCAATGTAAGACTTTCTGAAGAAATAATAACCTGATTTTCGTCAGTTTATTTTACTAATATGCAGAAATTTAGTATTGATCAAATCCGATTTTTCATGTAAGAACTGTTCATAATTGAACATAATGCAAATGATGGCGTGCATTTTCCATCAGTTTTCCTCCGGTTTTATTTATAAGTGATTGTACGTGAGTTTATTATGAATAAGGTATGCTTGTTGGATATCTTTGATAGGGATATGAACAGCGTGTTTTATAAAAACTATATATTGACCACTTTGAGATTGATGATCACCAAATGGTGGTTGAGCCTGGTGAAAATTTTTTCGCTTACCACAGGGATCCTGTCCTTTCTTCTGATTTGGCTGTTCTATATCGATCATGAATTTTTATGTAACGGTCGTTTTGCCGTTCTGAAATCCTGCTCACTGGAAAATGTGCTGTTACTTGGGTTCATAATTATCGTGACCATGTTCATCTATTTCCTGGTATTGCAAAGTCAAATTCCCTTCAGGTATAAGGAGCTGTTTTTAAAAAAATACTATGGGGAGACCAGTAAAGGTATACTGAAGATATGGCTGGTTGAAACGATCATTTTTATAATTGTTTCCCTGGTTTTAAGCCTTGTACTCATCGATCAGGTAGCACCTTTTTTCAATTCGGTTACAAATAGGGAAGTGAACATACAGCATAATGCCGGCCAGATCAGCTTTATCATATTAACCGGTCTTTTGTCCTTGTTCGGTATGCTGGTCGGTGTCCTCCCATCACTTTTTTACATAAGAAAAAGAGCTGTTGATATTTTAAAAAAGCTTCCTCATTATTCCATAAAGTGATAATTTGTATATCCAAAGTATGAAAATATGCTCCCGAGAATTTTTGCTGTGATAACTACGTCTCTTTTATGCGGGTTGTATTTATTTCTGGATCCGGCCCGTAGCTATGCCCAAGAGTTTGGATTTTACTTTGAAGAGGATAAAAAGAAAACGTCTTTGCCTTTTGAAATTCACAGCAACCTGATAATAGTTCCCGTCACGGTAAATGAAACGTACCGGTTGAAATTCTTACTGGATACCGGGGTTAAAAATACCATTTTGATAGACAAAGCCCTGGCCGACAGCATCGGTGTTTCCTATAAGAGGAGTATCCGGCTCTATGGTGCCGGGGATAAATCGCATGTACATGCTTTGGTGACCGACGATGTATCTCTGGAGTTGCCCGCAATAAAAAGCAACGGATTATCATCTTTGGTCCTGGAAGAGGATTTTCTTCATCTGGACCGTCATTTGGGGACGCGCGTTCACGGCATCATCGGATACGATATTTTTAGCCGGTTTGTTGTAAAAATTGACTATGCCCGTCAGAAGATCACGCTCTATGAACCACAGGAATTCAAATTGAGAGGCAGGTATAACTCGATTGATTTAAACATTCAGGATAGTAAACCGATTTCGGGTCTGGATGTTCGGCTAAATCCGGATACTGAGATTCGTGCAAAACTGCTTATTGATACCGGGGCAAGCCACGCGCTGGTGTTAGACCAAAAGTCGAATAACAGGATTGTTTTACCATCCAAGCATATAAGGGCGAGCCTCGGGCGTGGGTTGGCAGGAGAGATAAACGGATACCTGGGAAGAATAAGTAGTTTGGATTTCGGGGGTACGCAAATACCCGATGTTATAGCTTCATTTCCGGAGCGTGTTAATTTTGAAGAAGACGGTTTTTATGCGAGAAATGGTTCGATCGGGGGAGAGTTATTGAAAAAGTTTACGATAATTTTTGATTATCTGCATTCCAAAATGTACCTGAAGTCTAACGGATCTTTTAAATACCCATTCGAATACAACATGAGCGGATTGGAAATAATAGCTGAGGGAGAAAAGCTAAATCGATTCGTAATCAGTAAAATCAGGAATAATTCTGCCGCTTATCTTGCGGGATTTGAATCCGGAGATATCCTGGTATCGTTAAACAATGTCCTATCCAAAGATTTGGATCTCACAAAAATATATACCCATCTCAACATTCGCGAGGGAGAGAAGATCAGTATAACGGTGTTCCGCAACGGAAAATATATTACCGGGACCTTTTCCCTACAAAGGGAAATCTAGCCCTTAAGTAAAAAAGTGTCATTTCGAGGCTTAACTTTTTATACAAAACGCACAAATTTGAATGACGTAGTATTGTGTATTTATTTGATTTACAGATTATTATAAAAAGACGTCATCGGTAACTTGTGAGAAATCCGGTTCAATCAATACCGGATCGCCACTAATAAGCCAGATCTCTCCTGACGTCGAGATGACAAGGTAGGAGTTACTAATGAACAATATCTGCAAGGGCCTGATTATCAACAACGATCGACATTGCAGTCACTTTCTTACCCAGCAGGTTTGTATTACCAATTACGTTCATTTTGGCTAAATTGATTCGCACTTATGTTGGCCTTGAGATGACAAGGTAGAAAATAACATAAACGTCGTTTTTAATTTTACCTAACACGCGCATCGGAATGCTAAGCCTAACCCGATCGTGTTTAAAATCAATGTTTTATAAATATGACCATCGAATTTTGACGAATCATTTTATCCGGCTTGTGGTGATGCCGGGGTTCAAAAAACAGGTTTTTCGGTAATGGAGTGATTATAGCCATCTCCATTCCTTTAAAGTGCGCAACGCCACCTTGTTTTTCCCGACGTCGGTCAATCCGAATTAAGTTTCTTGTCTGGCATTCTGTTAATAATAGTTAATTGACAATTTATTTTTTACCATAAATACCTACTTTTGCATTTCGTTTTGCGGGTATGGAAAAAATTAGAAACTTTTGCATAATTGCGCACATCGACCATGGTAAAAGTACCCTGGCCGATCGTTTGCTTGAAGTGACATCTACGGTATCGGAGCGAGAGATGCAGGAGCAGCTCCTGGATGATATGGACCTTGAGCGTGAACGCGGGATCACGATCAAAAGCCATGCGGTGCAAATGAATTATGCGCATAGCGGTGAAGAATACATTCTTAATCTGATTGATACGCCGGGGCACGTTGATTTTTCCTATGAAGTTTCAAGATCGATTGCAGCTTGCGAGGGAGCGCTTTTAGTCGTTGATGCTTCCCAAGGGATAGAAGCTCAGACGATATCTAACCTTTACCTGGCCATGGAACATGATCTGGAGATTATACCGGTACTCAACAAGATCGATCTGCCAGGCGCGCAACCGGAAGAAGTCAAAGATCAGATTGTCGATCTTCTCGGAATAAATGGTGACGATGTGATTTATGCGTCGGCAAAAGAAGGGATTGGTATTGATGATATATTGGAGGCGATTGTAACCAGAATTCCGGCACCTTCCGGCGATCCCGACAAACCGCTTCAAGCCATGATCTTTGATTCGGTTTTCAATTCTTATCGAGGCATCGAGGTAATTTTTCGCGTATTTAATGGAGCGATAAGTAAGGGCGATAAAGTAAAATTTATAAATACCGGAAAAATCTATGATGCCGATGAAGTCGGTGTCTTGAAAATTGAACAGATCCCGACAAATAAAATTGGCACGGGCAATGTCGGTTATCTAATATCGGGAATTAAAATTGCAAAGGAAGTGAAGGTGGGCGATACGATCACACATGTAGAGCGTCCCTGCGAAAGTAGTGTCAAAGGATTTGAGGATGTAAAACCTATGGTTTTTGCCGGAATATATCCGGTTGAAACGAGTGAGTATGAAGAGCTGCGCGCTTCCATGGAAAAACTGCAGCTTAACGATGCATCGCTTGTTTGGGAGCCCGAAACCTCTGCAGCCCTTGGATTTGGTTTCAGATGTGGATTCCTGGGAATGCTGCATATGGAGATTGTACAGGAAAGGCTTGAACGCGAGTTTGACATGACCGTGATCACCACGGTTCCCTCCGTTCAGTTCCGAGCGGTAAGAACCGACGGGTCCTTTGCCGAAGTAAACGCTCCGTCCGAAATGCCCGAACCGAATACCATCTCGCACATTGAGGAACCGTTTATCAGAGCTCAGATTATCACAAAATCCGATTATATCGGGCCAATTATAGCGCTTTGTATGGATAAGCGAGGTGTCATTAAAAATCAGGTTTATCTCACAAGCGATCGGGTTGAATTGACGTTTGAGCTGCCACTGGCAGAGATCGTTTTCGACTTTTTCGATAAATTGAAGACCATCTCCAGGGGGTATGCTTCGCTGGATTACGAATTGATCGGATTTCAACAGTCCAACATGGTAAAGCTTGATATCATGCTCAATGGGGATAAAGTTGATGCCCTGTCGGCAATTGTTCACAGAGACAAAGCATATGAATGGGGAAAGCGCTTATGTGAAAAATTACGAAAACTGATTCCGAGACAAATGTTTGAGATCGCCATTCAGGCATCCATTGGAACAAAGATAATTGCGAGGGAATCGGTAAAGGCCCTGCGGAAAAATGTGTTGGCGAAGTGCTATGGCGGAGATATTACCAGGAAAAGAAAACTCCTGGAAAAGCAGAAAAAGGGTAAGAAAAGGATGCGAAATGTGGGTAATGTGGAGATTCCCCAGGAAGCATTTATGGCGGTGTTGAAACTCGACTGACCGGGCGAAGTACGAAGGTGGGCGACGAACGGCAGGAGATGTAAAACCGAAAGCTGTTGACAACCGGCAGATGAAACCGGCAGGACCGGAGCAAATTCGCGACACGCAAGGGCATGACTATACATCTCTGTGTATCAGCTAACTTAAAAAATATAAACACATGAAATTATGCGTTTTTCCATAGTCTTCGGCCCGTAGAAATCTCGCAAAAATCTGTAGATAAAAATTCTAGTGTTAATAAAAATTAAAAACGACGTTTATGTTATTTCCTACCTTGTCATCTCGACGTCAGGAGAGATCTGATTGCCGTATACACACGGACAAGCCGATTCTCCCTTTTACTGTCATTTCGCAGCGAAGCGGAGAAATCTGGCTGCTTGATGGTGATCCGGT
>JAKSDO010000125.1 GCA_022360055.1 Cytophagales bacterium | reverse complement strand
GGGGACCCTTTTCTGATTTTGACAATTTCAAATACCGGAATATCAGGAATAGGTGTTGTCACGTCGATCCCACTCAAATTATATTTGAAATCATCCTTAAACGACGTATTACTTTTCAGTACGATTTCTTTTCCCTTGTAATCAAAAATCACGGTAAATCGTTTAAGTATATCCGCACCAATGCTCCCAATACGGCCGGTGTCATAGCTGGATATGTTTACGGATTCTTCGTCCGGATAGGTGACAAGTGGTTTTTTAAATTTATAATCACCGATGGAAAACCGTTTTGCCCGACCGATATGGCCGTAAATATCTCCGCTGAGCCCGACCCCGATGAATGTATACAATGAGTTTTCCGGTATTTTAAGTCTTTTGTCCGATGATGTAAATAAAGAAATGGCATGACTCGCCCCTGAGTCAACAAGCAGCTTCGCATCAATATTTTGATTGTATTCATCGATTAAAGCTGCCGTAATAAATGGTTTCCGCCTCATGATCTCCATGTCGATTTTTTTCGCTTTTTTTAATATTCTATCCCTTCGACGCGCCCTGTAAAACTTTGGATCATAAAGCGTTAGCTTTCGTTCTTTGTAGTTGATCTCAACCACGAAACTGTCGAATACATCGTAGCCCAACAGCCCGTGTATCTGCGTGCCCAATCCCTGCGATAGATAATCGAACTCATCCTTAAGCATGATAATGTTGTGATTGAATCCCTGGATGCCCGGCAATTCCAACACATTTCCAAAGGAATGATAGGCTTTGACCTCCCTTCCTTTGCCCAACCCGAAAAGTTCGATTTCCCTGGCATAATTGAATGAAAGACCCGGGGCGCCGCCGAGACTGGTAATCATTGTATGGCTAACTCCCGTATCCAGAATGAATCTCAGGGTATCGGAACCGTTTATAAACACCGGTACAATTATAAGGTTGTTTACCAGTTTGAATCTTATATTGGTTTTTTTCGTTTTTGACTTTACAAAGTGCAGATGGATTAAACTGCTTTGGGCAGTCGTCACTTCAGGAGCAGGAGCGAGTATCATAGCGAAAATCAGGATGAGCTTGGCGGCTCCGGACAATATCGTTTTTCTATGTTTAAGTTGATTTTTCATCCTTTTATATTTTTTAGTTTTCTGATACACAGAGCAATATAATCATGCTTGTGTGTGTCCTGAATTTGCTCCGGTCCTACCGGTTTCATCCTTTTTAAATTAATGGTTTTGCATTGCCTCGGTACTCATTCAGACTTCCTTTTTGTTTTAATTGAATTCGGGTAGATTTCAAATATTTTGTTCCCCAGGTGGCCGGCACCGGAAACACCCTGGATGTACACATAGATCGACCTGGCCTTTGAATCTACCCGATATTCTAAGGCAGCGATGCCTCGCGTCTCCGTTACGAGCGTGGGAATCCAGTACAGGTTATTTTTAGAACGGGGACGATCAGCTTGATGCCACCGGTTTTTCCGGATGGATTTTCCCCTGGTGTAATTGCTTGAAACACTGATTTCAGCTACTACAGGTTCTTCTATAGGTGGCATATTCGTAAAATCCGGAAAGCCCGTAGCTTCCCTATTGTAGCAAATAACCGGAGCGTGAGCCTCATTGCTTTCCGTTGACTGAAGTACATCATGTATCAGTGTGCGGATCGAGTCATTTTTCATGTCAAGATCTACCTGTTTAAGACCGGGGACGTCTCTGAAATACAAATGATTCCGTATGTCGCATCGATTGGAACATTCCGGTCGTGTCGAAGAACAAACAGCGCTTAGATTTGCCTCGACAGGATACCCGGTCTGATCTTTTACTTCAAATTCCAAACGGACTTTTCTTTTTGATATCCATTTTGCGGATTTCAATTGTATATCCAACTCATCGGGTTCGACAAAAAATGTTCTTCTGCTTACTACTTCACCGGTTTTTGTCAGGACAACAAGCGTATTTACCCCGCCGGGTAAATGTGCGGTCGGCAGTTCGACAACGGTTTTGGCGCCGTTGAGCCTTTTTTCATAAAAACTAAATACTTTGCCGGAGGACGTCGACAAAAGATATATGTCCTGAGGTAAGGCAGGTTTCATGTATAGCTCGGCCTTTAGACTTCGCGAGGTCTCGTCGGAGACGTGCAGGGAAATGCCGGCATTATTTCCTCCGGGTACTTTCCAGACGCTATCAAATCCATTCCCGATAATTTTGAGATAGACCGGCTTTTCATGATTTGGTGTGTAATCAAATGATCCGATACCCAAAGCATTTGTTCGTCCTGTCTTTAAAATTGCGCCTTGATCGTCAAAAAGATTCCAGTCAGCTTCGAACGGATGGCCGTCTGCAAAACCGGTTTTAAAAACCATTTTTGAGGATACGCCATTCAAAAGAGTTTGGCCTTCGGGGAAGAAGTTCAGGCATGTGGCATTGTTTGCATTCCCAAAATTCGGGTAGGATTTATCTCCGGTCGATTGCGAAATGTTGGAAACGCTGATGCTTTTAGTGAATATATTTTCCGCATCTGAATTGGCAAATGCTTTAAAATTAATTGTTCCGTTTGAAGTGATTTCCGACAGGTCGATTTCACCATAGGCCATTCCTTCCTTTATGTTGAATTTCCTTTGCATGAGTAGGTTATCCCCTGCGTCATAGAGCTCTGCAGAAAGTACGCTTCCAAACAGGTCCGGTTTTAATGACCAGCCGTCCAGAATATAGGCGGCAAATCTTAGAGAGGCATCACGGCTGTAGTTTTCCCTATCCATCCGAACGAAAAGCCGTTGTGCAGGCTTATTGGCATTTTCAGCTTCATATTTCCGGATGATCGCCTTTGCCCTTTTACTGTCTTTCTTGTCCTGAAGTAATACGATCTGCTCTTCATTATTCATAAAGACTACTCCAAAAGCATCATTTTCTTCAAAATCCCGTATAAGTTTTTCTTCCAAGGGCGTTCGCTTCACAATAGGATTCTGAGCCCAGAATGTCTTATTGTAGCCCACACCGCCGATCACCTCCACATCGCTTACCCTAAAGTTGATTGCTCCGCCGAGTCGCTTGTTTTTGGCAGGTGTGTAATGTTCATAAAAGGTCAGTACCGAGTTTGTTTTAATTTTTCCGACAGGCGCGTTTTGGAAAAAATAATCGAACTGATGATCTATCCGGACAAAATCCATTTGTAGCTCACCGGACTGGTTATCTATGAAGGATATCTGAAACTCCAGCTTTGAGTTTTTCCAGCCGCTTTCTTTATCGGCAAAACCTATAATATCAAGTTCGTCGTCTGTAAGGACGCCCTTCATTTTTAATATCTCGTAACTGTCTATATCGATATACAGTGCTCCCGAAGCCGCCGGTCCGATCACATCGGGTTTCGGGGTATATGAGATTACGGCAACCATTCGGTCACCAAATTTGAGAACATCCAGTAGTTCCAGATCAAATAGTTTTTTTACATCGCGATGTATCGGAATCGTATAACTATCTGTTGCCGGTTGTTGAAGCGGAAATAATCTGGACAATAAAGTGAAGTTTTTGTTGTAGAGAAAAATATCATATTCTTTTTCCTTTTGAAAAGCGTATCTCCCTTCTTGCACGGCCCAATCTTCAATACCGTTTGATGAGTACTTAATATCGTAAAAAATCTCAAAGATCTCCGTATAACTGTCTTCACGGCTGGATTTCTGTCTGTAAAATGCTTTGCCATATTTCTTATCTATTCTGCTCTTACTCAGTACACCGAAGGCTTTTTTTACAAGATGATAGTTCGACTTTTTGCCTTGTCTGGAGCTGATCGTGATTTCACTCAGTGTTTTTTGCGTTGGCAGAAGATCAATTTTCGCTTCTCCGGATTCATCGTAAACATAGACCGGCTTCTTCTCATAATTGATGTGAGAAACGAGCAATTCGGTTGGGAGTTTTGTAACGGACAACTGAAACTCACCATCCTCATTGGATGATGTCCCCCTGCTTGTTCCGGACAATGCAATGCTGGCGTAGGGGACCGGTAATCCACTGAACCGGTCCGTTATTATTCCGCGAATGATGATTGTTTGCTTTTTGTTGAAAGGGAGAAGAACAATTTGGTTGCTGATAATATTATAGCTTACGCCATTTTCACGAAGTATGGAGCGGAGCACATTTCCAAGTGGCACAGCTTCAAAACTATGGTCTATGGTATCGTTGACCGGAATTTTTGAATCTGAGTAAGAGAAGCGCACCCCATATTTATTTGAAATCGCGTTCAGCGCCTCTTTGAGCGGAATCCCTTCAAAGTTTATGGAAACCAGTGTGTCAACCGGAATTCCCTGGGCGCTCAAATCGGCCGAAAGCGCTGTAATGATAAGCGATATGGTAATAATCCGCATCATGATTTAGTAGCAGCCGGATCCCAGAATTTCATAGTTGCCGTTCGTAAACTTATACGATGTGCGCGTTGCCCTGGTAATAATTTTGATTGCATTTTCTATTTCGGTATCCTGGAAATTGCCGGTAAACCTGCAGTTGAGGGTCGTATTATTTCTCACTTCAACGCCAACGTTATAATGCCTTTCCAACGAGATTATCAATTCGCTAAGCGGGCTGTCATTGAATATCAGTTCACCGGTTTTCCAGGAAAGGAAGTTTATGTCCTCATTTCTTGAATGCGAAATCGATTGTGTTTTACTTGAGAACACGGCCGTGTTGCCGGGAGTGATAATCGCCCTTTCTTTATCATCAGCCAGGGCAAAAGCCACTTTACCGGTGACCACGGTCAGTGTTATCTCATCCTCTTTGCCATACGCCCGCAAATTGAAGGATGTACCGAGAACTGTCGTTTTTGAATTGCCCGAGTAAACAATAAAGGGCTTGTTTTTATCCCACTGTACTTCAAAAAATGCTTCGCCTTTCAGATAGAGTGTGCGGGTATCCGCTTCAAATGATTCCGGATATAGCAATTCCGAATTCCTATTGAGCCAGACTGTAGAACCGTCGGGGAGTTCTACCATCTTTTTATCCGATTCATCCGCCCGGACAATCGTCTGGATATTGAGAGCATCATCCGGAAAACCAGTATATTGATAGTAAATGAATGTAAACCCGAGTACCAAAAATACGGCTGCAGCAACTCTTGCGACCCATGGGAACAGACGGATTGTCTTTGAAGGATCACCTTCCATTTTAATCATCGTACGCAACTCTTCCCAACTTTCGTTGGGATTGAATTCGGGAATGCCATTTTCCGAAGAAGTGGTGGAAAATATCGTTTCAAACGCTCTGGTCAATTCCAAATTTCCGGCGTCGGCTTCTTTCCAGTTATTGAAGTCTGCCAATTCTTCGGCTGTAATGGTATTCTTTTTTTGCTTTATGAAGAGCTCCCAGTATTTTGTATTTTTAGTTATCATATTCTTTTGCGTTCGATGATATGACAACACAAAATCGGATTACCGCCATTTGAACACGGATTTTTTTTAGTTTTCTGGATACTGAGTTTAATGCCATCGTCTCTTTTGATGTATTTTTAATGTGATATCGGAACTTTTTAACTTTGTTCAAGAGGTTTCTTGCAATAGCGCGTACCGGCGCTCAGGGGCTCGGGCCGGACCAGGTTTGGATTACGGA
The DNA here is from genome assembly GCA_022360055.1 of Cytophagales bacterium. Lineage (GTDB taxonomy): Bacteria > Bacteroidota > Bacteroidia > Cytophagales > Cyclobacteriaceae > JAAUQL01. Next base: position 291 of record JAKSDO010000125.1, on the reverse strand, counting down.
TAAGCATGCTCAAACATTAACACGGATGATTCATTATCAATTCATCAAGAGTCCGAAGACCCTCCTTGCGGGATTTTTTTGCCTGGAAAGTTTCTTCCCGTAGAGGGTTGACAACAGGAGCAACCGGGATAAAAGAGGCTGCGCTTCACCAAGTTCTGCTTTCGGTCACGAAGATAAAAAGGCCAGAGCAGCAGGATTTGTTGCAATCTTGTTTCAACCCCACAAATGAATTTCTTTGCTTTTTCCCGGATCGGAAAGCTTCATACACGATAATTCCGGATTACCATAATT
>JAKSDO010000276.1 GCA_022360055.1 Cytophagales bacterium | reverse complement strand
GCTGCTTTTGCTTTGGCAGCAAGTAAAGTTTCTAGCGCTTCATTATTCCTTCCAAGACCTTTCAGGGTAATCCCTTTAGAGATCAGGAATCTGACATGTTCCGTATAGTTACTCAGTTTACCAGCGAAGTATTCTTCCAATGGGAACTGCTCTTTGTAAGCCAGCTCATAATCCTTCTGGTCATTGTAGACATTGGCCAGGCTGATTCCAATGGCTGCTCTACGGATCTCGCGATTTCGCGGGCCTACTTGTTTATCCAGTTCCTTGGCCTTGAGGAAAGAATGGATTGCGGAATCGATCATCTGAAGGTTTTTATACACTTGTCCTATTTCCAGATATAGAGGAATACTCTTCGAGATAGCAAAACCAATGACATTATCGATGGATTCTTCGGGCTCTCCTTTTTCCTGATATTCAAGATTATAATTCAAAGCTGTCTTATAGTATTGGATCGCCTTCCGGTATTCGGAATTCTTAAGGTGTATTAGTCCCAGGTTATGGTAAAACTGAGAGAAGTGACGATACCCTTCCGGATTTGTTTCCTTCAAAAGATCCAATGCAGTAAAACAGGTTTGGACGGCTTGATCATATCTACCCAATCCGGAGTAACTGTATGACAGGTAGTCATAGATCTCCAGTTCGTCCTTCAGCGAAACGGGAATGGTTAGTGCCTCTTCAAGTGAATGGATGGCCTCGGAAAATTCGCCTAAAACAGAGAAAGCAGTACCTTTTATAAACAATGCTATCTTTTGCAAGGAGTCTGGCGGCTCTTTTCTTGCCAACAAGGAATCACAATAGCTCGCCGCTTCTTGATACGAACCAACCAGTGAATACTCATTTGCCAGCTTCGTAAGGGCCAGGCGAATTCCATAGTCATAATTAAGCGATCGCGACTTGGACAAGGCCAGTTGAAACAATCTTGGTAACGCTCCATACACCGCGCTGTCCTCAAGTACGGAAGCCAGTTGAATTATCCTTTCCACATCAGCAATAGTGGGTTCATTACGTTCAATTACCTCCATTTCATAAATTACCGCATCAACATTTTGCTGCGCTGCAAGGGGATAAAATGCGACCAACAAGATCGGAGTTATTAGCCACAATCGGGTTGATGACGGAATGATGACACTTCTTGTCACGAATTGGAAAATCGATTTGAGATTTCTATTCATGTCTACCATCAAAAGTAGTCTTTATTCATCCTTTTAAAAATTACTTTTATCGATTCACACATTTTTAGCCGTCATCATCTTGTCATCAATAACAATCCAGATTAGATAAGTCCTATTTCTTCTTCTTTATTTGCCTAAAATTCCAGAATCAAAAAATAGATGAAAACTCCGCAAATGCTAAAATCAATTAAAACCATGGGGCTTAGAAGTACATTTTTTATGCATCTTGGCGTATCTGTATTACTATCGTTGCTCGTCATTGGATGTAATGAAGATGATGAAGTTGAAGTAAAAGATGTAGGGTTCCTTAAAATAAATGTCGAGTTAGACGAAAAGAAAGGTCAAATAGCTACGGATGACCTTGTAGTTGAAGTATTCAACGAACAGGATGAGATGATAACCTCATACGACAATTATAGTGAGATCACAGAACCAATTGAATTAGATGAAGGAAGCTATTACGTTACAGTCCATTCTGATGGTCAACCGAATGTAGCTTTCGATTCACCCTACTGTGCCGGAACCTCATCTTTGTTTACCATTGAAAAAGGTCAGGAGCAGGAGGTGACTGTTAACCTAAAGCTGGCGGGCGTCAAAGTCACCGTTATGTATAATGAGTCCGTTCGGAATGATTTTACAGATTGGCAAACTACAGCATTGACAAACTCTGGTAATTTAATTTTTACCAAAGAAGAAACCCGCAGTGGCTATTTCATAGCAGGAGAAGACATAGATCTATCAATGGGATTGACCTTGTCTAATAACGAAGTACGTACGGTGTCAGGTCGTATCCAAAACACACAGGCGCAAGACCATTACATCGTTAACATCGATTATTCCCTGCAAAATGGCGGAATTAGTACTTCAATAATTGTCAATGAAGATATTAAGGGAGTAATCTTTAAGATAGAAAGCGGTACCTTTTCAAGGATCTTCGAAAGTATTGGAACCTCATACCCACTTGATCTCATCGAATCCAATGATGGGGACTTTGTGATTGCCGGAAGCTGGATCGCCCAATTTGATGGTTTCTCTCTTTCACGCGTCATGCAGCTTGATCAGTGGGGCAATGATGTGTGGATAAAAGACTTTAGTGTGGATTTCGCTAATAGCCTCACATGGGGTGTGTCTCAAACGTTAGATGGTGGATACATCACTTCCGGTTTTGGTGGAGACCCGGGCAGCGCTTCGTCTTTTGTTCGCAAACAGGATGGAAACGGTAATCTGGACTGGACGTCCTTCCCGAGTAAGGATCTGGGGCCTAACAGACATGTTCAGGAACAACTTTACAATGTAATGGAAGATAGCGACGGTAATATCGTTGCAGTTGGCGGACATACAGTACAAGCAGGTGTGTATGACAGTTGGGTAGTTAAGCTGGATCAAAGCGGCAATGAGTTATGGGAAGTATCCATAGGTGATGGCGAGAATGGTGAAAATGATGCAGCAGTCAATATTTTCGAAGCTTCCGACAAGGATTACATTATTGTAGGAACTTATGGTTATCAAGGTCGTGTTTTGAAGCTCAGCAACGATGGGCAAACGATCAGATGGGAAACCCCTGTCAGTATGAGGTTTGTATCCGCCTTAGTTTCAAGTTGTCAACGTGCAGATGGAACAATTGCAATCTTAGGTAATAGCTTAGCCGACAATATAATCACCACACTTGACGAAGATGGAAATTTACTTTCACAAAGCATCACATCAGCCTCGGTCAGAGCAATCAACAATACAACAGATGGTGGCTTCATTGTTGGAGGCACGGCAAATGACGACTTCTGGTATGCCAAACTGGATACAAATGGGAACATACTTTGGGAGAAAGTCTTGGTCCATGAAGGCTCGAACACCATCATCTCTATCCTGGAAGCAAGTGATGGAGGGTTTGTGATGTCCGGTACCACAGGAGATTTTAACCGACCCGACTACCTGATCGTTAAAGTCGACGCTGACGGTAATCTTCTATAAATTTGAGTTCTCGCATATTGAGACTGTCCGCTAAACTGTGTAAATGAGGATCAAAATCCTCAGCCCATTAACCACTTTCCAGGTAAAGATAAGAACAGCCCGGAAACTGTCAAGGGCAAGACGCTAACGCCCGTAATTCGCATTATTTTAAATAGCTGTAGAAGGTCTGAAACAAGTCATGCATCCCTAACAAATAGTTTTGTGCCTGTATAATTCCGAACTTTTCAATACCATATTCATAAATGCCGGCAATGTCGTTTTCACTTTCTACTGAAAGTCTATAAACGCCCATCTTTCTTCATTCGTTCTTCAACCTCTTTCATAATATCAGAGATATTGTTTTCGCTTACTCCACTATCAAGGCCCTTTTGAATAGCAGCTTTTAAGGCTAAAAACTTAGCATTTTTAGATTGATCCTGGCGGACGAGGTATCGTAAGTACTCACTATCGTTAGTAAATTCACCAGCTTCTATTTGAGCCTTGATCCACTTATCTTGTTGATCTGTGAAAGTCACGGTTTTTCTAATTGTTCCCGTTTTCTAAATATATCAAAGCTTTAATAATCATACTATTGGTGTAATATAGTGCATTTTAAATGATTAACTGCTGCTTTGGACGACAAGTATAAGGTTAATTAAAAAAGCTAACCTAATGTTTAATCTCCTTCATAATATTCTTCCTCATCATAGTATTCCTCTGCAGAATAAATCTCATTCTCAAATACTGCATAAAATGATTCTGTAAAGTCAGGATCGTAACGTTTCAATATTTCATCAATGGTAGTTAAGCACTCTTCGTATGATCCGTCAATAACTCTTCGTAACCAAAATCCGATATCTTCCGGGTACACATAAAATCCTCTCGATGAATAATCACTTATGATTTCCAAATAATTCTCGTTTAAATAACCAGGGCCGTAGAAATCATTATCATACATTCTTGTTTCATACTTCCCGGCTTCACCATATATACTTGTCTTTAATTCAAGAATCATATGTGCAACTTTCAATGTTCGCAACTTGAATTTTAATAAAACATCATATACCCTTTGGCATGTATATCCATGAATTGTTAAATCCGGCGAAGGGATTAAATTCAAACGAGCCCATTTAATAAATTCCGGGTTCATATAATTAAAAGCATCTGTCTTATAGCTGTAAAGCATTATTCCAGACAGTTGCTTGAATGGCATGGTGTCTTTTTTCACCTTTGTAAGGTCAAGTATTTCTGCAATACATCCGCTCAAACCGCAACTATTATCAAGTGACGTTGGTCCAAACAGCGCCTCGTAACTATTACCGACATACCATTGAATTATTTTACCACCAATTAAAAGGCTATCCTGATTTTCTTCATCCCAATAACCATAATCAAACATTTCTTGAGGCTGGTCATTAAACCATTTCTCATAAAGCTTTTTATGCAGAGAATCACCATATAACTCTAATTCCATAAAACGTTTAATTTTTTTTGGAATGTGTTTTTCCTTACCTGCCTTTTTCATCTTCTCCGTATACAGGCTATACCAATAAGCTGCATCTTTTAATTTATTCTGATTATATATTGTTTTACCCTTAAACAAATAGGGTTTGGGATTATCCGGGTTAGCTGCGGTTGAAATTCGAAAGAAAAAATCACTAAATTCAGGCATCTCTAATACCAGCGACAATTTCATATACTCAGAAAGTAAATCGCTCATTTCTTCTTTAGGTATATAATCTGCCATTAGCGTTTTTGTGTAATTAACAAAATCAGTACGCAATAGAGTGTCATAGTCATTTAATGCTTTTAAACGTCTGGTAAAGTTTCTTGCCACTTCATCTTTATCAAAATTATTTAAATCATTTTGGGTTTGGATTAAAGTTTGCTTAAGACTAAAACAAGTTAAACGCGCATAGTCGATATTCGGATTCTTACCATACAGTCTGAATATTTTGAGAGATATTTCATCGCGTTTATCATCTTCAATCATGTTTTCAAAGATCAATAAATTTTTTTCATGAAATGATGATGTAGGAAACATATTATGAAAACTACGGTTGAATTCGGGAAAAGCATCCATGAATAAGAATACCAATACAACAAGCACAATTAAACGAAGAACAAAAAAACCTCCTTTCATATATTGTAAAACCTTTGATTCTTTTTTTTTTTTTTTTATACTTATGATAAAAACAAAAGGAATAAAAAGCAGGCCTCCGACCAGGTAAACATAGGATGCTACTTTTATATCTATATCTGTTATATCCGATTTAAAAAAAATAAAACTTACAAAAAGAGAGACAACTGATAAAAATAGAATAAAAGCTAGAGATATTGATTTAATTGCCTTACCCAAAGATTTGGATTTCATTATATAGAAATTTAGATTAAAAGCAATAAATATAAAGGAATATGAGATTATATTCCCTCAAACCAACCAAACAATGTCAAAAGAGTGTGTAAGCCCTCCTCTTCTGTTTGCAGAAAAAAGGCCTTCCCAAAACTTTATTACCAGCCTTCAGCTTTTTACGGGTTTTGAAAAAAACCTTAAAATAGCTCCTAAGCTATTTTAACATAACACGATAACATTATGGTAAACAGAGACACGTTCAAATATCATATGATGGAAGCACCCGGACAAATCACCGATTAGAAAATGAACGACCCGCTCAATCTATCCTGGCTTCGGATAAAGGATTGATTTATCATGGATCATTTCAGGACTTCGGGCATTTTAATCTACTCTGATTTTTCACATTTTAAGCTCTTAAATTATCATTCTCAGATTGTTGAAACAGGGTGAAACCGGTGTCTATGGAATTATTATAATTTACTAAAAACCCTTCTTCTGAATTCCAAATGCCATATTTTTTATAGAGAATTGTGTGGGCGATTTTTTTTAAATTGTTTTATTTGTATTATCCTTTGAGTTTTATGAAATGATCGGCGCAGCTTTTTTCCGGATAGATAGATTTTTAATCTGTTTTTTCTTTCCAAAGAGCCCATCAACAAATAGCTGATCTTGTAAGTTGAACTGGTAGAATGACATGAGGACTAAATCATCATTCATCTCTCTAACCAATCTCTGCAAAGGGTATTTTTGAATATTCATTTTCTTCAAATGAAGGATAAGAGGGCTATTAAAAGTGAAGAGCGTGTACTTTGGGATACATTTCGTCAAGGAGATCAGGAAGCGTATGCTAAAATATTCCGCGATAACTACTATCTTCTGCTAAACTACGGATTGAAGTTACAACCAAGCAGAGAGGAGGTTAAAGAAAGTATTCAGATTCTTTTTACTAATCTATGGCTTAAACGTGATCGTATCGGTGAATGCACCTCAATAAAGAGCTATCTTATTGCCTCGCTGAGGAGGCTCATTTTAAGGCAAACGAAGAAAAAGATCTTTTTTGTTGAATTTGAAAAAGATTGGGGATCGGTATCATCTGACAATTCGCCGGAAGCAAAACTTATTACCGATCAGGATGAAAAAGAACGAGTTCAGAGGCTTCAAAAAGCGATCCGGCAGTTACCCCAAAGACAAAAAGAAGCAATTTATCTGAAATATTTTGGTGACCACTCATTTTCGGAAATTTCCAGTGTAATGGGAATCAGCTCCCGCGCCGTTTATAAGCTGATTTACAAAGCCTTGGCAAACCTTGAAAGCCTTTTGACAAGCAAACACAACGATATCTTAAGTTTATTTTCTCTCCTGATATAGTGCTGTCGATTAATACCCCGGCTCATTTGTTTTAAAAAAAATCTCAATTGAAGGGTCATTTTGATCCGGACTTGTCTTATTATAATATAAAAGACATTTGATTTGAGAAATAGAGGAAAGGACAACTATCAGCATTATTCAGCGTCAGACTTTGCCCTGGATGATTCATTTATTCAATGGGTAGTCGATCAGGAACCGGAGACATCTGCATTTTGGAAGCGTTGGGTTGATGAAAACCCGGAAAAAGTGCAGTTAATTGATGCTGCCAGAACCATTGTATTGGCAACGCAATTCAAGAGTGTTCCTGTTTCTGATGAAGAAATTGACAAAGCGTATGAAGGAGTAAGCAATACCATATACGCTCGAAGAAATATTTACGGTTTAGGCCCTGAAAAATCGGCCAGAAGCATTGGACGGATGATAAGGAGCGCAGCAATTTTCCTTTTAGTTATAAGCTTTATTTTTATCATTTACCGATATCAGCGGGAGAGCTTACCAACAACCCATAATAATGAAATCATTGTGAAAGCTAATCCAAGGGGGCAAAAACTATCGGTGGTTTTACCGGATGGCACAAAGGCAAAGCTTAATTCAGATTCAAGATTAGAATATCCGGTTTCTTTTAGCAATAGCTCAAGACAGGTGAAATTAATTGGTGAAGCTTTTTTTGATGTGACTCACGATAAGGATCGCCCTTTTATGGTAAAAACAGACAATGTTACAACAACGGTCCTGGGGACTGCCTTCAACGTTAATGCCTACCCTGAAGCACCGTCAGTGGAGGTCGCGTTGGTAGAAGGCAGTGTAATCATAGAGTGTGATTCCAAAGGTCAATCTGCAACCAAATTAGTCCTAAAACCAAACGAAATGGCCAGAATTGATACTTTAAATGCATCGAGCCAGGTAGTTCTGTTCAATCCTGTTGAGGTACTTGGTTGGAAAGACGGGCTGCTTTATTTTGAAAAAACCGGTTTTAAAAAAGCGTTATGTAAACTTGAGAGATGGTACGATGTGGAATTTGAGGTGGAATCTGAATCTCAGATTGATCCCGACTGGGTATTTAGCGGCTCTTTTAAAAATCGCTCACTGGAATATGTATTAAATGCATTTAGCTATCCTGACCTGTTCACATTCTCTATCATGGATAAGCGAGTAAAAATTGAAACAATAAATTAAAAAGATGAAAATGAATTCCAGCTAAACAAAAAACCAGCGAAATGAATTTCACTGGTTAAAAGACTTTTCCCGTTTTGTCTAAATCCGTGTTTGCAGCATCAGTATTTAGACCAAAATGAGACAATAACTTTTTTTTAAACAATAATTCAAAATTATGAAAATTTCACTATTACGACAAATTGTAAGAATGACTAAGTATGCATTATTTGGAGTATATATTCAATTTTTTTTGAGTGGAATACTTTTAGCTACTGACATCAGTGCCCAACAGCAAAGTATAGAGGAGATATTCCTGAGTGTAAATATGGAAGATCAAAGCCTGGAGGAGTTTTTTTCATTCATTACTAAAAAAACCAAGTTGAACTTTCATTACAATAGAAAAGTGGTATCAGGAAAAAAGGTGACCATTCATCAACAAAATGCCTCTCTTGGTGACTTGCTTCGGCAAATATCAAAAACCACCAGGCTTACCTTCAAGCGGATAAATGAGACTATACATGTATCCAAAAATTCTATATTGGACAAAAAAGTAACAGAAAGCTACATTGTGTTACAAGATGTAACGATCTCGGGGAGGGTCACATCGGCAGAAGATAATGAGGGGCTTCCCGGTGTGAATGTATTTATTAAAGGCACTACCAGGGGAACTGTGACAGATATCAATGGAGCGTACCATATCGATGTGCCGTCATCAAATTCCGTACTGGTCTACAGTTCGGTCGGCTACATTTCAGAAGAAATCGCCGTGGGTAATAACACGGTTATTGACGTAAATCTATTCCCCGACCTTCAAGCATTGGAAGAAGTAGTTGTGGTAGCATATGGTACTCAAAAAGAGTATTCAGTGGTAGGTTCGATCACGACTATTGAACCTCAAAAGCTGCAATCCGGAACAACAAGGTCGCTGAGCAACAACCTTGCCGGGCAACTCGCCGGAATAATTGCTGTGCAGCGGTCCGGAGAACCCGGATATGACAATTCCAATTTTTGGATCCGGGGAATCTCAACCTTCGCCCAATCCAGAAATCCCATGGTACTGGTTGATGGTGTAGAACGTTCACTCAACGATATCGATCCCGCTGAAATTGCCTCTTTTTCCATTCTCAAAGATGCTGCGGCAAGTGCTGTTTATGGAGTAAGAGGTGCCAATGGAGTGATACTTATTAACACCAAAAGAGGCAAAGTCGGGAGGCCTACAATAGATTTTCGTTATGAGCAAGGTGTTACCCGGCCGGTACAACTTCCGGATTTTTTAGGAGCTGCCGAATACCTGGAGGTTTTAAACAGTATTGCCGAAGAATCCGGGGAACTCCCGCCATACGCTCAAGAGAGCATCGACAATATCCGAAACGGTAGCGACCCTGATCTGTATTCTGATGTAAACTGGCTGGATGCGATCACCAAAGATCATGCTTCAAACAGCAGAGTCAACTTGTCGGTTGCCGGAGGTAGTGATGTGTTGAGATATTCTCTTGTCGGATCATTTTACGGAGAACAAGGAATTATTGATCGCGACAAGAGCCAGGAATGGGATTCATCCATGAAATTGCGCCGTTATAATATTCGTTCAAATGTTGATTTGAATGTCACCTCCTCCACCCTATTCAGAGTAAATATTGGCGGCTATTTACAGGATGAATTCCGCCCTCCGCAATCGATCGATCACTTGTTTGCAATGGCTTTTGAAACACCGCCTTTTGTACATCCGATGATTTATTCATCCGGAGAAATTCCTGTAGTTCCCGAAAGGTCCAATCCATGGGCTTTGGCTACCCAGACCGGTTACGAAAGGCGAAGCGCAAGTAAACTGGAATCATTATTTTCCATTGAGCAGGATTTAGATTTTCTCTTATCAGGAATGAAAGCCAGGTTCAAATTTGCTTTTGACAGATATTCTAAAAATGGTGTGATTCGCAGTAAAACACCTGATTATTACAATCCTGCTGTCGGAAGAAATGATGACGGAACACTTGATCTGGTTATTTATCAATATGGTCAGGATTTCTTAGGACATGAAACCAGCTCAGAGTGGGGAGACAAAAGTGTATATCTTGAAGGAAACCTTTCCTATACTAAGAATTTTGCAAAGCATTATGTAGATGCTTTATTCCTCTATAACCAGCGTAATTATGACAACGGCAATAAGCTTCCTTTCAGGAATCAGGGGATCGCCGGTCGTTTTTCCTATTCTTTTGACCATCGCTATATTGCAGAATTTAACTTTGGCTATAACGGATCGGAAAACTTTGCCCAAGGACAGCGATTTGGTTTTTTTCCGTCTTTTGCCGTGGGCTGGCTGCTTAGTGAAGAACAATTTATGTCTTCAGTAAAAAATACTTTTGACAAGGTAAAAATAAGGGCATCCCACGGATTGGTCGGTAATGATCGTATCGATGGAAGACGGTTTGCTTATATTACTACCATTGGAGATACCCATGGATACAGATGGGGTGTAGATAACGACTATTACAGAGCAGGACGCAGAGAAGGTGACTATGGAGTGGACAACCTTACCTGGGAAACGGTTACAAAGTCAAATATTGGTTTCGAACTCGGCTTATTCAGCAGCATTGACTTACAAGTTGATGTATTTAAAGAACAACGAAAAGATATTTTTATGCAGCGCAGGACCGTCCCCGGATCCAGTGGGTTTATCAATACGCCATGGGCCAATTATGGTAAGGTTGATAATGCCGGTGTTGATGTTTCTCTTGATATTAATAGGCAAATCACACAAGATCTCAATATTTCTGTTTGGGGAACATTTACCTATGCGGAAAACAAGATCATTGAGCAGGATGAACCCAGCACTGTAAAAGGAACCAATAGATCTTCCACGGGCAAACCTGTTGGGCAAATCTTCGGACTGGTTGCGGAAGGTCTCTTTACCGATGATGACTTTTCCGATATTGAAAGTGGTGAACTCATAGAATCGATACCAAGCCATACTTTTGGCCCTGTACGACCCGGTGATATCAAATACAAGGATATCAATGATGATGGTGTAATTAATGATTTGGACAGGACTGCCATAGGAGGAACCGCAGATCCGCAGATTGTCTATGGTTTCGGATTGAATATGAAGTATAGGAATGTTGATTTTGGAGTTTTCTTCCAGGGTAATGGCAGGACCGACAGGATCATTGGCGGATCAAATTTTATTCCCGGCTCGAGCAACGGCGCTTTGGGAAATTATTATAGCAATGTGGACGATAGATGGACCATTGACAATCCGGATCAGGACGTGTTCTGGCCCAGATTATCAAATTACCAACATGCAAATAACAATCAAGCTTCTACCTGGTGGTTGAGAGACATGAGTATGTTAAGAATGAAAAATGTAGAAATCGGGTATAATTTTTCTCAAGGACTCCTTGAAAAGGCAAGCATCAAAAATGCCAGAATATTTCTGCGGGGCGATAACCTGTTGACCTTTTCAGGTTTTAACCTGTGGGATCCCGAACTGGATACCCACAATGGTTTCAGGTATCCAATTATGAAATCCATCTCTGTAGGGATGAATGTGAATTTTTAATTTTTTATAACAAATACGCATAAATCATGAAGATCTTTCGATATATATTAATTTTCCCTTTGTTCATAGTAGCCGGTGCCTGTACAGACTATCTGGATAAAATGCCAGATGATGAACTAACTCTTGAAATGGTTTTTAATGATAAAACCAGAACTGAAGATTGGCTGGCAGGTGTTTATTCAAACATTCCGGATCCATATTGGGGATTTGGCAGGTATATTGGATACGATCCGTTATCTGACGACATGGTTCCTTCTCCAAGATGGGAACAATTTGGATGGGATGTCATTGCCAAGCAAACCGGCAATTGGAATCCTACCTCACCGTGGGGTGCAAATTATTGGACAGGGTTGCCTAAAAGGATCCGCTCTGCTTATATCTTTATCGATAATGTCAAATCCAACAATGCTCAGAAAGTCACAGAAGAAGATGTTGAGAATATGAAAAATGAAGCACGTTTCTTAATTGCATATTACTACTGGTTAATGGTGGAGGCATATGGAACCGTTCCTTTAACGTTGGACATTGTACCCGGAGATGCATCCGAAGAAGAACTGTTTGTTGGACAAACTCCATTTGATGAAATCATTGACTGGATTGATGTGGAGCTGAAGAGCTTATCCGGCCTGTTGCCGGCAAGTTATTCCGACAACAAGAAGTATGGGCGGGCAACATCTGTCATGTGCCTTGCCGTACGTGCCAGAATGCTTTTATTTGCTGCAAGCCCTCTGACGAACGGCAATCCGGACTATGTCGGATTTGTGAATGATAAAGGAGAAGAGCTGTTTAATACGACCTATAACCCGGACAAGTGGGTTCGGGCAACGAACGCGTGTAAGGAATTGATTGACGCAGCCCACCAGGCAGGTCATCAGCTATATCGTGAATATAATGACGACGGTACTATCGATCCTTTTCTTTCATATCAAAATATGATGTTCAAAAAATCTACGGAAGGGAATGATGAAATCCTATTTGTCAGGCCTGATTGCGGTACCTGGGACTATGACAAGCATGCTCAGCCGCGCGGCACCGGAGGCAATGGGGGGTTAGGTGTCACGCAATCGCTGGTGGATGCGTTCTTCATGAAGAACGGTCTGCCAATTGATGACCCAAACTCAGGATATGTAGAAAATGGTTTTTCAACAGAACCTGAATTTCGAAAAACGAAGTGGATCGAAGTACAGGGAGACCAAGAGGGGAAAGAAGGGCAGGTAACCCTTGAGGGGACCTACAATATGTATTGCAACCGCGAAGCACGCTTCTATGTTTCAGTGTTGTATAACAGAGCCTGGCACAGACGTGAAAACCGTACTACACGGTACCTGATTGGTGAATGGGACGGTGGGCCTACACATGACGCACCTCAGAACGGGTACTTGTTGAGAAAAAAGGTGCATCCTGGGCATGATCCGAGAAATGGCATTAATCCATATCGGCCGGGTATCCTTTATCGACTGGGCGAAGCCTACCTGAACTATGCGGAGGCATTGAACGAAAGCGATCCCGGTCATCCTGATATCTTGAATTATTTAAATCTCATCCGGGAGCGTGCCGGGCTTCCTGGCCTGGCTGCCGGATTAAGCCAGGACGACCTGCGGGAGGCCATCCGAAGGGAGAGACGGGTGGAGTTAAACTGTGAAGGAATACGGTACGGTGATATACGAAGATGGAAGATCGGTGAGGAGACTCTGAACCGTGAATTCTGGGGCATGAACTTTAATGGAACTGAGATCAGTGACGATGAAAACAACCCTAATGCCTATTTCAAACGCAGTGTTTATCAACAAAGGGTCTTTACTAAAAAGAACTACTGGTTCCCGGTTCCGCAATCCGAGATGGACATAAATCCTAACCTGGTACAAAATCCATTTTGGGAATAGCGGAAAAATGAATTGTGAGTACGTTCTTTGATTAAAACTGTAAAAGAGGAACGGACAGGTTACTAAAGACCAGCAAGCTGGACGAACCGGCCCAAAGTTTGCCTCTGCGTGAGGGAACTAAAATTGAGTCTTTGAATGGAAAAAGGAACAAAAACAAGCTTTCGTTTGGTGAAAACAAATTGTATCAATCATATAACTACTCTAACGGATCTATTCGTCCTGGATTTTTCATGAGTTTTGAAATAATGGATCTAAAATATCCCGCTGAGAGTGGGATTTCCTTTAATGAATTTTACTAATAGATTTGAAGTGTAGTTTTAAAACCAAAACACCATATATTCGAAAAATCCCGCCGCCTAAGCGGGATTTTTTTTACACTTAAAATGTATTTTAAAGTAGACTTCCTCCAAGGCCGCGGGATATGCCTTAGTCCTATGCCATTTTCTTTCAGTAGGATGGTCTGTTTTACTTTTGGAAAAGAAATGAATTGTGGAGTTCGGAAGGATCTCTTCCAATCGGCAGGTTTACGAAAACAAATCCCGGGATCTATCTGGCGACAAAATCCCACTTGGCCCAACGGATTCGATAAGCAGTATTATGTTTTGGATACAAAACATAATCAACCCTTTATTATTTTTCAATTTGATTAGATGATCATTTATTGAATCTTTAACTTTGTCCGTTAAGATTTCGAAATTAGTTAATTGGATTCACTGGAAATTATAGTCAGCATACGAAAAATTGTTCGTTCATTAAACCTGGAGTCAAAAGCCATTCAAAAGGATTTTGGTTTGAGTATTACCCAATTGCTGTGTTTGGGCCATTTACAGAATAGTCCGGCTTATAGGTCTACACACAGAGAATTGATGGAAATGCTCAGTTTAAACTCCAGCACTGTTTCCGGTATTCTCAAGAGATTAGAAAAACGAGGATACATCGCAAGAATTAGCAATGAATCCGATAAAAGATCAAAATCAATAACACTTACCGCTTCGGGCATTAAACTGCTTGAGGAAACACCAAATGTTCTTCACGACAGGTTAGCCGAAAAGCTTGACAAATTGTCGGTGGAGAATAAAAAAATGGTTCAAAAATCTTTGAACATCATTATCTCTGCTATGGAGATCAAGGAAATGGAAGCGTCTCCGCTACTTACCCCTGAAGAGCCAATAGATTAATTTCTCTCCAATAGAACCTTAATACAGATTTTAAAAAATAAGTTCTGTAGAACATAAATAGGTTCCATAGAACATAATTTCTACCTTTGCGTGACAGTTTAAAATTGAATTAGGTAAAAACAGCATATATGCACTATACGGAACAAGACATTTATTTAATAGAGGAAGCAGATAATTTCAATGACTTACCCAAGTCCATAAGAGAAAAAAAAATATTGGAAAGTCTTGAAAATCAGGATATACCAAATCATATTAAAGATTTTGTAGGTTCGGAAGAACTTAAACACAGGGAATTTTTACAAGGGGCTTTCTGGGAAAAAATACCGGCTTTCCGCGGAGTACCCACTGAGGAGTTCTTAGATATCAAATTTCAAAACAAGCACACTGTAAGAAAAGTGACTAAGCTCGAAGAGCTCACAAAGGGTCTTGTAGATACAAAATTTGTTGATGAGGTAAAAAAAGGTATGCAAAGAGCCCCGATGAACTTGAGTATATCTCCTTACATCATGAGTCTTATTGATTGGAATGATCCGTGGAACGATCCTTTACGAATTCAGTTTATCCCCATTGAAAAGGGCTTTAGAGCCGGCCATCCCAAACTGATATTGGATTCATTGGGTGAGCAAAATGATTCTCCGGTAGACGGTTTGGTGCATAGGTATTTTGATAAAGTATTGTTCCTTCCTTTGGATGTATGTCCGGTATACTGTCGCTTTTGTACAAGGAGTTATGCCATTGGAGGCAATACGGAAAGTGTTGATAAGCTGCGGTTCAAAAACGCACCGGACAAATGGAAAAAGGCTTTTGCCTATATTGCTTCAAGACCGGAGATAGAAGATGTCGTCATATCGGGTGGCGATGCTTACATGTTGGTACCTGACCGATTGCGTATGATTGGAGAAATATTGTTAGAGATTCCTCATGTCAGAAGGATGCGATTTGCTTCCAAAGGTCCGGCGGTTATGCCTATGAAAATATTGAGTGATGCAGCCTGGACAAACGCATTGGTGGATGTGGTAAATCTCGGAAGGGAGAAAGGCAAAGAGGTGGTTCTTCATACTCACTTTAACAGTGCAAATGAGATCACCGATATAACACGAGAAGCGATGCTGCATCTTTTCCGAAAGGGTGTGACTGTTAGAAATCAGAGTGTTTTAATTAGAGGTGTCAATAACACTACCGAAAGAATGGTAGAACTTATTCGCAAGCTTTCCTACATGAACGTTCAACCTTACTATGTATACCAGCATGATATGGTTCCCGGAACTGAGGATATGAGGACCAGTGTCAAAGAAACCGTAGAGCTGGAGAAAGCGGTGCGAGGTGTTACTGCCGGATTTAATACGCCTCTGTTCGTAACCGATGCACCGGGAGGTGGAGGAAAACGAGATGTTCACAGTTATGATTACTATGATGAAATCACCGGAATAAGCATATACAGAAGCCCAAGCGTGGATGATTCCAAACTGTACCTGTATTTTGATCCAATCGACAGTTTACCCCCTGAAGGTCAGAAATTGTGGGAAGATGAGTCCGTGCATGATGCCCTGATCCAGAATGCAATCAAAAACTCTGGTTACCAATCTCTGGAGCCTGTCTTGTAAGTATGCATTGGATAGATTATGTCATATTCATATCGTACTTTCTGGCTATCATCTACGTAGGCTATTATTTTCTAAAGCATAACCAGTCTAGGGAAGATTATTATGTAGGAGGTCGAAGTTTGAAAGCCGGTCATGTCGGGTTAAGCATTGCCGCTACCGATGTGGGCGGCGGGTTTTCAATTGGTCTCGGGGGGCTCGGGTTCACCATGGGACTGGCCGGGAGTTGGTTATTGTTTACCGGACTTATCGGTGCCTGGATGGCGGCAGTGCTGACAGTTCCCAAACTGAAACAATTGGATAGCGAATCAGGTTTACTGACATTTCCTGATTTCCTGAGCCTTAAGTATAATAAATCGGTCGGAATTCTGGCAGCAGTTATTTCAGGTATTGGTTATGTAGGATTTACGGCCGGTCAAATACTTGCAGGCGGCAAACTGGCAGCCGCGAGTGTGTTTCAGGACGTAACATGGACAGACCCATTATTCTTTTCATTGATCGTGATGTCCCTGGTGGTCATCATTTACACAAGTATGGGAGGGATCAAAGCGGTCATTTATACCGATACCATCCAGTGGATTGTTTTACTGTCGGGATTATTATTTCTAGGTGTTCCATTTGCTTATTTTAAGCTGGGAGGGTGGGAAACCATTCGGGCTTCACTTCCAGCGTCTCATTTTTCAATATTCAATATTTCATGGGTCACCATCATAAATTGGGCATTTGCAATCATTCCAATTTGGTTTATTGCAATGACATTGTATCAGCGTGTCTATTCCACAAGGAATGTCTCCGAAGCAAAGAAGGCTTTCTTTATAGCTGGAGTATTTGAATATCCTTTGATGGCGTTTTCAGGTGTCATTCTGGGAATGTTGGCCCGGGTAGCCTTTCCGGGAAGCGAAGCTGAAGCAGCATTGCCCATGATGCTCAATCATGTATTGCCCTTAGGCATAGCAGGATTTGTACTAGCGGCATATTTCTCCGCTGTTATGTCAACAGCCGATAGTTGTCTGATTGCTGCATCGGGGAATGTTGAAAATGACATATTAAGAAACTTAAGTAAAAAGAATTCAGGTCTTGTTTACAGGTCGGTTTTAGTGACGGTCATTCTCGGCGTTGTATCTTTTTTATTGGCTACATGGTTTACCAGTGTTCTTGACATAGTACTTCAATCTTACGCTTTTATGGTTTCCGGCCTGCTCGTTCCGACATTGGCCGGTTATTTTTCAACACGCCCTAATTCAGCCGGAGCTTTAGTAAGTATGCTGGGAGGAGGCGGACTTACACTGACGCTCATCTTTTTGAAAACTCCAATGCCTTATGGTTTGGATCCGACCATTTATGGCATATTGGCTTCTGTTGTGTTGTATTTTCTAACTAAAAAAATGGTCGAGTGATGATGTTTGATAAGGTAGAAATAATTTCTAAGTCTCTGGTTCAGCATGGCCCTAACAATGACAGGATTTATTTAATGAAAATTCACCCCGAAGAAAGGATTGAAAACCTTATTGATCAACTCTATAACCTCGCGATACTAAAACGCTACACTAAAATCTTTGTGAAAGTGCCCGAAAGCGTTTGCCATATGTTTTTAGATCACAATTTTAAGCTTGAAGCTACCGTATTTAATTTGTATAATGGGGTAGAGCAAGGGTGTTTTTTAGGGAAATATTTTAATGCTAAGAGAGGATTTTTAACCAAAAAGGAGAAAAATTTAATAAATGAGGTAAAAGACTCAGCATTAGCAACTAATGATATTTCAGAGTTTGAGGCACCCGCAGATTGCGAAATTATCAAGCTTAGTGAAGAAGACATTCCGGTTATTGCCCGGATTTATAAGCAAGTATTTCAATTTTACCCATTTCCCATTTTCAAAGAAAAGTATTTACTGGACACCTTGCGAAGCAATGTGCAGTATTATGGGGTTCGCTCTAAAGGGGAAGTGATTGCGGTTTCGGCTGCGGAAATGGATACTGCTTCCAGTAATGTAGAGATGACTGATTTCGCCACTTTGCCTCAGTACCGCGGACGGAATTTGTCTTATTACTTACTTCAAAAAATGATGTCGTGTATGCGCAATGAAGGTATTCAAACAGCATATACTATCGCCAGGTCTACGTCCTTCGGAATGAACAAAACTTTTGCGCGGCAAGGCTTTCAGTTTGGTGGCACGTTGGTGAACAATACACTTATTGGCGACACGATAGAACCTATGAATGTATGGTTTAGGAGCCTTTAAAAGTCAGAATGATGGGAAGAAAGAACTTCAATGCTTTTTTAAAAAATCAAAAAGCTGAAAAGAAAAAAAAGAAGAAACTCGAAAAGCAAAAGAAGAAAGAAACGCGTGAGCATACCTCTGGTTTACTGGACAACATGATTGCCTATGTGGATGAAGATGGTAATATAGTGGATGAACTTCCTCGGGAGAGCGCAGATAAACAAAAAGAAGATCGATCTAATCTTGAAGAGTAGAGGTCAATAACACGATATGCATTTCCTCCCCGGCTGCGCTTTTTAACCTGCGCCGGCCTTCATTTTTTTCCAGGCGTGTATTAAATTTTGTTGAAATTATATATCTTATATTTTCAAAATTTTTTGATACCAAAACAGCTTTCCCAATGAAGTTACCCCAATGGATGTTGAATGTCGGATCATGGATTAAGGACTTTTATTCAAAATATACGGTTGAGATCATAATTGTCGTTTCATTGGCAGCGGGAACCCTCCTGATCATCCACGGAACTGTTTTTCTGAAAGATCTGGGCAAATCCGTTATTACCACCGGCATCGGCGCAGCCATATTTAAGGTGTTTCAATTTTCCGGGGTGTTTCGAAAGGAAGCCAACGAATCGTTTATCAAGATTCTTGGCACAAAGGAATTCATTGAAAAGCTTAAGTATGAAGAGGTGTATGAACTGTGGGCCAACGCCTCCGATACCCTGTATTACAAAAAGTTTCCCAAAATATCCAAAAGATTGCAGGAGATCATCAGCTCGGCTTATTTTCCCAAAAATGCAAAATACTATTATGAGCGGTTTCATTGCGAGATTAAGATAAATGATTATCAAAACGGATATTTGGATACGGAAGAAACAATTATGGTGGAAATTAAGGCGGAAAACAAAGAACCGATCGATTTGGTCAGCGGCACAACCATTGACATATACGAACCTGAAAAATCAAACATAGAGGTGGATTACCTGATTGTGCACAAAAAGGGTGATGAGGACGTCGTCGCTTTTGAATACGTTCCCGATGATGCCGACTTTTCCTGTGAGGGTGGTAAAAAGAGGTTCTATAAAAGCTTTAAGGTGGAAGGACAATTTAATTACGAAATGTTTAGAAGAATGAAAAAAATATATCCGCTGACCGGAAATGAGACCAAAAGCTTTACGTTTTCAAGTATCACTCAATTTGCCAGCTACAGCATATTAATGGATAAAAAGCTAACAAATCAACTTAATATACGTTATGAAAGACTAGGAACACTGGAGTTGTTCAAGGTAAATAAAACTCAGTTGAGGAAAAATCCGAATTGTGTCGATTATAAGCAATACAAGGACCTGATTCTACCTAAACAGGGTTTTGTCTTTCATATTACTGAAAAATAACGTATCTTTGCTCTATGAGAAGTGATGAAAATTTAGTATAAAAAAGCGCTTGACTCAAACCGAGTCGAGGTATTAAATTCTCAGGAATTGAAAGCAGTCATGTATCAATTCCTTTTTTTATGTCCAACCGGCCGGGACCGGCTTATTCAGGATCAATCCGAAAACCTGTGGGATTTGCAAAATCATCTGAAAAGTAGGGATTTCTACCATAGGTCATAAAAGTATCTGACAAAGGAAAACCAGCCAGCCCACAGAAATGTTTTTGATAAATCCGTATGCCAGGACACTCAGAGCCAAACACAGGACAACACAGCGTCTTGAGAAGAAGTCCGGGCGAGATGCTCAAATTAGCCTTAAGCAAAATTGAAAACGATGTTTTCGTCATTTCCTACCTTGTCATCTCGACGTCAGGAGAGATCTTGCTTATTCGTGGTGGCCCGGTGTTGATTGAATCAGATTTCTCACAAGTTACCGATGACGTGTTTTTATAAAAATCTGTAAATCAAATAAATACATGTCATTGGTAGCGAAGGCAGAGTTTTTGTAAAAATCCGAGGGAATCTGTCAGGACGCAATTCATTTTGAAAGCATGGCGGGCCTTAAAAATTCAAAAAGCATCCGACCTTTAGCCAAAGCCGGTTTCGAAGCCCTTCGGCAATAATCTTATCGATCCTCCAGTCGAGACCGGCCTCCAGCTTAAGTTCTTTGCCAAAATAATGCCCGAACGACCCCACCAACCGGTTTTCGATCTCGCCTTGCCCTCCCTGTATTCCGCCGATCAATTCATTGGAAGTAAGAAAATAAAACTCGCCCGGGTCCAGGGTCCGGCCCGCCAAAGGCACCTCCAGGGAAAACCGATAGCGCATCCTGTACTCGGTATCCGCTCCATCCGTATAGGTCTGGTCCAGGCGAAGGCGGTGCCCCTGCCTTACACCGGTAGAATTCAGCACATAAGCTACCTGCTGGATGGTCCGGTGACTGTTGGGCCCCTCTCCTTCCAGCCGGTATTGATACCCTGCCGAAACCTTCCAGAAAGGATTGAGCTTTTTAGCAATAAATCCCTGAAGATCAGTCCTGTAATGAGCATATTCCCAGGGTGCTTTGTCGGGATCGCGGTTGTCGAACCGGATGTGCTGAGACTCGACTTTAAAGGTGGTCTGAAAGTTGTCCGGAAGGGATTTACTCAGAGCCATTTCCGGGAATAAGCCACCAAAAAACACTTTGTCTTGCGCCGCAGCAGTGATGGCGATCATAAAAAGAAATCCGGTAAGCCGATATACACGCATCTAATACAGCAGGTTATCCGAGGGCCTCAGGATGATTTTC
>JAKSDO010000067.1 GCA_022360055.1 Cytophagales bacterium | reverse complement strand
TTTGGCACGGAACTAAGTTCCGCTTCAGGAACAAAAGAATAACTATTCCAAGAAGTGTTAAGTAAAACGTATCATTTCGAACGGAGTGAGAAATCTGGTTCAACCGACACCGGGCCACCACGAATAAGCCAGATCTCTCCTGACGTACTAATGAACAATATTTGCAAAGGTCTGATTATCAATAACGATCGACATCGCATATTTCCGGAGATATCCGATGTTTTTGACTCTATTGGCCCGCAGGGCGCCTGGTCACCGGAATGCCTGTCCGTATTTTAAAGCCGGCAGTGCACGACCTCTCAAGATGAAAATTTGCCTTACCTATACGAGCATAAAAAATAAATTCGACCCCTACTAGGGAATCACAGCTTTCCATACGTCCCTTTATTGTAAATCATACTTCTGCTTAATGGAAGAAACATCAAACATTGATCAAATCATTTTTTCGTACCTGGCGGGCAAATCGGATATCGAAGAAGTCCAGGCGTTGCGAAAGTGGCTTCACGCATCACCACACCATAAAAAGCAATTTGATATTGTCAAAAGTTATTGGGAGAGCAACCGTTGGGAAATTGAAGTGGATGGCAAGGATATGCTCTTTGACAGACTAAAGCAAAAAATACGGTCTGAAGATACACCGGTAAGACCAATAAAATACCGGTCCGAAATGAGCGGAGCTAAGTCCTACAGGTATAGAATGATCGGCATAGCCGCATCATTGATCTTATTGATCAGCATAGGGATGTTTTTATTTGAAACGGAGCCGCTTCAATCCGACGCAGTTGAAGAAGTAGCCACTATTGCAAAGCAGAATCCGGCAGGTCAGAAATCCAGGATTACCCTGCCCGATGGTACGCTGGTATGGCTCAACTCGGAATCTGAAATCAGTTATCCGGAGAGATTCGATGCCGGTCAGAGAAATGTCGTGATGCGTGGCGAGGCTTATTTTGAAGTGGCAAAAGATCCTCGCAAACCATTTATTGTGCATACAAATAAAATGAATGTGCGCGTATTGGGAACCTGTTTTAATGTTAAGTCTTATGCGGGAGATCCGACGGCGAGTGTTTCACTGGTTGAAGGGAAAGTGCGCGTTGATTTTACCGATCGGCATAAACTGAAACGTGAAGCGATGTTGCTGGAGCCTGGTGACGAACTGATCTATAGCCTGAAGGGTAGCAAATTGAATAAGCAAAACTTTGATCGCGAATATGTTACCTCCTGGAAAGATGGTGTCCTGATACTTAAGAACGATTCTTTTGCGGCGTTGAAAGAAAAGCTTGAACGATGGTACGGCATTCGCATCCATGTGGAAGGGGTTCCGCCGGCCGACTTTATTGTAAAAGGAAGGTTTGATAATGAATACCTGGATAATGTGCTAAGAACACTTCAGTTTGGAAGGGACTTTGGTTATGCAATCCATGACAATATAGCGGTTATAACGTTTAACTAAACTAAAAATGCTTATGATGAACAAAAAGACCTAAAAAAAATCCTGAAATGTGTAAGACATCTCAGGATTAAATTTCCCATTACTTACTTATGCAAATGGCGTTTTGCATAAGAAGCTGAGTTAAATATTAATTACTAATAATCAAAAATATGAAAAAAAAAGTACTTAGACTATTTATGATGGTCTCTAAATTTACATTGTACGGAGCGATGATGCAGGTTATATTCTTCAGCCTTGTATTAGCTCATAGTAGTGACGCACAGCAGTTTACGAGTGTAAGGGACATTGAAATTGATGTCGAATTTCATCAATCCGATATGCTTGAAGTGATCAATAGCATTGAATCCGGGACAAATTATCAATTCGTTTATTATCCGTCGGATATTGAAAATATCAAGAACTTTAACCTTGAACGGCAAAGGATCTCCGTAGCGGACTTATTGTTAAAACTATCCAAAGACTATCATGTTGCTTTTCAGCAGGTGAATAATAGCATCACGATAAAGGAACTATCCGAGAAACAATCGAAGGCGAAAAAACCTCTTGAGATCATACTTGATGGCATAACTATTACCGGTAAAGTTACTTCTTCCGAAGATGGTCAGGGGCTTCCGGGAGTTAATGTCATAGTAAAAGGCACTTCCCAGGGTACGGTTACCGATGTGGAAGGCGGCTATTCGCTGGAGGTTCCCGAAGAAGCATCCGTATTGGTATTCAGCTTTGTGGGTTATGCCGAAGAAGAAGTTGAGGTGGGGGTCAAAACCGTTATAGATGTTTCGCTCACACCGGATTTAACTCAATTGCAGGAGATCGTAGTTACGGCTCTCGGTGTAAATAAAGAACGAAAATCACTAGGTTACTCGGTAGATCAGCTTTCCTCAGAGGAATTGCATGCGACCGGAGAACCGAGTATGGTATTGAATTTGGCAGGCAAAGCCCCGGGAGTACTTGTTACCGGTTCATCAAACGGACTGGATGGTTCTCCAAGGGTATTAATTAGAGGTGTTACTTCTTTATCTGCAGACAACCAGCCTCTGTATGTGATTGATGGTGTACCTGTTCAAAGCAACAGATCTTTAGCCGAGAGTTTGTTTACTTCAAGTAATGGAAGCAGCGATTTTGGGAATCCTATTTCCGATATTAACCCTAATGACATTGAATCCATGAGTATCCTAAAAGGAGCCAGTGCTACCGCACTTTACGGATCGCGGGGAGCAAATGGAGTCATATTGATTACTACCAAGAAAGGAGATGCGGGAAGAAAAGGTCTTGGAGTAAGCTTTTCAAATAGCACGACATTCCAAAACCCGTTGGTTTTACCGGAGATACAAACGGAGTACGGACAAGGATTTAATGGCGAATTTGAATACGTAGATGGTACCGGGAATGGAACAAACGAACGGGAATCGCGCATGTGGGGACCAAGATACGAAGGGCAAATGATCTCGCAGTGGGACCCTGCTACCGGCAACGCGATTGTAAAGGAGTGGAAGCCGTATGGCAAGGACAATCTAAAAAACTTTTTTGAAACCGGTCATACGATTATGACCAACCTTGCGCTAACTCACAATACGGAAAATTCGGATGTCAGACTTTCTATCGGTCATCAAGATCAGAAGGGTATTGTGCCCAACACGAATCTCGAAAGGTTTACCGGTAGCCTAAATACGAATTTCAAACTTGGGAAAAGACTAACGGCCGATGCAATCGTTTCATTTTCGAGAACCGACATAGGGAATCGTTCTTCCTACGGATTTGGTAATGGCGGGATGTGGTCAGCGCTATTTATTCCGACAAATATTGACATACGAGACCTCAGGAATTATAAGGATGAAGCCGGTAATAAAAGAAGTTATATGGAAAATGGACCGAATCCGTATTGGGATTTGTATGAGAATATAAATCCGACCCTGAGGAGAAGATTTAGCGGGAAGATCGGGTTAAACTATAACCTAACGGACTGGCTCTCACTTCAGGGGAATGTATACAATGATCAGAATACCACGGAATATGAGCGTATTGTCGCCAAGCATATTTTTGATAATGGAAGTTATGAAGAAGGGTTCATTTTTAACGAAGAGATAAATGCGGACGTTAAACTGAGTTTGAGCAAAGACCTGTCCCAAGATCTCAATATCGGAGCATTTATTGGTGCTGCGACAAGAAAAGATAAAAACATCGATAAAAATGCCAGGACCGAAGGTGGATTACTGGTAAGAGAAATTTACAATTTAGGGAATTCGGCAAAACCGCCTGTAGTAAACAATTCTCTAAGTGAGATGAAGATCAATAGTGTTTTTGGAGCATTGGATCTTAACTATAAAGATTATCTGTTTATTACCCTAACGGGCAGGAACGACTGGTCTTCCACACTCCCTGAGGATAACTGGTCGTTTTTTTACCCGTCTGTATCCGGAAGTTTTGTGTTCTCAAAGATATTCGGTATTGAAGGGCGTTCATTTTCTTTTGGCAAACTCAGAGCCAGTTGGGCGAAAGTAGGGAATGATACAAATCCCTATAGCCTGCAAAGATACATCACACGTAATTCAGCTTCGTTCAACGGACAGCCCGTTCTGGGATTAGATAACGTTATTCCAGCGCTTTCTCTTAAACCCGAAGAAACCACTGCGATCGAAATAGGCGCCGAATTAGGATTCCTTGATAATAAGGTAATGCTTGATGTTGCCTATTATAATAATGAATCCGGAAACCAACTGGTTAGAATTGAAAATGCCTGGGAACGAGGCGCAAGGTTTGCATTTATTAATTCGGGATCCATAACAAATGAAGGGGTGGAACTCAAATTGGATGTGGCGGCTATAAATACACGAGATTTCAAGTGGGATATAAGTCTAAACTGGTCGAAAAACGAGGGTACGGTTAGTGGATTCCCGGAGGATTTAATTGACTTCAAGCACATTGCAGCCTGGTTTGGGCCGGAAATACGAGCGACAAATGGCAAACCTTACGGACACGTTGTCGGCTTTGAATATTTTACCGATTCGCAGCAAGGCTATGAGAACATCCCCAATATGAAACAGGATTATGAGGCATTCGGCTATACGCCGGAATCAAACATCTACGGTACCGGAAAAGTGTTGACCCGAAACGGTTTCCCGATGCACAATGTTTGGAGAGGTACGAGAGATCTTGGTTTTAACGTCATGAACGACTGGGCCGGAGGTTTATTTAACTCTTTCAGATATAAGGATTTTCAATTAGGAGTTTTGATCGATTACAGACGAGGTGGATATATAATATCTACCACGCAGGTGTACATGCTCAGATACGGGCTCATGAATGAAACAGCCGGTGAAAATGCTCAGGGAGGTTTGGTTAGAGCGAATGTATCGGAAGGCGGAGGAATTCTTTTTGATGGAATTGATGTGGAAACCGGAGAACAAAATGAGGTTTATATAGACGCTCAGGATTACTATTCGGGATGGAACCTTCCAACAAGCGTATTTACGTCTTCGGCTACAAATGTCAAACTAAAAGAACTTTCACTGACGTATCATGTACCGAGATTAATTGTAAACAAATTGAGATTGCAACAAGCGTCTGTTTCGTTTATCGGGAGAAATCTTTGGGTGATAAAAAATGAGATGGACGGTTTTGATGCCGAAACTGCAAATATGGGCAGCCTTAATAATGGTGTGGGATTTGAAACGGGTTCAATTCCCAATACCAGAAGTTTGGGATTTAGCCTGAATCTTAATTTTTAGTAATTTTTATTTCTTATTAATCTCAAGAAGATGAAATCAGCAAATATTATAAAAGTACTATCAATAATAGTGTTAATTACATTTGGTTGTACCGACAATTTTGAAGATATAAACACGAATCCCAACGCTCAGGCAGTAGGCAGCAATGAAGGGTTGCTCCTTGGGGCTCAGATTAGTGCGGCAAGAGAGCTTCTGGATAATGTAGGCGGCAATAATCATGGATTATCCAAATGGTGTCAGTATTATACCGAGGCGCTTGAAGACCATAATGATTTTGTTAAGGTTAATCCGCGTGAGGATTATAATGATTTTTGGAACTATCATACGTTCGTTACCAGCACCTTACCTGTGATTGAACGCATCTTGTCAAATACCGAAGAAACACCTCATGCGAATTACAGAGCTATCGCATTTGTCATGAAGGCATGGGTATTTCAGACGATGACTGATCAATGGGGCCCGATCCCTTTTCACGATGCCATAAAAGGTGAAGTTGCGGAAGATCCTAAATACAACAAGCCGAAATTCAATAGTCAGGAAGAGATTTATGTGAGCACCATGGCTTACCTGGAAACGGCAAATGATTTATTTGACCTCTCCGATGTACCGGAAAGTCGCATCGTAGCCCCATCGGATGCATATGGGGGCGGAGATATTTTGCTTTGGAAGAAATTCGCAAACTCATTAAGGGCCAGGATTTTATTGAGAATGTCAGATATCAATGAATCCGTTTCGAGAGCGGGCTTGCAGGAATTGTTCGGTGATCCGGCTAAATATCCGGTGTTTGAAAGTAATGACGATAATTTTGGGATTACATGGGAGGATGCTACGGGGTCTTATTCCGATCCTATGGCAAAATATCTGAATGACAATGGTTATACTCCAAACGTCGTAAGCGGATTTGTTAATATCCTCGGAGACCGGCTCGATCCGAGAATGAAAAAACTTGTTGGTCCCGCCAACGATTATGAGGTACCTACCTTTGTTGGTATCCCTCCTGCTTTTGAG
This sequence comes from Cytophagales bacterium, assembly GCA_022360055.1. Classification (GTDB taxonomy): domain Bacteria; phylum Bacteroidota; class Bacteroidia; order Cytophagales; family Cyclobacteriaceae; genus JAAUQL01. Next base: position 25,606 of record JAKSDO010000067.1, on the reverse strand, counting down.
GCCGATAATCCTTCGGGATTTACCGGTATGACAAGGGATTCGATCAGTCAGGTTTCGACGGCATTTGCCGAAGTACAACAGCGCCCGATTATGACTTATGCCGAGCTTCTATTCATCAAAGCGGAAGCTGCAAAAAAAGGATTTACCGTCGGAGTAACGGCTAAAGAAGCATATGATAATGCCATTCTTGCCGATATGGAAAGGCTCGGCGTTGAATCGGATGAAGCTGATAACTATTTATTACATCCGAAGGTAGTTTATGACGATGCTATGGGCTTGGAACTTATTATTACACAAAGGTACATTGCCCAGTTCGGACAAAGCATCAATTCTTTTGCCATGATCAGGAGAACAGGATATCCCGAATTGGATTATTTTACAATTGGTTTGCACAAGGATAATGGATATCCCGTTCGGATCGGCTATCCTGAAATGATGGAGTCGTTTAACGGAGAAAATTTCAGGGAAGCTACCAATGGAGTAACGATTATCCAAAAAGTATTTGGTGACAAGCTTTGGTTTGCCAGTAATGCACCGGATGTAAAAATGGTACCGACATTGCAGACCGGCCCGGTTACTTATTCTTTTTAACAGTTTTAGTCCCCGAGTAATTCGGGGCTTTTTGTTTCCGTACGATTAGCGGATAAACCGGTCCCCGATGGATCGCAATACCGCTTTTATCCAGGAATTGCCACTGCTTCAGTTTGACTTAATCTCTTGATATGAATTTATACACCGCATTGAAAATTTGTATTTTCCAATCCCTGCTGGTTCTGTTATTGTCTTGTGGCTATGAAAAAAGTGAAATCGTCACCCCTGAAAACTTTGTTTTGATGTCGGATAATTCACCGATTCATAGCTTGGCCGGGCGAATTATACCACAAAAATGCAACCGGTTCAGATTTGAAAAAGTAAAGCGCCACAACGGGAAGGATTTTTTTGAAATAGAAAGCGTGGCCGATAAAATTATCATTCGCGGGAGTACGGGTTCGTTGGCGGCTGGATTATATTGGTATTTAAAGAAATACTGTGACGCGCAGGTTTCGATCAATTACAATCAGCTTGATCTGCCCGATGAGCTTCCCAAACCTCTTGGGAAGGTGCGAATCGAGACTCCATTCGAATACCGATATCTATTCAACTATTGTACTTATGGCTATTCTATGCCCTGGTGGGATTGGGAACGCTGGGAAAAAATGATCGACTATATGGCTCTTCATGGCGTGAACATGCCTTTGGCCGTTATTGGTCAGGAGGCCGTTTGGCAGGAAGTGTATAAAGAACTTGGTCTGAGCGATGCGCAAATATCCGACTATTTTGTAGGGCCTGCGCATTTGCCGTGGGGATGGATGGGAAACATTGACGGAGTTGGAGGCCCTTTGCCTCAAAACTGGATTGAGCGGCGGGCCGAACTTCAAAAAAAAATACTGGAAAGGATGCGCTCGCTTGGAATGAGACCTGTTTTACAGGGTTTCACAGGCCATGTTCCCCGCGCTCTCAAAGAAAAATATCCGAATTCGGATATTTTCCGGATCGATGATTGGGCCGGTATACCCGGCACATGGTTTCTCAGCCCTACCGATTCATTGTTCCAAAGCATAGGGCATTTGTTTATAAAGAAACAAACGGAACTTTTTGGAACGGATCATTTATATGATGCCGATTGCTTTATTGAAGTAGATCCTCCCTCAAATGATCCCGAATTCCTGAAAAATCTTAGTAAAACGGTATATCGTTCCATGGCCTCCGCCGACCCGGCTGCAATTTGGGTAATACAGGGATGGTTCTTCTTCTTTAAAAAAGATTTTTGGCAGCCCGAACAGGGGAGGTCTTTTCTTGGAGCAATTCCTGAGGATAAAGCGATTGTCCTCGACCTGTACGGCGAAAAAAATCCTACATGGACTGAAACCGAAGCTTTTTACGGGCAACCCTGGATATGGAATGTGATCTGCAATGAAGACCAAAAAGTAAATATGAGCGGTGATCTAAAGGCGATGCAGGAGAATTTTCTGGAAGCCTGGAAAAGTGAAGGATCCAATAATCTGAAGGGTATTGGAGTGATTCCGGAAGGAATTGGTTTTAATCCCGTAATTCAGGAATTTGTTTTTGAGAAAGCGTGGAACCCGGACCCTGTCGATCTTAATGAGTGGATCGCAAATTATGCGAAAAGAAGGTATGGCAGCAGCAATGAATTTGCAGAGCAGGCCTGGAAAAAGCTATTGAATACCGTTTACGGGCGCACCCGGACCATGTGGTCGCCGTTAATTACCACACCCCGTTTAATGGAGCTCGATAAAACAAAGGAGGATATACGGCATGTGCGCAAACAATTTAAAGTTACTGAAGACGACCCGTTTGTTTGGGATTTCGATGTATATGAATTTCATGAAGCGGCAAAATTGCTTTTAAAAGCAGCTCCTGAATTAAAGGATCGTGAAGCATATCGGTTTGACCTGACCCATTCGTATCGGGAGCTGTTACATGGTTTTTCCCATCGTTTAATAAACGAGGTGAGTGAGGCATATCGCAACAAGGACGTGGAAAAGCTGGAGATTGCCGGTATGCGGTTGCTCAAACTGCTGGATGATCTGGAAGCCATTACCGGTACAAATGAAAACTTCATGCTTGGGAAATGGCTGGAAGAAGCAAAAAGTTGGGGAGCTACCCCGGAAGAAAAAAAGTATTACGAATGGAATGCTCGCACGATCATTTCCATATGGCAGCCCTGGAAAGACGGCTATCTGCGCGATTATGCAGGCAAGGCATGGAATGGGATGTTTTCCGGTTATTACCGGCCAAGGTGGAGATTGTTAATGGATTTTTTGAAGGAAAGTCTTCTGACGGAAGTGGATTTTGATGCGAAAGCTTTTGATTTGGCCGTACGGGAAATTGATTTTGACTGGACCCATGCCAACGAACTCTACCCCGTAAAGCCAAACGGAGACGTCGTGGAAGTTGCCACAAGAATTGAAAACGAATATAGTCATTTCTTTAAACAGTGAATTTTATGAAAGCATGGATTCTTTCCGATGACAGAACCGGATACGGAGTGCGCCTGGCACTTTCGGTTTTGATCTTGGGGACAATGTTATCCTGTGATCATCCCAATAAGGATGAACCGGAGCATAAGGATCAAACCGTATCGATCGTGCCGTATCCAAGGTCGGTATCCGTAAAAAAGGGCAGTTTGGCATTGGATGAAAACCTGATCATCAATGTACATGACGAAGCGTTTTTACCGTTTGCAGAAGTATTTTCTGCGAACATTTTTGCATTGACTGGAAAAAAAGCGCGGATTAGAATCGGTGAACGAACAGGTTCGGGTATCATACTAAAAATCAATCCGGCACTTGATGAACGACAGCACCGGATAAGCATTACCGGTTCGGCGCGAATAGAAGCCGGAGCCGCAAAAAGCCTGGTAAATGGCTGTTATTCATTTCTGCAATTAATTGAGCGGAAAGGAGCGCAATCTACCGTTCCAAAATTGGAAATCGCTGACAGGCCGGATTCCAGGTACAGAGGATTGATGATCGATTTGGCCCGGAACTGGCATGATGTAAAGACAGTGCTTAAATTGATTGATCTTGCAGCATTTTATAAGATCAACTATGTCCAATTGCATTTTACGGACTATCAGTCTTATACATTGCCCTCAAACTGTCTGCCAAAGCTGTCAACACAAAACAGGCATTATAGTTTTGATGAACTAAAACTGTTTGAAGAATATGCCCGGTTAAGAGGCATATCCATTGTACCGGAACTTGATATTCCCGGTCATGCCAAGGCCATGATAGACGCCTATCCCGAGCTTTTTGGAATAAAAGATATTGTTGAGAATCCATATACAATAAACATGGGAAAAGAAGAGGTTTACGAGGCTTTGGAGTGTCTGATTAACGAACTCATTGATATTTATGGCAGTTCTCCTTACTTCCATATCGGAGGGGACGAGGCAATATTTCATTTGCTCGATCAGGATCCCGATGTGAAATCGTACATGGCCGGGAATCAGCTCGGAGAAGATATTCATGAACTGTACCGACATTTTATTGTAAGGATGAATGAGATCGTGAAATTGCGCGGGAAACAATTATGCGTATGGGAAGGATTCAGGAAAAACGGAGAAGTTGACATCCCCAAGGATATTCTGGTTTTTGAGTATGAGACAGCCTTCTATTTGCCCTGCGAACTTATAAATGACGGATACAAAGTAGTGAATGCATCATGGAAGCCACTGTATGTAGTTAATGAGAAAAAGTGGTCGCCCGAATATATTTATGGCTGGAATATGTGGCGATGGGAAAACTGGTTCCATAAGGTGCCTTCGTTCAATCCGATACAGTGTGAGCAGTCCCCGAATGTGATTGGAGGCCAAATGTGTGCTTGGGAACAGGCGCAGGAACTTGAGTTTCCAAGTCTTAGAAGAAGGCTTGCGGCTTTTTCCGAAAGGGTCTGGAGGCCGGGCAGTCCCAAACCTTTATCTGACTTCTTGCAAAGAATGGAAAAAACGGACAATACCCTGTCGAAGCTGGTCGATGATTCAAGACAGGATACCTTGGAAGCATTTGATAAATGATTAAAACTTTTGAAATGAGAATTCTGTTATCCGTCTTGTTCATCCTGTCAATATTTTGTCTTGGTTGTACCGGAGAGGGGCCCGGTAAAGATGCCTTAGTCCCTCAACCTTCAAGTATTGTTTATCAAAAAGGGAAATCCCTTATATCGGAAAGTACGCAAATTTATGTTTCCGGTCCGGAGTTGTTGCCTTTGGCCAAACTGCTTCAAAAGAGCATCAATACAATTTCGGGCATGAACCTGGAAATATCCCCGGAGGACCGCTCCGAGAATACGATCAAGCTTATAATGGAAGAGGGGCTTGCATCCGAACACTATCGACTCATTGTTTCCGAAGAAATCCGAATTACCGCTTCCAGCTACAATTCCATTGCCATGGGATTATCAACCCTGATTCAATTGATGAATCCGGACACGGAAACAATTGCGCTAAAAAAGGTTATTATCTCCGACAAGCCGGACTTCGGATACCGGTCGGTAATGCTCGATGTAGCCCGTTTTTGGCATCCGATAGAAACAATTAAGGAAACGGTAGATTTGTTGTGGTTTTATAAAATCAGATACTTGCATTTACATCTTTCGGACAACCGCAGGTTTACTTTTCCGATGGACGAGTTCCCAAAACTGAAAACCGTAAACAATGACGGTGCACGTGAATATTATACAATAGATGAATTGCGAGATTTGGTTGAGTACGCCAGGCTTCGCGGTATAACCATTGTTCCCGAAGTTGACTTGCCGGGCCACTCAAACCAGCTCTGGCAAAAGTATCCGGAAGTTTTTGGCAGCATTGACCCTGTCTCAAAGAAAGCAAGATCGCTGTATGTGGTAAACATGGCAAACGAGAAGACCTACCGCGCATGTGAAAAAATAATTAGACGGTTGGCAGATGTTTTTTATACAAGCCCTTACATACATGTGGGCGGCGATGAGGTTTATCTGGAAGTAATTAAGAGCATTCCCGAGTATAAATCTTTCTGCGAAAAGCATCGTCTAAATGTGGCGCTCAAAGGCGATGCCAATGAATTGTTTTGCTATTTTATCAACCGAATGGATGAAATGGTGAAAGCTGCCGGCAAAAAGTCGATCCTTTGGGAAGGTTTTCACGGGACCGGTGCCGGGAGTCAGACCATATCCAAAGAAATTCCGGTAATTGTGTGGAATACGACGTACAATCATCCGGATAGCTTGCTAAACAATGGATATAAAATAATTAATTCCACATGGATTCCGTGGTACTTGGTGGGAGCCATGAATCTGGCCGCTCCGCAGGAAAAAGGCTACAACTGGGATGTAACTCATTGGTCGCATTGGAACGAACAGATTGAAAATATCAAAATCTCCTCGAAGGCCGGTATTCAGGGAGGGCAGATTAGCTTTTGGGAGCAAAACCACTATAAGGTAATTCCCCTGTTGAAAGAAAGCGTTCCGGTGCTGTCGGAACGCTTATGGAATAATAACGCTGTTTCTGATTTTGGCGGATTTCAAAACCGATATACTCGAGCAAACTCAATCTATGAAACTCTTTTCAATCCGGTGAAAATTAAAGTTTCCGATCTCCTCCACGAACAAGATCAGACCTTCTTGAAAACTGCAGAGGTCAAACTTGAATCCGACATTCCCGGTACAATCAGATTTGTTTATTCGGATTCCTGGAAGTTGCCGGATATGAAATCGGGAATCGAATATAAACAACCGTTTGCCATTGAAAAAAGCGGAATACTTACCGTTCAATTATACGATAAGAAGAATGAAGCGATTGGTTTTCCTGTTCAGCAATATTATCAAAAAATCATACCGGCCTACCATTACAGGGTATTTGGTCCCGCGCCACAACACGGATGGGATTCAATGCCCGATTTCAAGGAATTGGGAGTCATCAGGGAGGGAGTTACCGGGCTGATGACACTCGGCCGTCTGGAAAAGATCAATGGTGAACTTTTTGCAAAAGTTAAGAAAGAAGGCCACATCGAAGTACGTTTTAACGGGCTATACAATCCTTATGCCCTGGAGTTGGCCGGGGTTATCCACATCCCCGAAAAAGAAGAATATGAGTTCAGGATCCAAACACACGATGGTTTGGCCGAATTGTACATTGACGCAACCTTGGTTGGAAAAGGAAAGGAGTTCGATAATAAGCCGGAAGATTTCTATGCTGAACTTGACGCCGGAGCGCATGAAATCGTGATCAAATATTTTTATCGGAAGATTCAGAATCAACTCAGTATTTTATATAAAACATCAGATATGGATACCTTCTTACCTTTCGAGGGGTTAGTGGCTCCATTAGATTAATGCCCGACACCTCATGAAAAGAAATCTAATTCCCGCAATCCTGTTATCAGTTCTCATGATCATTAAGGGCACCGCTCAGGATGCATCGAGAAACTGGGCAATCTCAGGCAAAAACGAAATTGAGCTCAATATGGAAAGAACAGGCGTTTTACCCTATTCGGATAATATTGAGATGTCCGGAAAGAGAGTTGCAGGAATCGTTACATACTCAATTGATGAAGAAGGGAGGCTATTGCTGGATCGCGAAATATATTTTCCGCAGTTGCATGAGTTCAAAAATTCCGAAGATTCATGGTTTCATGATTACAGGGCTTATTTGCAAGATGTTTACTCGGACGACTTACTGCCGAAACTGTATATCGCCAGCGAACAATTTGTGCCCGGGGCAGTGAAAACCGTTTCCATAAACGGTATGCTAAACTTTGAGCACTTGCCATCAAAAAATGGCCTGACCTTATGCCGTTCTCTTTTCCCGTCAGTAGATGAACGACTTTTTATTGAAATGTGGACTGTTACAAACGCTACCGATTCTGTTATGCGTATAAAATCAGGGAATACATCCCTTTCATTTGAAAACTATGGATTAAAAGGGAAATACGGCAGAAAAATTGCTTCGAATGCTCCGGAAGAATTGGTATTACAGCCCGGGGAAAAGACCTCTTTTGCGCTTAAAATTGCGGCAAAAATGGAAGGAGAAGAATTTCCGGACGGAAATGCGCTCGCGGAAATAGAAAAACGTAAGGGTTTTTTGCAACAAATAGGCGGATCGCTTCAACTGGAAACACCTAATCCGGTGTTGAACACTTTATTTGAATTCTCCAAAATACGCGCTGCAGAAAGTATTTACGAATCGGAGCTGGGCCTGATCCATTCTCCGGGCGGCGGTCGTTATTATGTAGGAATTTGGGCAAACGATCAGGCGGAATACACTAATCCGTTTTTCCCATATCTTGGGTATGCCATTGGCAATGAATCGGCCATGAACTGCTATCGCGCTTTTGCCGGAGAGATTAATCCGGAATACGAAAAGATCCGCTACTCATTTGAAATTGAAGGATTGGTTAAGCCCTTTCTGAAAGATCGCGGCGATGCGGCCATGATTGCATACGGGGCTGCACATTATGCAATGGCTTTGGGAGATGAGGAAACGGCAAATGAGTTGTGGCCGCTGATCGAATGGTGCCTGGAGTATTGTAACAGGCAGTTAAACGAAGAAGGGGTGGTCATGTCGGAATCGGATGAGATGGAAGGCCGGATTGAAACCGGAAATGCCAACCTGTCGACCTCCTCACTCTATTACGGAGCATTAAGACATGCTGCCGATTTGGCGCGTTCCCTAAAAAAGCCAAATTCAATCGCCAAAAAATATATTGCGCAGGCCGGAAAACTGCATCGATCAATAGAAGCCTATTTCGGGGCGAAGGTAGAAGGTCTGGATACATATAAGTACTACAAAGAGCACAGGCATTTGCGACACTGGATTTGCCTGCCCTTGGTGATGGGTATTAATGACCGAAAGGATGCCACCGTAAATGCTCTATTTGAACGACTTTGGACAGATAATGGAGTTCATGTCGAAAAAAATAGTGAAAATGAAGAAATCTCTAAGATCTTTTGGGATAGAGGAACCTTGTATGCTTTGAGAGGGACCTTCTTTTCCGGGGAAACAGAGCGGTCTCTGGAAAAACTGGAACAGTTTTCTGAAAAGCGCCTGTTGGGCAATCGCGTTCCATATGTCGTGGAAGCGTTTCCGGAAGGAAATATGGCACATTTATCTGCTGAAAGTGCCCTGTACTGTCGCGTATTTATCGAAGGGTTGTTTGGAATAGTTCCCACAGGTATGCGCAGCTTTAAATGTACACCCGGATTACCGGAGAATTGGAACCGGATGGCGCTGAAAAAGATCAGATCCTTTGGGAATTGTTTCGACCTGACCGTACAACGAAAAAACGATTTACTGAATATAGAGATAACCAATAGCGATGAAAAGGTGATTTACAGCAAATCAGTGAAAAAGGGAATGACAGTTGAGATTTCGTTCATGTGAGGAACGACGTACCTGCCACGGGTTTGGCTTGCCTTGGCTAGACTAGACGGGCGGCACAACTTTTGTCAATACGCAATTTACCTTCTGAAAAACTATCCGAAAAAACTCCGAATCTCCCAATTTGACCGGGTTAAGAAAACTCCCTCTTTGAGAAGGAAAGACCTGATCCTTGGAATTATTGATGCTAGGAAGACTCATCCCCCCTTGGAGAAGGGGGGCAGGGGAATTGACATTGATAGTGAGATGGTTTTATCCCCAGAACTACAGCGGAAGTAACTCCCATGATTTTATCGAGTTTTTTCCAAACAGAGGAGTTTTCATCCGGATCAAAACCGGAACTAAGTTCCACTTTAGAGGGGTTGCCCGAAAGGGGTATCCCGTAAGGTTAAATGTTGATCAATTCCTGCATTTATACAAATAGTAAGAGAAAATAATATACATTTGTAAATGCCAGACGCCATGCAATTTACAAATAAGTTGACACCGGATGGGCGATCCTGATTTTGAAAATAAACCGAATGTAAACGCATTGTGGGAATCTGTCCGGAAAGGCAGCCATCAGTCCTTCCGCATGTTGTATGTTGAATATTCCGAAATATTATACAATTATGGCCGGAAAATGTGTCCCGATGGGGAACTCGTCAGGGATAGCATTCAGGATGTATTCAAAATCATTTGGGAAAAGAGAACACACCTTGAGATAAAAAGTTCGCTGAAACACTATATATTGACCGTCTTTCGAAGGGACCTGATTATGAAAATTAAAAAGCAGCACCAAAACGTCTCTTATCGAAGCGCTGAATTTGAATTATCCGTAGAATTGAAAATTGTTTTGGATGAACATCAGCTTGAACTGAGGGAAAACCTGAATCGTGCAATAAGCAAGCTGACTCCCCGGCAAAGAGAAATATTGTTTTTGCGCTATTATGAAAATATGGGCTTTGATGAAATTTCCAGTCTTATGTCTCTGAATCATAATTCCATGTACAAATTGCTCTCCGCAGCACTACAGAGAATAAAAAAGTACTTTTTATATATGCTTCTCGGCATCTTTTGGTGCTGAAATATCCGATCTGTTATAGTTGGCCCATTTCCCGTGCGCGGTCGGCCGTCACTTTCCGGGGAGGGCTACGTGCAGGAGCGTTGTAGAGGCGCGTCCGTAATCTATGCCTTGCAAAAAAAAGACATTTCTTCGGGAAGGTTTCTGCGGGTCACGCCTCTTATTAATAAGTGTAGAGTATTTGAAAACGTAAAATAGGTGGGCTATACAAACTATAGAGTAGAAGATTTTTTAGAGGATGATAAGTTTATCGAATGGATCCTGACCAACGATCCGGAAATAAACGATTTTTGGGAAAGTTGGATTGATGGTCATCCCGAAAGAAAGCAGGCCTTAATGGATGCTAAAGCGATCCTGCTTAATCTTGATTTCAAAAAGCATGCACTTACAGCCGAAGAGAAGCTGGAATTATATAATGCCATTGAAGCCAAAACAACACACAAAGATATTCAGGGCGCTTTTGAGATATTTAGACATTATATGGGCGATGCCCAATCGGGAGCAGCGCAGTCCGGTGAAACAGGCTCCAAATCAGGGTCGGATCAACGACCCGCCGAAGTTACGGATACCTATCGGGGGAGTTCAAAGCGTAGCTGGTATAAAGTAGCCGCCTTGCTGATAGCGATTGTTTCGCTGGCCGGAATAATAGGTTACATCCTCTATACGACTTCCTCGGAGCCTGAAACCTTGATGACAAAAGAAATTGTAAAGCAGAACCCAAAAGGACAAAGATTAACAACCTATTTGCCCGATGGATCAAAAGTTATACTAAACGCTTCCAGCAAGCTCAGATATAATTCGCCTTTTGAGGGAGACCGGAGGATGGTCGAATTGGATGGGGAGGCCTTTTTTGAAGTAGAGAAAGATACCGCCAGGCCATTTATCGTTGCGGCAAACGGTGTGACGACCACTGCGTTGGGCACCAGTTTTAACGTGAATGCCAAACAAGAAGACCGGGTGGAAGTCGCTCTGGTATCGGGGAAGGTAAGAGTGACGAATTCTACGATGCAATCAATCGTATTAATCCCGGGAAACTTTGCCGTGTCAAGCCGACTGGGAGATTTGGTCGTCCGGAAATTTGATCAACTGGAGGTCGTCGGATGGAAAGACGGAATTTTATCTTTCAACGAAAGTTCCTTTTCAGAGATCATCGACAAATTAGAAGAATGGTATGGTGTTGATTTTAAGATTGACGGGGGATCCATAAATCAGGTTCATTATACGAGTACCTATCAGAATGCCTCCCTCGATGAAATACTGAAAGGGGTCTCATTTGTGTACCATTTTGAATACAAAATATCCGGGGATACCGTGGAGATAAAATATGAATACAAATAAAACAAAATTGCCTATGAGATGACGAAAGATCAAAAAAAGAGCCTATGAGATGTTGCTGCATCGCATAGGCTGAAAACGAAACATTTTCTATTTATTATTAAACTGTTCAAAATTATGGATTTTAAACTAGTACGACAAATTTTATCAGAAATGTCAAAGAGAACGTTCCATGCATTTATCGTTAATTGTCTGCTGATTAGCGCTGTTTATGCAAGTGGACTACACGCTCAGGATATTAAGAGCGTAAGAGACGCTTCAATAAGAACCGAACTTAAAAACGTCACCTTGTTACACATCATTAAGGATATAGAAGCAAAGACAGAATACATTTTTTCTTTTGAAAGGGACGACATCAATCCGGATTTCAGGTTTTCCGGGAAATTCAGGAATGCCAGCGTTGCAGATCTGCTCCTGGAGATATCCAGACAGACCGATTTGAAATTCAGGCAGGTAAACAATACGATTCATATTTCAAAAAAGATTTCGGCTTTTAAAAAAGATAAAGCGCTGGAGATCATTATCGACGGCATAACCATCACGGGCAAAGTCACTTCTTCGGAAGACGACCAGGGCCTTCCGGGGGTCAATGTGATTGTGAAGGGGACTTCACAGGGCACCGTCACGGATATCGACGGCAATTATTCCCTGGAGGTTCAGGGCGAAACATCTGTTCTGGTATTCAGCTCGGTAGGGTATGTACAGGAAGAAATTACAGTGGCGCTCCAGAAGGTGATCAATATTTCAATGGTACCGGATATCAAAGCCCTGGAGGAGATCGTGGTAATTGGTTATGGGACGGCGAAAAGGAGTGATCTGACCGGGTCTTTGGCTTCCATCCGGTCGGAATCGTTTGACAATCATCCGATGAATGATTTTGCGCAGATATTACAGGGAAGGGCACCGGGGGTCACGGTCACCAATTCTTCCGGATCACCGGGACAGACCGCAAAGATCCGCATCAGAGGCGCCAATTCGATCTCAGGAGGCAATGATCCGTTGTATGTGGTGGATGGTTTTGTGATGGACTTTGAGATGTTAAATATTTTCGATATAGAATCCATTGAGATACTGAAGGATGCTTCGGCCACTGCCATATATGGTTCAAGAGGGGCCAACGGGGTAGTAATGATTACGACAAGAGGAGGGAGTTCGGAGTATCCCAGGGTCAAGCTATCTTCGAATATCGGTATCAGTCAGATGAGCGAAAGGTATGATTTGATGAATCCGGAAGAGTACGCATTGTTTATCAACGACTATTACGGGCAGCCGACCTTTTCGGAGGCTGAGATCGAACAATTTAGAAACGGAGGCGGAACGGACTGGCAGGATGCCGTATTTCAAACCGGTCTGAGCCAGAATTACCAGGCTTCCATATCCGGCGGAACAGGAAAAATGAACTACTACATTTCGGGAAATTTTATTGATGAAAAAGGGACGCTCATCAACACCGAGAGGAAAAAGTACACCTTCAGGGCCAACTTTAAAGCAGAGTTAAACGAACGCCTGTCGGCGAGTTTTAATATCAATGCGGTTCAACATAACAAGAAAAACCCAAACTTATCCACCGGAAGCGATAAAGATGGCCCCGTCTGGAACAGCTTAATATGGTCTCCGACCGAACCCATTTACGAAGAAGACGGTTCATTCAATTTCGGCGACGCTTATGGATCTTTGGCCAGAAACCCTTATATGATAGCACAAGAGAGTTTGTTTGAAGATTTAACGCAATCCGTCACATTAAATGGCGACTTAAAATACAAGATCACGGAAAGTCTTGCGTTTGATGCTATTGTCGGAACAAGAAAAGCTGCCAACGAGACGAGGGAAGCCGTCAACGAATTTGTAGATGTGGTCTCCAGCGCAAACCGCAGCTATAACGATATTTTCAATTGGCAGTTAACCACACTGCTTACCTACAACAAAACGTTTAGGGACAAGCATGCGCTCACGATGCTGGGAGGCTACGAGGTATATGCCGACAACCGGAGTGGTTTTTCCGCGAGGTCAAACGACTTGGGGGTCGCTTCTGTCGGATACGATAATTTATCCTTGGGTGCGTCTCAGCAAACAAGTTCCGATTATAGCGAATCATCGCTACAGTCGTACTTTGTCCGCGCCAATTACAATTTCAAATCGAAATACTTTTTTACCGGAACTTACCGCGCCGACGGAGCTTCCAAGTTCAGGGATGATAATAAGTTCGGTTATTTCCCTTCACTGGCATTGAGCTGGGTCGCATCCGAAGAGCCTTTTATTAAGGATATGGGATTGTTTGATCAGTTGAAACTCAGGGGCAGTTGGGGGATCACCGGTAATCAGGCACTTTCCCCTTATGCGACTTTGTCGAGGCTAAAATTTCTGGGCTATTCCTATGCTTCCAATACGTTTTATCCCGGTTACGGTCCCGCCGTACCCCCCAACACAGATCTGAAGTGGGAGGAAACGGCGCAATTGAATGTCGGTTTGGATGTGGCGCTGTTTGAGGGCGGCCTTTCTTTATCCTTTGATTTCTTCAAAAAAAATACCACGGATCTGTTGACGGAAAAAGCACTGCCCTATTACAGCGGAATGGACAGGAGGGCCAGCATAACACAGAATTTAGGCGAAATTGAAAATACGGGCTTTGAAGTAAACGTTGATTGGATCGCTGCTCGCAATCAGAACCTGACCTGGGATGTGAATTTCAACTTTTCTACACTGAGGAATGAAGTGATCAGTCTCGGGGGCCAGGAAAGGATCTCAGGAGGAAATTATGCTCCGGGATTACTCACGAGGAGCCCGTTCATCATGATCCCGGGAGAGCCTCTCGGCACGTTTTGGGGGTATAAATTCCAGGGCATTTGGAGTACCCAGGAAGCCGCTCAGGCAGCAGAATACGGCAGTCAGCCGGGAGATTCAAAATATGAAGATTTAAATGACGACAAAGTAATCGGTCCCGAAGATTTCCAGGTGATCGGTGACGCCAACCCCGATTTCTCCTGGGGCATCAATAATCAGATTAAATACAAGAACTTTGAGTTTAACATCTTAGTGCAAGGTGTTCATGGGCAGGACGTTTACAACCTGGCTTACGCTACGACAGCTTCCATTATCGGGGACTCCCGTTCCATTACCCTGAAAGAGGCTTCAAACTATTGGACGCCGGAAAATCAGAATACGATATGGCCGGATGTCAAAAGCTCTACCAACGTGGATTACATGATTTCATCCAAATGGTTGCAGGATGGAAGTTATGTAAAAATACGGAACATCAGCCTTGCGTATACCATTCCCGAGGAAGTGGTAAAAATCGGAAATCTCAGGCTTTCGCTCAGCGGGCAAAATCTGATACTGTTTACCAACTACAAAGGCTATGATCCCGAAGTTTCGAGCACAAAAAACAGCGATACGGATCAGGGGCTCGATTTTGGCGTTTATCCGGTCCCCAGATTTATAACATTTGGAGCGGCTCTTGATTTTTAATTCAATACAAAATTTGGACATCATGAAAAAATATATTTATACCTTAATCATAGCGATAACAGCAATTTCCTGTACGGATTTTCTGGATGAAGAAAGTAAGGGATTGCTTGTTTCCGAAGCGTTTTATCAAAATGCCGAAGAACTGGATCTGGCGGTTACGGGCATTTACAATTACATTGTTGACGCGGCATTTAACGACCAGGTCACCGCGGCTACCTTAGGAGGAAACGACATTACCTCGGAATTTAATGATTTTCAGGAATTCGATGTGTTCAACGCCACGGGAGACAATGCGCAGACCTCCAGGTACTGGGCCGAAACATACCGGACCATTGCCGCTTCCAACGATCTGATCCTGAATTATACGAAAGCAGAGGCCACCGAACAGGAAAAAAATCTGGCCGCAGGACAGGCCTATTTTGCCAGGGCGTACAGCTACTTTACGCTGGTAAGATTGTGGAATGAAATTCCGCTTTATACGAGCAATGAAATCTCGGAAGATATTCAAAAGTCAAGCCCTCAGGAGGTGTATGAGCTCATTGTCGAAGATCTGAAAATGGCAGAACAGCTACTTCCGGAGCAATGGGACGATCATAAAAGGGACATTGGATTTACCAGCGGGGCTGCCAAATCTCTTCTCGCCTATGTATATTTAACCATGGCCGGATATCCGGTAAATGATCCGTCAAACTATGCGCTGGCTGCCGGGAAAGCTCAGGAGGTGATTGACAATGAAGATCGTTACGGCTATCGTTTGCTTGATAATTTTGGAGATTTGTGGAAATGGGAATCCAGATTTAACGATGAGATTGTATTCGGCTTGTTCTATAACATTAATTTTCGAAACAACCAGCGGGCGCCATTTGGTCAAATGCCTACCGAATATGGCGGCTGGGATGTATATTTTGCCGAAATCAATTTTTTCAACGATTTTCCCGCTGGACCGAGGAAAGATGCCACGTTTATGTCGGAATTTCTAATGGAAAACGGCACTACGATCAACTGGTCCGAGACCCTGCAAAAGCATCCGTACTACCGAAAATACTGGGATATCCCCGGTCTGGATTGGAATCAGCCCTGGGTATATGTAAGTTGGAAATCGGAGCGGACCAATGTAATTCTCCGATATGCCAATGTGCTTTTGGTGTATGCCGAAGCGCAGGCGATGGCTTCTTCCCCCGATGCATCTGCCTATGCGGCTGTGAACCGGGTCCGGAACAGGGCCGGGCTTCCCGATCTTACTGCAGGGCTTACCAAAGAAGCATTCCGCGATTCGGTGGTGGCCGAACGTTCGTGGGAATTTGCAGGAGGAGAGTTTGCCGTATCGCCCTGGTACGACCTCGTACGCTTGGAAAGGGTCGAACAGGCTGCTGCTGATCGACACCCCTGGGAATTATCTATTGTCAATATGCCTGATAAGGAGGACTACTTCGCCCCTTATCCCGAGGTCGATGTGCTGATCAATCCAAATATAGGGGACTAACTCCCCTGTCTATGGGATAAAGCGTAAATGCAGATTTTGCATCAAGCCGGGCTTTTTTCGCCCATGATCTTGGTTCGAAATCTGCATTTACCAATACGAATGAAGAAGGCAAACGATGTATTACTTTTGACACCAGGCAAACGTTGAAAATTAATAAAGTGGATGAATTTTTTCCCCGTGGAAAATCAGCAAGCCATTAACTTAGATTTCTTGTTAGCATTCCTTTTGTAAACCCATTGAGATAGGTTAGCATCATATGGACACTCATTTTTTATCAGATGTTACATTTCGACAATAGTGTAAAGTCGGATTTGCTGAAAATAAACTTTAAATCTTTTGTAGCCCCATGAAAATCTGTTTAAAGGAACTTAAAATGATGATCAGCCCTGTCATTTTTGTACTATTATATTTATACATATGGCATTTAGAAGGTTGTATAGCAAAAAGAGAACCAGGAAGCGAATCCCGCACTTTCACAAACCCACTGAACCTCAATTACAGATTTAACATCGAAGAACCTTCGCATCGGACTGCTGCAGATCCGGTTATTGTTCTGTTTAAAGAAAAGTATTACCTCTTTGCCAGTAAAGCTGGAGGCTATTGGGTATCAGATAACTTACTGGATTGGAAGCTCATTGAAACTGCTGACTTGCCTCTGGAACGTTATGCTCCCACCGTTATTGATATAGATGGCACCCTTTTTTTTATGGCGAATACGGGGCGCACAGACGAAGGAACATATCCTCCACAGGTAATCTACAAGACGGACGACCCCCTTTCGGGCAAATGGTATGTTGCCAACTCATCTTTTCCAATGATAGCCGCCGATCCGGCTTTTTTTAGAGATAGTGATGGAAGGGTTTTCCTTTATTATGGTCTGGGTAGGAATGGCCCGATTAAAGGGGTTGAGTTGGATGTAAACAACAACCTGAATCCAATCGGAGACATTTTCATTTGTATAGCCGGCCGTGCTGAAGATCGGGGATGGGAACGGAGGGGCGATTATAATGAACAGCATGATAGTCCTTTCATTGAAGGCGCATGGATGAACAAACATAAAGCACGATATTATCTTCAATATGCAGCTCCAGGAACACAATTTAAAGGATATGCCGACGGGGTTTATACCTCGTTACATCCAAAGGGGCCTTTCAGCTATGAAAAAAATAATCCGTTTTCCATAAAGCCAGAAGGATTTGTCAATGGCGCCGGACATGGTTGTACCTTCCAGGATAAACACGGCAATTGGTGGCATGTAGCCACCACAGTAGTGGCTGCAAGACATCACTGGGAGAGGAGGATTGGGCTTTTCCCTGCCGCTTTTGACGCCGATGGACATCTTTATACCTCTACTGGGTTTGCCGATTATCCGTTATTTGTCCCTCAAAAAAAGATAAAATCTCCCGAAGAATTGTTTACACAATGGATGTTGCTGTCCTACAACAAACCCCATCAGGTATCCTCTTCAATCGAGAATAAACCAGGAGCTAATGCTTTTGATGAAAAGATTAAAACGTACTGGAGCGCCAAAACAGGTAATTATGGAGAGTTTATCAAAGTGGATCTGGAGGATCGACAGGAGATATTAGCTGTCCAAATCAATTATGCAGAACACTTAACCAACATGCTTGGACGGGATACTGCCGATTACCATCAATACCTGTTACTGGCTTCAGACGACGATAAAGATTGGTCTGTGTTGGTTGATAAAACAAAAAGCAAGGATTGTATTCCTCATGACTTTATTCAACTGGAAAAACCTGTAAAAGCCCGTTTCCTGAAGCTTGTAAACTATCACGTACCTGATGGCACTTTTGCGCTTTCAGGCCTCAGGATATTTGGAAAGGGTCACGGGGCAAAGCCAGACCCGGTAGATGATGTAACCATCAAAAGAAATAAGCTCGATCTTAGGGAAGTAGAAATTGTATGGGAAGGCTCGGCTGAAGCTGACGGATACCTGGTTAGATTTGGAACAGAAGAGGGTAAACTTTACCAAAGTCAGATCAGCTATTCCAACACATCACTTAAAATCAGGCGTCTTAACAGGGGTTCAACTTATTTCTTCGCTGTAGACGCTTTTAATGAAAATGGAATTACACACGGACAAAAAATTTTCTATTAAATCTTTGATTGAAGTAGTTTTTATGAAAAATCAGATATTCCTGTCCATAATAATTGATACGTTTCGGTTGCTTATTCTTGTGGGTTTATCATCTCATACCACACTATCAGCACAAGATTCTGATAATAAGGCATTTAAATTTATCATTTCCCCTTACATCCAGGATGTCACTGACAGTACCTTCACCATATTGTGGGAGACATCAACCCCTTTTGAGGGCGCAATATATTTGGCCAAAGCGGAATATACTGTGCTAAAACCAGCGATGAAAATGGTGGCTGCGGAGCCAGGGCCGGTGCGTTTTCATAAGCTGGTGATCGGCGGTCTGGAGCCGGACGAATTATATTACTATCAGGTGATTAACCGGAATAACCTTGGAGATACGCTTAAAGGGCCCATTACATCATTTACTATCCCCAATTATGACCAAGCAGCTATTTCTTTCACCGTGGTTGGCGATACCCAGGGAAATCCGGCGGTATGGGAACGCATAGCCGAACTCATGTTCCGGGAATCTCCGCAATTTGTGATCCATTGCGGAGACCTGGTTCAATATGGGCCGAATAAAGATGATTGGGTAGATGAATTCTTTAAACCGGCGAACCATTTACTCAGACACATTCCTTTGTATCCGGCCATCGGCAACCACGAAATGAATGATCAACAATTCTATCAATATTTCGACCTTCCCGGCAATGATGCTTTCTATTCCGTAAAGAAAGGAGCGCTAATGGTAATTTTTGTCGACACCAATAAAGATATCCTGCCGGGTTCACAACAATATCGGAAGCTGGAGCGACTTCTGGCCAGGTCGGATGAACGTTGGAAGATCGTGGTCCACCACCATCCGGTATTCACCTCCGACAAATCCTCTTACCGGAGCTCGATGATGGCCAAGCCGATTAAAGGGGATCCGAATACCTTACACTTAAAAGACCTTTATGAAACATATGGCGTCGACTTTTCCCTTTCCGGCCATATCCACGGATATGAAAGAAGCTGGCCGGTCCGGAAAAACCACATCGACGAAGATCATGGTGTCGTGCATATTGTCGCTGCGGGCGGCGGCGGCAGAATGCGGGATGCATCGGCCTACAAAAACTGGTTTTCCGTTGAAACAAAAAAAATGCACCACTTTCTCAACCTGCGAATATGGCGGGATCGGCTCCGGGCGGAAGCGATTGATACCGCGGGGCGGGTTTTTGACACCTGGGAAAAAGAAAAGTATCCCGGAAGAACAAACTTGAAGCCCCCCCTGGTGGAAACACCAAGAAGGTACTTCATAGACAATACTCGGATCGCCGTTAAAAATACCAATGGAACAGGGGCGATCCATTATCGGCAAAACAATGGACAATATCGATCGATATTGTCCAAAGAAGCCTCCCTGGTGGTAGATCGGACCACAACCGTTTCGGCCTTTGTAAGCAATGACCAAAACGATGACAGCAGATCAGTGGTCAAAACCGTGATCAAGATCCCCCTCATGAAAAGCCAAAAATCTGCAGTAAGAGCCATTAGCGCTGATTATTACGAAGGGTATTTTACTTTACTACCCGATTTCGGGCAGTTGAAGCCAACCCGGACGTTTTCTCCGGATTCTTTATCGCTTCAGGACATAACCCCCCGGGCCAAAGACCATTTCGCGGTACGGTTTAAAGGAAGTTTCCACATTCCCGATACGGATGTTTACCGCTTTTTGCTGGAATCATTTGACGGAAGCATGCTCCTCATCGACGGGAAAGTCATAATCGACAATGATGGCGTGCACTACGAAATATTCAGGGAGGGATACGCTGCTCTGGAGCAGGGAGCGCACTTCTTTGAAGTCCGCTATTTTGATTTTGAGCGAAGGGAAACCCTGAATCTTAAAATCGGAAAGCAGGATGGTGCGATGGTGGACTTCAATCGGTACATAGCGGGTAAAGCAAAAAAATGAAAGCGATTAATCGACGTGATTTTCTTAAAGAAGGGGTCAAAATTTCATCCGGAACCCTGATGGGAGCAAACAGTCCCGGGATTTTTACATCACGGGCAAAAGAAGAAACATCCATCGATGGTTTCTCGGCAGTCATTCCGCTTCCTGTTCAGGTGGTGATCGACGATGTTGGCTGGTGGTCGGGACGCGATGGCAGCAAGGACCAGGAGCCTTACCGCTCAGGCATTCAGCGCAACCATGTGCCGGCCGATTACGAGGCCATCGTAGCTTTGGGCAAGGCCCTGGACATAAGGCCTCAAGCGGCCATGGTTTTATGTGAATGGGATAAAGCGAATATTCTAAGCGCGCTCCCTTCCGCCACCTGGATGGGTAAAAGCTGGGATAACAGCAAATGGGTCGGCCCCTGGATGGAAGAGGCGGCCGATATCATTCGACGCAATAAGCGCCACTTCGAAATTACCCTGCACGGTGTTGGCCACGAATATTGGACAGGGAATAAATTCTCACGCGCAGAATGGGCAGACACAAACGGGACCATGCGTCCACCGGGAGAAGTCGAAAAGCGTCTTGACTTTTTTGAAAGGATCATGTCCCAGCATGAGTTGGGAGCATTTCCTTCCTCTTTTGTCCCGGCTGCTTTTAACCATGGTTTTGGGGCAACTGCAGATCATAGCGTAAGCATGGCTGAAATACTGAGCAGGCATGGCGTCAATTACATCAATACGCCTTTCCATCAAATGTATAATGCCGAAGCTGTTCGTTATCCATACTTTGGATTCGACGCTGATGTACTCACCGTAGACCGGGGAAAAGATCTATTGGACTGGAACGTTATCGGGATTCCCCCCACAGGAGTGATAAATGGTCCTACCTGCGGGATGCATTGGGCAAACCTCCTTCATCCGGACCCGGCCAGGAATGTCGAAATCGTAAACAAATGGGTACAACTGCTCGGCCCGTACCAGGATAATGCAGATACCATGTTGGCTCCGGATTCCGATTATTTTCAGAGCCAGTTGCTTTACCGGACACTGACAAAAATAACCAGGACCAAAAAAGGTATCGCACTTGATTTCAAAGCGATCGATGACCGGTCGGCCGCAAAGGTTAAACCCGGATTTACGCTGAAGGTGAAAAGTGAAGGCGCCTTGCGATTTAGATCCAAAGGAATAAAAATCCGGTCAATCCAGTCAAAGAAAGCAAAAGGTCACTTTTTATATGCACTGAGACTAACAGGAATGAAGGGATCCGATAAAGCATCAGTTAGTGTTTTTCATTTTAATACGCGAAGATGATCCATAAAATAATCGGCATACTTGCAATGCTTCTTTTTACGGCTGCTATCCGGGGGAGCTCCTATACCAGACGGGACATCTTATATCATAAGAGCCAATCCGTCGATTTGGCCGGAATAATTACGATGGATGATTCCTGGGTGTATTATCCTTCGTATTCGGATCGTTCTTTTTGGTCTGAAGTCCCTCCGGCGCTCGCTAAAGCATACATTAAAAAAGCGGAAAGATACCTCGATTATAATTGGCCCTCCGTAAAAGCAACGGATTATCTCGAATTTATTCGTTCGGGTGACCGGCGTCAGGAAATTTTCGGAGCTCCCAAAGGGGCTCTGGTTTCATTGATGATGGGCGAATTGATGGAAGGACAAGGACGTTTTCTTGACCAGATCATTAATGGGGTTTGGTTTTACTGCGAACAGGGCTGGTGGGGCTGGTCAGCGCATATGTATCTTCAAAAAGCGCCGATCGGCTTACCGGACGTGGAGGACCATACCATTGATCTCAATGTAGGAGACGTCGCGAACCTGCTTTCCTGGGCATGGTATTATTTTCATGAAAAGTTTGACCGGGTCCATCCCTTAATATCTACCCGTTTACATCATGAAATTCAAAAAAAGGTCATAGACCCTTATCTGGAACGCACCGATTTCTGGTGGATGGGTATTGAAGATCAGTCGCATATCAACAATTGGAATCCGTGGATCAATTACAACATGCTGAATTGTATCCTGCTCATGGAAAAAGAACCGGACAGGAAAATAGCCGGTATAAAAAAAATTATCCGCTCCCTGGATGTATTTATCAACAGTTATCCCGACGATGGTGCATGCAACGAAGGTCCCACCTACTGGGGCGCGGCAAGTGCCGATCTTTTTAAAAGCCTTCATCTATTAAAAAAAATGAGTGGTGGAAAACTGGATGTTTTCGATCATCAACTGATTAAAAACATGGGAAAATACATTTACAAGGTCTATATCCATTATCCGTATTTTGTCAATTTTGGCGATGCCGATGCAAAAACGTCCAGCTATCCCCTGGATATTTATATGTACGGGAAGGCCATACAGGATCCGGTGATGCAAAAGTTTGGCGCTTTTCTGGCTAAAAAAAGCGGGTGGGGTCAGCAGCCGTTTGCCGGTAATCCCGACGGGCAGATAAACAGATTGATGATGCGGGATGAATTGCTGAATGCCGATGTTTCCGAAGCCTTAATTGGTCATTTCTGGTTGCCCGATACCGAAGTGGCCGGCGCTCGCGACGCAAAGGGCTCCCATCACGGCTTCTATTTTGCTGCGAAAGGCGGTTTTAATGCCGAAGGTCACAATCACAATGATGCGGGCGCTTTTGTGTTGTATTACGATGGCCGGCCCGTCTTGGTAGATGTGGGGAGAGAGGCCTACACGGCAAAGACGTTTAGCGGTGACCGCTACAAAATATGGACGATGCAATCCCAATACCACAATCTACCGAGGATCAATGGGATAGATCAGGCTCCCGGCAAAGCCTACAAGGCACATCACACAACATTCACCAATAGCGACCGTCAGGCGGTTTTTTCCACGGATATCTCTGATGCGTACCCGAAAAAGGCAAAAGTTGATGTTTGGAAAAGAAAATATGTACTGAAAAAAAACAAGTCATTCGAGATCATCGATGCATACCGGCTTCACGAGGTGAAAGATAAACCTACTTCGCTGCACTTTATGACGTGCAGTAAAGCCGGCTTGCTGAGACCGGGGACCATTAAACTTGATTATGACAGCGGGACCCTTTACCTCCATTACGACCGGATGCAGCTTGAGCCGGTCCTGGAACAGATCTCCATTGCGGATGAGAAGTTAAAACAATATTGGCCGGAGGGCCTTACTCGCATTGTCTTGTCTATGAAAAAAGTGAGGTTGAAAGAAAAAGTTACGGTCAAGATATCTCCGGGAATGCGGGAGCCGTGATCCGGAGGTTATTTGAGCAAAGGAAAAGAGTTTTGGATTTTTTATCAATTATAATATGCCGAATAAAATTAACCGGAGATCCTTTTTGACACATACTGCATGTGTAATGGGTGTGTTGGCCGGTGACCCGACAAGGCCTTTTATAACTGCCGTTCGGGCCGCATCTCAAGCTTCAAAAACGAAAAAGCTTTTAGCGACTACCGATTTCATTGATAATGTCCTGATCAATCACAGGGGAAGTCGATATGGCAGCTTCAAGGTCCGGTCGGCAGAATATTACGATCGCAACAAGTGCTATATGGACCGGGCACAACTGGATCAATTGCACAAATTTCTGGCTTCGGTCGGAGTTACGCGCCATCAATGGATGGTGGATACTACCAACACTTTATATGAAAACTATCCCCACGGATTTGATTTACTGGCCGAAGTCGTTCGTTCGGCGCACGCGCATGGCATCGAGCTTTATGCAGAGATCAAACCTTTTGAAGGCGGTGGGTTCGGGACCATTTTACCACATTCAATGCCTTTGCCGGATAATGCGATTGCCTTTAAAGACCTGCGAGGAATTTTTCCCGAAGCGTGCCCGTTTGTCGTAAAGAACCGGCATATGAATCTGAAACGCCGGGCGGGAACCTACGACAGCCACAGCCCGGTCTCATCCATTCGCCTGGTAAAAAGCGACGATCATCCGACGCGCATAAAAGCGGAGCATCTGTCCATCCGGACCAGCCCTTCAAACAATGGCTTTGTGCCTTATGAAGGACCGGTCATATTTCGTGAGACCATCGAAAAGCGTTACCGGTTTCCGTATTGGCGATCGTGCCGTGTTCTTCATCTCGAAGGCTTGGACATCCCCAAGGATCACCGCTATTTTCTAATCCGGTGTTCGCTTGCGGATGAAACAGGTGATTTCAGCAATGAAAACGGAAACATCATTGAGGCGGTGGGAGCTGATGGAAAAAATATACCGCTTACCCTGAGCACCGGCCCGGTGTGCCTGGAATCGCACTATGATTTTTACCACTCGAAGGTTATGAAGCAGCTTGTCCGCTATCTGCAATTGCCCGAGGTACAGGCGGAAATAAGTGATGCACAAAAGATGAAGGAACATTATCGTCATTTTTACAGTTTCGGCGAGTATAGCCTGGCGGACTGGACCACCCTGGATAAGGACGGTTATGTTGCAGTGGCCTGCGGAAAACCGGAATACATGACAGGCAATTTGCATCCGATTTATCCCGAAGTCCGCGCATATTGGCTGGAGCTCACGCGTTTTTGCCTGGACAGGGGCGTAGATGGGATCAATTTCAGGGTAGCCAATCACACCCGATCGCCGGAACACTGGGAATACGGATTTAATGAACCGACCGTAGAGGCAGCAGGAGGTAAAACCGATTATCCGACGATAAGTCGAATTAACGGAAATGCTTATACCGGGTTTTTGCGCGAAGCCCGAAAACTCATTAAAGAAAGGGATAAATCGCTAACGGTTCACCTGACTGCTGATATGTTCATGCCCGACAACCGTTCCGGGAAACTGAATGCCCTTCCCCCGAATTTCGATTGGCAATGGGAAACCTGGGTCAGGGAGATCGCCGACGATCTGGAATTCCGGGGCATTTTCAAATTGCGCCCCTGGTATCTGAAACAGGCCCTGGATACATTCAGCGCCGTCGCACGAGCAGCCAATAAACCACTTTATTTTCAGGGCGATTTTCATGGGATGACCTTCGACGGGCCTTTTTACAGCATGCAGGCAGAAGTAGATCTGGTTAATAACCACGCTGGGCTGGATGGCTACGTTCTGTACGAAACCGCCAATTTTACCAGAATAAAAGAAAATGGTGAATTGGAAGGAAGCACTGAAGTCGCTCACCTGTTGAATAAACATTTCTTTCATCAGCGAAAATAAACTAATTCATTAAACGGAGAATCATGATAATTTTAACAAAAAAAAAATTCAAACATTATATTAATTTCATTATTTCCAATGCAACAACACTAAGCCTTTGTTGTTTTTTGTATTCCTTTACTG
>JAKSDO010000039.1 GCA_022360055.1 Cytophagales bacterium | reverse complement strand
GTTCATTTTGGCTAAATTGATTTGCACTTATATTGGCCCGGAGATGACAAGGGAGGAGCCTCGAAATAACATACACGTCGTTTTTAATTTTACAATAGTTAAGCTCATATGGACTAAAAGCTGTAACTGCGCGTACCCGGGAGTAGGATCAGCGCAGTTGTCAGCACTTTTTTCAGGACCGGCGGCAATCCGTTCAACAGGGACGTATTATCCGCAGAGCCGGTCTCAGGTATTTTCGAAGAGTCCGATACGCTTAAAGATCCCGGGAAAATCGCTGATCGGGAGAAAAATATTCTTAATTTTATAGGAAGCGTATGGGGGAATGAAACAATCCCGAATACCCATTTGATCCGGGACCGGATCATGACGAACACCCGGCATTTAAAGTGGCATGGAATAATGGTGGTTCCCGGGATTACCGGTTGTCATGAAATGAAGGGCAGTTTGTAAAGATAATGCCGACTTCATGAATTGAAATAGAAAGACGGCTAAAGAAGATATCGGTCCATTGGAAACCGATTTCTTACAAAAAGCAGGAATTTGAGAATAAACTTTTTGATTATAACCATGAAATATCTTAAGAAAAGAGCACTCATTGTATTTTTAATACTATTCGGCTTATCCATTCATAAGCATCTTTCCGCGCAAGTGAAGATGGTTGAGGAGTGGTGGACACTGCCGACCTACAAGGTGATGCCCGGGGAAAAAGCACCGATGTTTTATTCCGGAGCAAGCTTTCAGGGAGCGAGGCGGGTTATTTATCCCTATGAATTGAATGATGTGATCTCTCATGAAAGGGAAGAGCTGGCATGGAAAGCGTTACAGCTCGAGAATGAGTACATAAAATTATGCGTGACTCCGGATATTGGGGGGAAACTTTATTATGCCACCGACAAGTCCAACGACTACAACTTTATTTACAAAAACAACGAAGTAAAACCTTCAAACATTGGAATGACGGGCGCCTGGGTATCCGGTGGAATCGAATGGTGTGTATTGCATCATCACAGGGCCTCGACATTCCTGCCGATGGACTACAGCACGGCCGAACATGAGGATGGAAGCAAGACCATTTTCATCGGAGAAACCGAACCCCGGCATCGAATGCGATGGACGGTAGGAGTTACGGTCAGGCCGGGGAAATCATACTTTGAAGCGGAGCTGTCGATCTACAATCCCACTCCTTTCACACACACGTTTTTGTACTGGGCAAATGTAGCTGCTCACAGCAATAAAGACTATCAGACAATCTTTCCTCCAAGCGTTCAGATGGCCACTTTTCATTCCAAAAATCAATTTACGCACTGGCCTGTCTCCACGGAAGTTTTCAGAAGCCAGGACTTTACTGCCGGTGTTGACGTGAGTTGGTGGAGAAACGTAAAACAAAATGCTTCGTTTTTTGCATGGGACCTGAAAGAGGATTTTATGGGAGGATATGATCATGGAAAAAATGCGGGAACCGTTCATATCGGAGATCACAACATAGTTAAGGGAGCAAAGCTTTGGGAATGGGGCTCTGGTCCGAGAGGTCAGGCCACGGAGGGAAGACTTACGGAAACCAGCGGACCATATGTCGAGATCATGGTGGGAGCATTTTCCGACAATCAGCCCGACTATACCTGGATAAGGCCCTACGAAGTAAAAAGATGGAAGCAGTACTGGTATCCCGTTAGAGATATCGAAGGATTTAAAAATGCCAATCTCGATGCAGCGGTAAACCTGGAGCAGCGAGCGGACAACAATGTTTTTCTTGGTTATTATTCCACTCAAAAAGTAGATAATGCTCGCATTGTCCTGAAAAACGGAGAAAAAGTTATCTTTCAAAAAGATCTGGAAATATCGCCACAAAAAGCTTTCGCCCGGTTAATTGCACTGGAAGGCAATTATGAATTCACAGATCTTTATACCGAAATGGTGGACTCCGAAACCGACAAGGTACTGATTTCATATCAATCGACGGACAGGAAGCGGCCGGATAAACTTCCGGATGTTGTGAAGCCGCCTGCAAAGCCCGAGGACATATCTACAATTGAAGAACTATACGTAACCGGAAGCAGGATGGAGCAGTTCTACAAAACTTCCATGCCGTATTATGAAGAAGCCTTAAAACGCGATCCGATGGATATTCGCACAAATATATCGGTTGGCAATCAATACCTCAAAAATGGGGATTACAAAACTGCGAGGAAGCATTTTTCCAAAGCGATTAAACGGCTAACCACCGATTATACGCGACCTTCCACTTGTGAAGCGTTCTATTTGCAGGGGCTTACGCTCAGAGCACTGGGACTATATGATGAAGCAATTGATACCCTGTACCGGGCAACCTGGGACTATGCCTACCATTCTGCCGCTTATTTTCAGTTGGCCCAGATTTCTTGCATAAAAGGTAACTTCACAAGAGCATTGCATCAGATTAATGAATCGCTCTCTACAAATAGCAGAAACGCACGTGCAGTAAGTTTGAAAGCTTCCATTCAAAGGAAGTTGGGAGAGCTCCGGGAAGCGATTGAAACACTTTCCACTGTTCGAGATATTGATCCGCTTAATTTTAGGGCCGGTAATGAAATTTACCTGATTGAAAAGGAATCCGGCAAAATCCATGAAGCTCAGAAGGCTTTGACCGCTTTGACGAAAAAAATGAGGGATTTTGATCAAAATTACCTGGAGTTGGCCGTGGGCTATCTAAATGAGGGAATGTACGGCGAAGCGGAGGATATCCTGCATCGTTTCAATGGGACAAATCCGATTGTCAATTACTATTTGGGATATATCCTGGACAAGACCGGGAACCCAGGGAAAGCGAAGGATTATTTTGCAAAGGCGCAGGGCATGTCTGAAGAATATTGCTTCCCGTATCGACTTGAGACAGTAAATGTATTGAAAAAGGCCATAGAATATAATGATAAAGACGGGAAGGCAAATTATTACTTAGGCAACATTTTGTACAATAAGCAGCCTGCCGTAGCCATCGAATTTTGGGAAAGAGCCGTGTCAAACGAGCCGACGTTGGCCATGGCTTATCGAAATCTCGGATGGGGTTATTTTCGTTATCATAAGAATTTGCAAAAAGCCATTCCTTACTACGAGAAAGCCATTGCGCTGGACAATAGCATTGCCATCTTTTATACGGAGTTGGACAAGCTGTATGAATTGAACAATAGCCCGGTGGAAACCAGATTGAAGATTTTTGAAGGAAATCAGGAGGTCGTTTACGAACGTGATGATGCCTTTATTCGCCAGATTAATGTTCTTACCCTGGCAGGAAAGCCGGACAAATCGGTAGAATACCTGAAAGATAAAGTATTCAGCTATCGTGAAGGAACCTCAAGAGTTCGCGAGACAATAATTGATGCCCATTTGTCATTAGGTATGAAATTTTATGATAATAAGAACTATGAAAAGGCGTTGGAACAATTCCTGTCCGCCCAGGTTCCGGATGAGGAAGCCGGCAGCGCGCGTTCCGGAAACCGAAACATGCAGGTAAACTATTACATAGCAAAGGCATATGAAGCCTTGAAAAACAATAAAAAGGCTAAAGAACATTATAAACAGGCAACTTCAGAGGATCTTTCCGGAGAAACGGGAATTATGAATTATTACAGGGGCCTGAGCTATCTTAAGTTGAAAGACAAATCCAAAGCGATTGAAGTATTCAACGCATTGGTGGCCGACGGAGAAAAACGACTTGGCCATACTTCGGGAACCAAAGGTGAGTTCTTTGCAATTTTTGGCGAGCGCGAAGCTGAAAGTACAAGAAAATCAATGGCTTATACATTGCGCGGATTAGGTTATAAAGGTCTTGGTGAACCGGACAAGGCAGAAAAAGACCTGAAAGAAGCCGTAGAGCTGTCAGTAAGCAACTTGTGGGCAAGAACAGAATTGAATATGTAATGCGGAAATCGCTTCCGGCCGGGTTTGAGGGTTTTGTTTGTTATCGTATCCGATTCTAACTGCACCAAATTTGGGCTGTGGTGTCCGATGCCTTACGGGGATTGGCCATCTTATAGCATTTAAAGTCAATATCATACAAAGCGATCTCCGAATTTTGACGGGTTGAGGTACATCCGGACTTACCTGAAGGGGGAGGCAATAATAACTGCCGCTGCGGAAAACCGGCAATCGTTTCTGGAAACCGAACGCCTCCATAAGCAGGGAAGCATGATTCGTCGGGGCCATCAATTGGTTTTTCGGATTAAGTGATTGCGGTCCTGCAGGAAAGACCGGTTGGGGGGATGTAAACAGTTTTGCACTTATCGGTTTTTTCAATAAGTGCGGAATTTATTTTAATCCTTAGTTATTTTTTCATTCCACGCCTAACCATTAGATTTAAACCATCGGAAAACATCTAAATGATCTACAATGAATATCGACAGAAACACTACAATTGGTTGGGTGGGCACTGGGGTGATGGGAGCCTCCATGGTGGGGCATCTTAGCAGGGCCGGGTATAAGTGTATTGTATTTAACCGCACAAAAGAGAAAGCCGAACCTTTATTAGGGCAGGGGGTCGATTGGGCAAACAGTCCTGGAGAGGTAGCTGCACGGGCAGACGTCATTTTTACAATGGTGGGATTTCCAAAGGATGTAAGAGCGATATATTTCAAAAATGACGGGATCATCCAAGCGGCCGAACCAGGATCCGTATTGGTAGATATGACTACCACGGAGCCGAGCCTGGCCGTGGAAATTTACGAAGCCGCCAGATCCAGGGGAATACAGTCCATAGATGCGCCCGTTTCCGGGGGAGATGTGGGGGCGAAGAATGCCGCACTTTCGATTATGGTCGGTGGCGACCGGGAAGCGGTTGACTGTGTGATGCCGTTATTCAACCTGATGGGGAAAAATATAGTCTATCAGGGTCGGGCAGGTTCCGGACAGCATACGAAAATGTGTAACCAGGTGACAATTGCGGGGACCATGATCGGTGTTTGCGAAGCTTTACTGTACGGCAAAAAAGCCGGCCTTGACCTACCTACCATGCTTTCATCCATAAGCGGCGGCGCTGCAGGTTGCTGGACGTTAGACCACCTGGCTCCCAGAATCGTTGACCGGAATTTTGATCCCGGATTTTATGTGGAGCACTTCATCAAAGATATGCGTATTGCACTTAAGGAAAGTGAAGCTATGGGGCTCTCTTTGCCGGGGCTCGCGTTGGTAAAACAATTGTATCTGGCCGTACAGGCGCAAGGACATGGCAAACAGGGGACGCATGCCCTGACATTGGCGTTGGAAAAGATTTCAGGTTTTTAATTTATTCAGATATATACATTAGAAAAAAATGCAATTTTCAGACAAGGACTTAGCACAAATTCAAAACCTTGGTATTGATCTTCGGACCGTACAAAACCAACTGGAAAAGTTCAGGACCGGGTTTCCGGAAATAAAATTGAGTAGAATCGTGGATGAAGGCCGTGGCCTTAAAAAGCTCTCCGGGGAAGCAGTGGATGGTTTTACAAAGAAATTCGATCAGGAACGGGTTGAGAAAGAGCTGGTAAAGTTCGTGCCGGCTTCAGGCGCAGCCAGCAGAATGTTTAAAACCTTGTTCAATTTTCTGGAAGGCGATTTGTCTGCCGAACATGCGGACATAAAGGATTTTTATGTCAATCTCAGGAAATTTGCATTTTATGAAGAGTTGGAGCGTCGGATTGACGAACGTGAGGACCTTTCTGTCAACAGCGGTAAGGAAAGCAAAATATGGGTGGAGAAGCTTCTGTCAGAAAACGGTTTGAATTACGGCAGCCTTCCAAAGGCCTTGTTGCCTTTTCATGCTTATGACGATGGGAGTGTCCGCAAAGCTATTGACGAACATCTGGTTGAGGGCGCGCAGTATTGCGTCGGCCGGGGCGATAAGGTAATGCTTCATTTTACCGTGTCTCAGGAACACATGAACCTGATTGCCGGACATATCAATTCGTTGATACCTGAGTTTTCAAAAAGATACCAAAAGACTTTTGAGGTTTCGTATTCAATTCAGGATCCGGCTACGAATACTATTGCAGTGAGCCCAGATAACAATCCCCTAAGAGACAATCGAGGGAGATTGGTATTCAGACCCGGAGGTCATGGCGCCTTGCTTAAGAATTTGAACGAGATTGAGGCGGATATCGTCTTCATAAAGAATATAGATAATGTGGCTGCGGAGTGGCTTATCAAGGATACCCTGACCTACAAAAAGGCGTTGGCCGGAATATTGCTTCAAACCCAGGAAAAAGTCTTTGAGTATTGCTCCTTTTTAAAGGAGCACAATTCCCTGAATCGGGAACGGGAACCTGAGATTGTGAAATTCCTGTCCGATGAATTGGGGATAAATGTGCCGCAGGGTTTCCGGGAAATGAAAGGTGAGGATAAGGTAAGGTATCTATTCGGAAAACTGAACAGACCTATCAGGATTTGTGGTGTTGTAAAAAGCAGCAATACAGGCGGCGGACCTTTTTGGGTAAGCGAACCGGACGGATCGGAATCCCTTCAGTTGGTAGAAACAGATCAAATCAATAAGAACCATGAGATACAGCTCGGTATTTTAAAATCTTCCAGGTACGCCAATATTACCGATCTGATATGTGGGATAAAGGATTTTGAGGGCAGGAAATTTGACCTGCGAAAGTTCACGGATCCCGATGCCGGGTTTATAGCTGAAAAATCCATGGGGAGCAGGGAACTTAAAGCGATGGAACTGCCCGGTTTATGGAATGGTTCGATGCGTGACTGGAATACCATGTTTGTCGAAGTGCCGATCACTACCTTTAATCCGGTGAAAACCGTACTGGATCTATTAAAGCCGGAGCACCAGGGAACTGTGAAGTATTAGGCCGGGCTCAGGTGTCCTGTTTACCGGCTTTTTCTAAGGTGTGGATATGTCACGCTTGCGCGCCACCGGGGTTTGTGCCTCCCATACCATGCGCCATAAGTGGTTGTCCTATGGATAAGTTTGGTATTTTTAATTAGAAGTGATGCAGACGGAGATGATTTGAATTGATTTACTAATCCGTCCCTGAGGCAAAACCGCTTTGAGGAGATTTGGCGGATTATGGGATATAAGCGGTATTGAAGTTAGAATTCACGTCAGATTTTTTCGGCTGATGAAATCAACTCCGAAAACCATAACCTGCTAATGCCAAAAGAGTTGCAACTACTTGTTAAAATTGAAGACTACCGTTTAGAAACAATTAAATATAATTACAATGAAAAAAATACTCATTTTTCTTTGCTTGATCCCGGTTTTAGGAATTTCTCAACCTGTAACCAACGGCCTAGTAGGATATTGGCCATTCAACGGTGATGCCAATGATGAAAGTGGGAACGGGAATAACGGAGTGGTGCAAGGTGCCACACTTGTCACTGATAAATTTGGGAATGCCAATAGTGCTTACGAGTTTGACGGTGTTGATGATTTAATATATATTAACGATAATGACTTATTCAGTTTCACTAACGGGACACATGATTTGCCATTTACTATGAGCGCTTGGGTAAAAATGACAAGTGCCTCAAAATTCAGGATCTTTTCAAAGTTTGATAATATTAATGGAATAGATAACCTTGACTATACTTTTACGTTTGATTCGGAGGGCAAATTGCGATTGGCCTTGTTTGATAGCACCCCAAATGATCGAATTGACTTATATACCACGGATTCCTATTACTCATTTGAGAATGAATGGCATCACGTAGCTGTAACTTATGATGGGAGTTCAACTGTAAATGGAATAAAACTATATATTGATGGCCAAGTGGTCATACAGACGGCACAATTTAGTCAAGGAACCTATGGCTCTATGAGCAACACAAATGCCAAACAGTACATAGGATTCGATAAATATTCTTTGGCAAATAACTATGCTAATGGAGCAATTGATAATATTGGAATATATAACCGTACGCTAGATGGTAATGAAATTCAGGTCCTTTACTCGGATCAGGCCGTAGAGAAGTTATGCAATAACCTTTATTGCGATGGAGAAAACGTCGGAATTGGTACAAATGATACAAAGGGCTATAAACTCGCTGTTGCCGGCAATATCATCACCGAAGAAGTAAAGGTGATGCTTCAGCACAACTGGCCTGATTTTGTTTTTAAAGACGACTATGTATTAAGTGACCTTAAGGATCTTGAAGACTATATCAAAACGAACGGACACCTGCCAAACATTCCAAGCGCTGAGTTCGTGACAAAAGAAGGGTATAATCTTGGTGAGATGGATTCAAAGCTGCTTGAGAAAATAGAGGAATTGACACTTTATCTCATCGAACAACATGAGAAGACCATGGTCTTGACCGATCGCATGAATTTTTTGGAAGAACGGCTGAAGTCCCTGGAGGAAGAAAATCGACAGCTTAAGATGCAAAAGAACGATTAATGCGGTTGCCAGGTTGATGTTTATATGTGATCAGTACTTGATTATAATTCTACCGATTGATTTTACAGCGGGATATGACAGATAGAAACAGAAAACCTGCTCGGTTTAAATTGCCCGATCAACCGTGCCGCTGTGATAACATATATAAACATTCTTATCCAAAAAGGAACGAAGG
>JAKSDO010000234.1 GCA_022360055.1 Cytophagales bacterium | reverse complement strand
CCGAATTTTGGTGAGCTGAAAGAAGGACGTTTCCTGCTTCAGGACCACGGCAACGAAGTTGCTTTCCGAAATATAAAAGTGCTGGAACTATAGGTGTTGGCATGAAGCATCTATATCGGATAGTAATTTTAAGATGTTAAAAATCAATGGTTTAAATAATTTATGCAAATGCAAAAAAATACATTTTTATTAATAATTTTAATTGTAGCAATTTTCAATGCCTGTGCTCCTGTTAAGGAGAAACCTAAAGGGGATATTGACTATAATTATCTATCAAAAAACTTTAAATCTCCTGAGTCAACTCACGGTGTAAACTGCTGGTGGTGGTGGCTTAACGGAAACGTAAATAAAGCAGCTATTACCAAAGACCTGGAAGCCATGAAATCCCGGAATTTCCAAGGGGCTATGATTTTTGATGCCGGAGGATACGATCAAGGTGGTCATAAAGATATTCCCAAAGGGCCATTGTTTGGCTCGGACGAATGGAGAGAACTTTTTGTTTTTGCTTTGGACGAAGCCAAAAGGTTAGGTCTGGAAATAGGGTTTAACATCCAGAGTGGATGGAACCTGGGGGGACCTCGCGTTACCCCTGAGTATGCAGCAAAGGAATTAACGTATTCAGAACTGAAGGTTTCAGGGAATAAAACGATTGCGACGCAACTTACTGAACCAGGATCAAGAAAAGGATTTTATAGGGATATTGTTGTTTTAGCTGTTCCGTTAAAAGAGCAAAATAAAACCAAAGAACTAATTGCTGATTTGGATTTAAAACTGGGGTATCACGAATTGGGCGGTTCGGCACCCGACACACGTCCCCTGCTTACCAATATTCCAAGAAAGCCGGATAAACAAAAAAAGGGAACAAGCTACATTGTACGAACCAGTGAGATTGTAGATATAACCAACAAAATGGATAATGCCGGAAACCTTAACTGGGAGGCACCTGTTGGGGAGTGGAGCATTTTACGCATTGGTTATACCTGTACTCGCGCACATGTTTCAACATCCAGTGGCGACTGGAAAGGAAATGTTATTGACTACATGAGCAAAGAAGCTTTTGACTTTTACTGGCAGGATGTGGTTGAACCTATTTTGGCGGCAGCAGGCAACCATGTGGGAACAACCCTTAAACATATGGAAACCGATAGTTGGGAGTGCGGGGGAATGAACTGGACAGATACGTTTGGCGAAGAATTTATAAAATACCGGGGGTACGATTTAAAGAATTATCTTGCCGTTGCAGCAGGTTATGTGGTTAACGACATTGAAAGATCAAACGCTTTTCTTGCCGATTTCAGAAAAACACTTGGTGATTTGATTGCCAATAACCATTATGCGCGGTTCCAGGAATATGCCCATAAGTACAATATGGGCATTCTGCCGGAATCTGCCGGTCCGCATGCCGGTCCATTTGATGGAATAAAAAATTACGGTTTCAGCGATATTGTAATGAGCGAATTTTGGTCACCGTCCGGTCACCGTCCGAACCCGTATAACCGGTTTTTTCTTAAGCAAGCTTCTTCAGCAGCACATATCTATGGTAAAAAGATTGTTGGGGCTGAATCATTTACAACCATCGGGCATCATTGGAACGATGAATTGTGGCGCGACCAAAAATCAGCCTTCGACCACGAAATTTGTGCCGGCCTAAACCGGGTGTATTTTCATACCTTTACTTGTTCTCCGTTGGAAGCGGGCTTGCCCGGACAGGAGTATTTTGCAGGGACACACGTTAACCCCCAGGTTACCTGGTGGGAACAATCCGGAGCATTTATCGACTATATGCACCGCACGCAATCTGTTGTGCAGAATGGTAAATTTGTAGCCGATGTACTTTATTATTATGGCGATCATGTACCCAATATATTTCCGTATCAACATTCCGACCCGGCAGGTGTAATGCCCGGATTTGATTACGATGTTACCAATGAAACCATTTTTCTGAAACTAAAAGTAGAAAACGAGAAAATTGTTGTTCCCGGTGGTGTGAAATACCGGGTGTTGGTATTGCCGGACCATAAGGTATTGTCGCTTGCAGTGCTTGAAAAAGTTGAAAAACTTTTACAGGATGGCGCTACTGTTCTGGGGCCCAAACCAGAGAAACAAATAAGTTTGGTTGGTGGTGCAGAAGCTCAAAAAAAGTTCAGCGGGTTATCTGATAAAATATGGGGAAACACGGCTTCTGAAAAAGGGGAGAAAGCATATGGAAAAGGTAAAGTTACCTGGGGAATGTCTGCGAGAGATTATTTGCTTTCAAAAGAGATACCAACCGATTTCGATGTATTGGGAAATGACAGCAAAACCGACTTCGGTTACATCCATTACACCATCGGAGAAAATGATGTTTATTTTGTTACCAATCAAACGAACGAAAGACAAACAATAAATGCTCGTTTCAGGGTTGTTGGTAAGCAACCTGAACTTTGGGATGCTTTATCAGGAAATATGAATGCTGCAACTGCTTTTTCTCAGAAAAATAGCCTAACCACAGTTCCTTTAACTCTTGAACCTTATGGCGCAATTATGGTCGTGTTTAGCACTAAAATACCGAAAAATACTCAAGGTTCTACGATCAATAATTATCCGGATTTTGAAAAACTAAAAGAAATCACAGGCGAATGGACGGTTAACTTTGATACAAAATGGGGAGGCCCGGAATCAGTTAAGTTTCCTGAACTTATTGATTGGAGCCAACATGCGAATGAAGGGATTAAATATTATGGGGGAGCTGCTGTTTATGAAAAATCTTTCAATATCGATTTTGAGCCAAAGAATGGCGAGAAATATTTCTTGAGTTTGGGCTCCGTTAAAGACGTAGGTGTTGCAGAGGTAAAGATAAATGGCGTAGATAAGGGGATTGTTTGGACACCACCATTCCAGGTTGAGATTAGTGATGAGTTGAAACCGGGAGAAAACGTAATGGAAATTAAAGTTGTGAATTCCTGGTACAATAGGGTAATAGGCGACCAATTATATCCCGAACAAAAGCAGTACACCAAAACCAATATTGTTTTAGCAGTTGAAGCCGGGAAGGAAGAAGCAAGGAATATTACGCTTGAACCATCGGGATTATTGGGCCCTGTTAGAATTGTAAAGGCTGTACCTTTAAAATAAATAATAAAAATGCAAAAGTGTAATAATCGTAGGGAGTTTATACAGTGCAAATGCGCGCTAAATATCGAGCAAACCAAATAGTAAAAAGCCGGGCCAGCATTCCGGCTTTATGGTTAACTTTTGACAAAACTAAAAATCATGAGTTGCCTTGTTCCCAATATGAAATTGGATACGCAATTTAAATTGTCACGCGATAAGTAAACTACTATAGAGCAATGAAACATCTTTTGCCTTTATTAAGCCTGACTATGCAATTAATCATTTATTGGGAATTTAATAAAGGTGGAGGGATCTTTCAGTCACCTGATATGCAATAAATGATTCTGGCTTAATGTAGCTAATTCATCCGGTTTTTCCTGAAAGTGGAGGGATTCATTCCTTCTTTCTTTTTAAACATATTGCTGAAGTAATAGATCGATTTAAATCCAAGGTCAAAGCTTATTTCCTTGACACTTTTATTGGTGGTTGCAAGAAGCTCTTTGGCCCGAAGAATACGTAATTGGAGATGGTATTGCCCGGGAGATACACCTGTGTATTTTTTGAACATTTGCCGAAAATAAGAATAGCCGACATGGTGTTGTCTGGCAATCTGTTCCAAATTAATTTCCTGATTAACATGCTTTCTCATCATAAACCGTGCTTCTTCAATGATCTTGGCAATGCGCTTGCCAGAAAATCCTTTTTGCTTTTCAATTGAAATGATATATCCCAGTAGCTTCATGGTCATTCCCGATGCAATTTGCTGGAATCCAGGTTGTTCGCTTTGCACAAGATCAAATATCTTTAAATAGGTGTCTAGAATTTCTTCCTTGTTGCCTATGTGTAATACTGGAGTTTGCGGTGTAAATAGTTTGTGATTGAAAAGACTGTTGGCAAATTTACCGTTAAAGCCGATGTAGTTTTCTGTCCATCCGGTTTTCATCAAGGGCTTGTAACGATGCCAAATACCTGGAAAAAGGAAAATGATGCTGCCAGGTTTTATAGAAAACCTGCCGTGTTGATTTTCAAAAATTCCAGCCCCTTCACTGATGTAGATTATTTGAAATTCATATAGAATACGACCCTCCTGCCAGTTGAAATAGTAACCTGAAGGATGCCCAACTGGGGGATATTCCTTTCCGCTTTCAATAGTAGAAGAGCCGGCAACATTTAGATATAGCCCCCATTGACTGTCTTCTTCTCCCACAGTCAGATATTTAAATCCATTTCTCATCATGATTTGTGTCAAAAAGTATAAATGATTCGTCAAATATAGTATTGATATCTCCAATATTAGATATGATATTCGATTGTTTATTCTGATGGATTAATCAAAATTATTAAATCTTAGAACCCAGAATTTTTTTATGCAAGTACTACTAGGAATATTGTACCACTCAATTGGTGGCATCGCCTCGGGAAGTTTTTATATGCCATTCAACAAAGTGAAAGACTGGGCCTGGGAAAGTTATTGGATTATTGGGGGATTGTTTTCCTGGCTCATTGTACCACCCTTAGCGGCATGGCTCACCGTGCCGGGATTTGCAGAAATCATTGCCACTGGTTCCAGCCGGATTTTGTATTTCACCTTTCTGATGGGTTTACTCTGGGGGATAGGTGGATTGTCCTACGGATTGGGAGTGCGCTACCTTGGGATGTCTTTGGGAAATTCGGTGGTTCTTGGGTTTTGCGCCGCTTTTGGAGCCTTAGTGCCATCTATCTACTATAATATAAATCCGGCGGAAGGTAAGATTTCCTTCACGGATATGCTGGCTACACAGGGAGGTCGGTTGGTTCTGTTTGGAGTTTTTGTTTGTCTTGCGGGAATAGCGATTTCAGGCAGGGCCGGGATGATGAAAGAAAACGAACTTTCACCTGAAGAGCAGAAAAAAAGTGTAGCCGAATTTAGTCTGGTAAAGGGATTGATAATTGCGGTATTATCAGGAATATTGAGTTCATTTTTTAACTTCGGTATTGAGGCAGGCAAGCCATTAGCCGATGCAGCGGTAGCGGCTGGTTATAATCCTCTTTATCAGAACAATGTCACATTTGTAGTAATACTTTGGGGAGGGTTGACTACCAATTTGTTCTGGACGACTATCCTGAGCATCAAGAATAAATCATATGGCGATTTTGTAAATAAGTCAACACCCATAACCAACAATGTCCTGTTCTCCGCTTTAGCAGGTACTACCTGGTTTTTACAATTCTTTTTCTATGGAATGGGAGAGAGCAAATTGGGGAATGGTGCCAGCTCCTGGATCCTGCACATGTCGACTATTATTTTAACCGCCAATATGTGGGGCATTTATCGCAGAGAATGGAAAGGTACTGCAATGAAGACAAAATGGACGATCACGTTCGGTATCGTGGTAATATTGTTATCTGTGGTACTTGTTGGGATAGGAAATTCAATGTAAACCGGATTATATCCTATATCAAAAAAATACCGCGATGAGAAGAATTGCTTTTAAAATGCACCTGAATGAAGGGCAGAAGGAAGAATATATAAAGCGTCATGATGAGATCTGGCCTGAGTTGAAAGAACTGTTAAAAGCTACCGGTATCAGCGATTATTCTATTTTTCTTGATGAAGAAACCAATACACTTTTTGCATTCCAAAAGGTAAGTGGTGAAGGGGGATCACAGGATTTAGGTAAAACTGAAATTGTGAAAAAGTGGTGGGCTTTCATGGCTGATATTATGCAAACAAACCCAGACAATTCGCCTAAAACCAGCGAGTTGGAAGAAGTATTCTATATGGATTAATCAAGATTATAATTATTGATAAATGAGAAATACAGAATTAATTAAAAAAGCATATAAGATTGCAAAAGATCAATATGCTGACCTGGGGGTTGATACCGATGCTGCTATGGCCAAAATGAAAGATGTAGTTATCTCGCTTCATTGCTGGCAAACCGATGATGTAGGAGGATTTGAAACACCAGATGCCGAGCTTTCCGGAGGAGGAATACAGGCCACGGGAAATTATCCGGGAAAAGCGACTACGATTGACCAGGTACGTACTGATCTCGAACAAGTGCTGTCACTTCTGCCCGGTGCCCAGCGATTAAACCTGCACGCAATTTATGGGGATTTTCAAGGTGAAAAAGTGGATCGTGACCAAATAGAGGTCAGGCATTTTCAGAGCTGGATAGATTGGTGCAAGGAACAGGGGATCGGCATGGATTTTAATGCTTCTTGTTTTTCACATCGGCGAGCTGCTGATGGCTATACCTTATCCAGTAAGAATGAGGAAAACAGGAAATTCTGGGTTGAACATTTAAAGCGATGCAGGGCAATATCCGCTGAAATAGGTAAACAACTTGGTTCACCATGTGTGCATAATACCTGGATTCCGGATGGATCAAAAGACATACCTGTAGACCGAAATGGCTACAGGACACAACTCAAAAAATCCCTCGATGAAGCTACTGCTTTTAAGTATCCGAAAGAGTATATGAAGGATGCTGTAGAAAGCAAACTATTTGGCATTGGCCTGGAATCCATGACTGTGGGATCGCATGATTTTTATCTGGGATATGCCATTAAGAATAATTTACTCATTTGTCTTGACAGCGGTCATTTCCATCCAACGGAACAGGTAGGTGATAAAATATCTTCATGCCTGCAATTTGTAGATGAAATGCTGCTACATGTGACCCGACCGGTGCGTTGGGATTCCGATCATGTCGTTACACTAAACGATGATGTGCAATTAATCGCTTCCGAAGTTATGAGGAATAATTTCCTTAGTCGCGTTAATCTTGGCCTGGATTTCTTCGATGCCTCTATTAATAGAATTGGTGCCTATGTCACAGGCACGCGCGCTACACAAAAAGCATTTTTATTTGCTGCACTTGAGCCGACAAAAAAGCTAATAGAGCTGGAGGAAAATGAAAAATATTTCGAGCGTCTGGCATTACTGGAAGAACTGAAAACTATGCCATATAGTGCTGTCTGGGATTACTATTGCCTGCAAGAAGCTGTTCCTGTTGGAGTGGATTATATTGAGGAAATAGGTAAATATGAATCAGAAGTGCTTGCCAGGAGATCGCATAATTTAAGCAAACATGTCTGATCTTAATTTTGGAAGTGTACCAACTGTACGGTCCGGACTTTGCATCGATTCAGCATTAATGAAGCTTGTCAATACTATTTGAAATCTTCAAAGGCTAAAGCAACTGGGAGTTAATCATGCTATACCGGCTACTTCACAGAATGTCGGAATTTAAATTATTGAAAAAAATATGATATGAATGCGAAAATAGGTCTATTCGGAATTGGTCTTGATACCTACTGGCCACAATTTGACGGACTGCTGGACAACCTCATGGGGTACCAGGAACAGATCAAACAGAAGATAGAAGAATTTGGCGTTGAGGTTGTAAATGCTGGAATGGTGGATAACCCTGGAAAAGCTCGAAAAGCTGCAGATTATTTAAAAAAGCAGGATGTGGAGATCATTTTTCTTTATGTGTCTACCTATGCCTTGTCATCCACAGTACTCCCGGTAGCCCAAAAACTAAAAGCTCCTGTGATCATACTCAACCTTCAGCCTGTCGCCCAATTGGATTATGAGGCATTCAACAGTCTTGGCGATCGGGGAAAAATGACTGGTGTTTGGTTGGAGCACTGCCAGGCTTGTTCCGTACCTGAGATAGCTTCGGTCTTTAATCGCACCGAAATTCAATATGATATCGTAACCGGGTATCTACAAGATGAATCTGCTTGGGAAGATATTCAATCATGGACGGAAGCTGCTTCAGTTGCTGCGGCTTTGCAAAACAACCGAATGGGAATTTTAGGTCATTACTATAATGGGATGTTGGATGTGTACACCGACATCACCAGGCAATCTGCAGTATTTGGAACGCATATGGAACTACTCGAAATGTGCGAGTTGAAAAAATACAGGGATGAGGCTTCTGAAGATGAGGTAAAGAAGAAGGTGGAGGAGTTTTATGATAAATTCCGGGTTTCCGAAGATTGTGAAACTGATGAAATCGATCGCGCTGCCAGAACATCTGTTGCGCTGGATAAATTGGTCAGCAATAGAGATTTAGGATCTTTAGCATATTACTATGAAGGAGAATCCGGAAACGAGTACGAGAACATTGTTACTTCAATTATTGCAGGAAATACATTATTGACAGGAAAAGGCATTCCGGTTGCCGGCGAATGTGAGGTGAAGAACGCCCAGGCCATGAAGATAATGGCAGAATTTGGCGTCGGTGGATCATTTTCAGAATTGTACTTGATGGATTTTAAGGATGATGTGGTGTATCTCGGACATGACGGTCCGGCGCATTTTGCTATTGCGGAAGAAAAGGTAAAATTGGTGCCATTACCAGTTTATCATGGGAAACCTGGTAAGGGACTATCTATACAAATGAATGTGAAAAATGGTCCGGTAACCTTGCTTTCCGTAGTGGAAGGAAAAGATAATATTTTTCTATTAGTAGCAGAAGGTGAAGCGGTGGAAGGCCCGATACTTCAGATTGGGAATACAAATAGCCGTTATCGCTTTTCTATAGGCGCAAAACAATTTATGGATGAATGGTCGAAGCAGGGACCGGCCCATCATTGTGCTGTAGGTGTCGGGCATATCGCCAATAAAATTGAAAAGCTGGGTCAGATATTAAATATGAGAGTTGTGAAAATTTGTTGATTTCGTGCTATTCATTCCTTGCGGGTATCGATCATGGCCCGTTGAAAGGTGTTTGGCTCTGAGGTGCTCCCTGCTAAAACTTCATGTGGAGTAAAACCATGCAGTTTCCCGTGAGGTTTGTAATGGCTTTAATA
Organism: Cytophagales bacterium; assembly: GCA_022360055.1. Lineage (GTDB taxonomy): Bacteria > Bacteroidota > Bacteroidia > Cytophagales > Cyclobacteriaceae > JAAUQL01. The sequence goes on along the minus strand of JAKSDO010000234.1, from coordinate 7,093 downwards.
GGGAACCAGTAGGTTTCAGTTTAGGAGGAAAAGGGGATATTGGCTTAGAGCCTGATTCTAAAGGTGATTTATGGGAATTTGGTCCTTCTAAACAATTTTGAATTAAAACATTATATGATATTTCCGAAAATCAAAAAGGAGGACAAATGTCCTCCTTTATCTTAATATCTAAGGGAGTTGGAAATAATCTGCGAGGTACCACCTACAATTCCAGACTACTCACTCTCCCTTTTTTATCTTAAATATCTATTTTAGCGCCTAAATATAATAAATTATTATGCAGAATCTCAATTATATTAATAATAAAACATACAATATGGTGGAAAGGTTCAGTATCGAAAAACTAGTTGAACTTTGTCACAATAAAAGTTTAGATAGCTATCGGGTTCGTGCACTAAATCCAAAGTCAAGCCTTCTTGAAGTATATAACGTCTTATGTGATTGGCAAAATAATAGAATTAAAGATTTCAAGACTGTATTAGCAAGTGTTCAAGAAACTATATCTATTATAACCGAAGACGACACAATTAAGTTCGGACTGTCTTCAAAGGATTCTTTTTTGAAACTACTGAAAGATATCAAAAATAAAAATAGCATAGAACATATTGAGCGGAGTGAACACTCAATTTATTATCTTTTAAATGCTAATGAGAATTACCTAGCATCACTAATCGAAAAATTGGAATATGCTTTTCAACAAGAACCTAAGGTACATGGTGATAAAATATCTCTTTTACTCGAAGTGGATCAATATCTTAATTATTTGCTCACTGAATTGATTGAGACTGGATATTCTAAAAGTTATCTTTTAAAGGTGATTCAGGCTATTTTTGTTTATTCAAAGGAATCCAATTTTCACGCTAATTGGTATGAATTTAAAGCAATTATCACCAATAAAACTAAAGATCCTTACTTAATAATATTTGCAATAATAGGTTCCAAATCTCAATTGGAAAAATTAGTGATTGATGAATTGAAAACAGAGATAAATCCAGATTTATTGGGTCCGAATCCTCAACCAAAACTATCAAATTTTATTAAAACAGGAGAAAGTAAAAGATTTATTGAATTTGAAATACTAGCCCTAGATTATTATCAAGCGTTGAAACTTGCAAAAAGCCAGATGTCGAACATTTTTGATAAAATTCATTTAGGCTTTGGAAATCCTAACCTGACAATTAAAGAGAGAGCAATTGTATTAAATAAAGAAAATCCTGAAAGGGGAAATTTACAACCAATTCACTACCATATAGATGGTTTTTATCAAAGTAATGAAGAATTGTATAGAAGCTTCTTATCTAAGCTTGAAAACATAGGCAATAAGGATTATATATCTCCAGAAGTCCAAGACCGTCTAACTTCAGCAATTCGTTATTTTCGATTAGGGAATGAGTCACTTGAGCTCGAAAAAAAATTCATGAACTACTGGATTGGTCTGGAATTTATTTTCTCCAGCTATATAGTAAATCAACCTACCTTTGAAAGATTGAAAAAACATTTCATCAACTGCCATTTAGTACATTATACAAAAAGAAATCTTATGCAACTGCATAAAGATATTGCCAGTCATTCATTAGGTGATAATATTGAAAATTATGATGATAATTTGATGTATCTATTAGATGAAAATATACTAGATCAGATAATTTCTGATTTTCAAGAACATACTTTACTTTCTTATAGGTGTTCGCGATTTAAGAGTCACCTTTTAAACAACTCTGAAAAAAGAAAAGATTATCTTAACAAACATAAAAAGCATTTAGAGTGGCACTTAATACGACTTTATCGAATAAGAAATGAATTGATTCATGACGCTGCAATCATTGAAAATATTGAAAATTTAACGGGTAACCTACGATATTTTTTAAGCTTCATGCTCAATAAGATAATCGAATATTTTAATGATTGTATTCGGAAACCGAACAATTTGAAAAAGGTTACCATGAATGATTTTTTCCACTATCAAGATATGATTTTAGAAGATTTTAAAAACTCACAATATGATCCCAAGAGGTTAGTGTCTATCCCGTTTTCTTACGAGTATTTTTTTTAGTTTGGTATTCCTTCAATGGCATTTTTCCTGACAAAAGGCACAATAGTTCGTGATTCTATATTTATTTGATTAGCAGGTTCCTTCTTCAACAATCATTCCATCAACAAAACGCAGTACCATTCTCACATTCAACTGGTATTGTGTTCCCACTTGGACATGTAGTACTAAATTCAACTGAATCGAGTGCACTTTTAATTAAATCTTCTAAGCCGATATTCTCTCTTGTTCCATTAAGAGGATGACCCGTCCTATTTTTTGGGAAGGCTACACATGGACATCAACATTTTCAGGCGTTAATGTCTTCCTCCCGGAATCTAGAAGTGTATTGTGAAGCCGGGATTCCAAATTTTTTCTTAAAGCATTTTCTGAAGTAACTCGCTTCCTGAAAGCCGGTCTTGAAGCATACTTCATTTATATTGTAGTTATCTTGCTCCAGCAACTTAGCAGCTGCTGATAGTCTAAAATCTCTCATAAACTCGACCGGACTTTTCCCAGTTATTGACTTTACTTTTCTGTAGAGGTGCACTCTGCTTAAGCCCAATTCATCACTGATTTTATTTACATTCAACTCGGGATTACTAATATTATCCCGGATATACGAAGAGAGTTTTTCGAGAAATTGTTCATCGGCAGAATCGATATGTATTTCAGATTCATCCAGCAGTACTTCATGTCTTGCATAATTATTTATGCTGATTCTGGAATTGATAAAGTTTTTCACCTTAGATTTTAAGACTTCAATATTGAAAGGTTTTGAAATGAAGTCATCCGCGCCGATATCATAGCTGTCTAATTCAACAGAGGTTGCGGTTCGCGCAGTTAACAGTATTACGGGAATATGCTTGGTCTTTGGATTTAATTTCAATTTTTTACATAAATCGATGCCCGATAATTTTGGCATCATGATATCGGAAATAACGATGTCGATATGATGCTCTTTAACCTTAGATAATCCTACCTCACCATTTTCTGCCGTAATTACGTTGTATTCAGCAAAAAAGATATGCGCCAGGTAGTTTCTCAGGTCATGGTTGTCTTCAACTATTAATACCGTATGATCCTTTTTGGAATCTTTGTTTTTATCAGATTTAATTGTGGAGGGCCCAATATTCTTCTCCGGATCAGGGTCGGGCTTAATACTTGTCTTTTCTTCTTTTGAATAGACGTCCTCCATAGGAATCCCGACAATGAATTCCGTAAATTGATCGATCTCGCTCTGAACTTTAATATAGCCCTTATGCAGTTCCACAAGATTTTTAACCAATGATAGCCCAATCCCGGATCCTTGCTGATGATATTCGTACTGATCGGACCCCTGGTAAAACCTGTCGAATATGCTTTCCAGATGTTCTTTTTCTATACCATGTCCCGTGTTACGAATGCATATTTTAACAAATCCTTTACCGGATCTCAGGGTTTGTTGCGCTATTTCGACCGAAACGGTACCGTCTTCAAGCGTGTTTTTAAATGCATTCGATAAAAGATTATACAAGATCTTTTCCAGCTTGTCTTTGTCAAACCAGAATTTTGTATCTGCGACTTTTGTCGAAAATGAATATCTGATGTTATGAATCCTGGCATGATCTTTAAATGAAAGTGCAACTTCCTTAATAAATGGCACAAGCGGTTCATTACTAAGCTGCAAGAAAAGTTTGTTATTCTCTAATTTTCTAAAGTCCATGAGCTGGTTTATTAGACGCAACATCAAATTCACATTTTTTCTTATTAGCAGCAACTGACTTTGAGCATTAGTATTTGCGAACTTAACTATTAATTCTTGCAAAGGGGCGTGTATAAGCGTAAGAGGAGTTCGGAAATCATGTGAGATATTCGTAAAAAAGCGTAGTTTCAGTTTTGTCAAATCCTCCAGTTGTTGTTTTTCCAGTTTCTCTAATTTGAGCTTGTTTTCCAGGTTTAATTTTATCAAAAAATACTTTCTGATGACAAAAAATACAATAGTGCCGAGTAAACTATAAATTATATATGCCCAAGTTGTTTGCCAAAATGGAGGTATCTTAACAATATTGAGACTCACCATTTTTTCACTCCAGATCCCGTCATTGTTGGCGGCTTTAACTTTAAATGTATAATTTCCGGCGCTCAGGTTGGTGTAGGTAGCAAATCTTTTATCACCGACATAATTCCACTCGGTCTCCAGGCCCTCAAGCATATAGGCATATTGGTTTTCTCCCGGTTGTGAATAATTTATTGCAATGAATTCAATGGTGAAGATATTTTGGCTATGAGAAAAAGTGATTTGATCGGTCTCACTTATATGTTTGGTCAAAAGTTTACTTTTATCATTGGGATTTACCGGCTTATTAAACAACTTAAGCTCGGTTAGAAGCACTTCAGGGGTTATGGGGTTATCCCGTATACTATTCGGGTCAAAACTGAGTAGCCCGTTAACACCACCAATGAATATCGTGCCATTTGAGTGCTTTAGAGATGATCCCTCATTAAATTCTGTTATTGGCAGTCCGTTGTTTGGGGTATAATTTTTAAACTGGATTGATTCGGGATCGAATTTTGAAATTCCTCCGGGTGTGGATATCCATAGCTTTTTCTGATCATCTTCTTCGACGCTGTAAACAATATCATTTACAAGTCCGTCTTTCACTTTATAGCTTGAAAATGATTCATCTTCTTTGTGAAATTGATTTAGCCCGCCACCATAAGTTCCAATCCATATTTGATTTTTGGAATCTTCAAATACCTCGTATATGCTGTTATGGCTTATACTTTTCGGATTTTTCGGATCATGTATGTAATGTTTGATTGTACCGTGTTCGTAGAGCATCAGCCCGTAAGATTTTGTTCCCACCCATATGTTGTATTGTGAATCTTGAAACAATGAAATAATTTCTATTGGATTGTAATGTTTTTTCAAATGAACTCTTTTGATCAACGAGGTTGTAGGATCGTAGAGGTTAAGTCCTTCGTTTGAACCAATCCAAATTTTACCGCTATGATCTTCGATAAGTGAAAGTACACTGATTCCGCTCAGGCTGTTTTCATTATTGGCCTCTGGATAAAATTCTCTAACTTGCTTTTTCGAGATATCTAAGAAAACTAATCCTTGGCGGTGAGTCCCGATCCAAAGATTTTGATCTGAATCAATCAATAGGGATTTTATGGTGCTGCCTTTAATTTTTTTCCCATAAAATGAATCCATCTGACGGAATGATTGTTCTGAGTAATTGAAGTAATTGAGTCCGCCACCTTCAGTACCGATCCAGATGTTCCCCGCTTTATCTTCAACCATATCACCTACTACATTGTAGCTAATCGTATTTTTGAAATATGGATTGTGCTTGTAATGCCTGAACTGTTTGGTCGTGGGATTAAGTATATTCAAACCGCCGAAATATGTGCCTGCCCATAAAAATCCTCTTTCATCCAGATATAATGAGCGAATAGAGTTGTGACTCACACTCTTTGGCTTATCGGTAGCGTTCTTATACACCTCAATTTTCCCGTTTTTAGTATTGAGGCAATTCAATCCGTTGAAAGTAGCTATCCACAAATTGGAATCATCGAAAACGAATGCTCTGATTATATTATTGGAAAGTGAGTTTTCTGAACCCTCAAGATGCCTGATATGTCTGAATTCGCCATTCTTCCCCATTACATCTATGCCATCTTCTGCAGTTCCAATCCATATTTCGTCGTTATATTTTGTTATTGCTCGAACAAAATTGCTTCCTAGCGATTTTGTATCGGAGGGATCATGTGTGAACCTAATGAATTTCGAGCTGTTCTTACTTAGCTTATTAAGCCCTCCGGACCTCGTGCCAATCCAGAGATTTTCCTCATCGTCCTCATAAAGAGCAAACACATAATGATCGCTTAGAGAATTGGGATTGTGAATCATGCTGTAATGGCGCTGAAATGTATGGCTTCCTTTGGGCTTATGATTCAATCCGTTTTCCGTACCGATCCATAAATCTCCATTTTTTCGGATGATCAATGACAGGATGTTATTACTGGAAATTGAGCTGTTGTCTGTCGGGTTGAATTTAAAAACTGTGAATTTTTCATTAATTCTATCGTATGCGTTCAGGCCGTCATTTGTTCCAATCCATATTATTCCATCCTGGTCTTCTGTTATCGATCCTATGAAATTGCTGCTTATGCTATTTGAGTCTAATGCATCGTGTCTGTAAATGGTAAATTCATACCCATCATACCTGTTTAAGCCGTCTCTGGTTCCAAACCACATATAGCCTTTGCTGTCTTTGAAAATGGACATAACACTGTTTTGTGATAATCCGTCTTTCACGGACAGATGATGAAAAGAAGTGGTCTTACTTTGAGAGAACAGTATCGTACTATGAATGAAAATTAGTAAGAAAGCCCCTTCAAAACCCTTGAAAATTGATAATACCTTTTTCATGACGCTAAATTTGCGATGGAACGATCAGGAGAAGTATGTTACATGTATGCTTAGGACGAGTCTTAAATGTATCATCTGTTACTCCGAATCATTGCAAATAAAGTTACATATTGGTTTTGATTAATTCCAATGTTTACCAATTGAAGGTAACATTTGTACCTCTAATGTGTAACCTAAGACTAGATTTGAAACTTAAGATGGCGCTGATTTGATAAAACACGAGTTATATGCCTTAGTTCTCAGTAAGAGGTGTTTAAAATTCAACAGGTCGGGGTTTTGCTATTAAAGGGGAATTCTTAATTTAGTTCATCCTAAATGCGCAGAGAATATAAAGCGCATCTTTTCGTCTGTTTATATTTTTGAGTTTGTGAACGGAAAGAGAAATGTGATCATGCTCTTGTGTATCCTGAATTTGCTCCGGCCACATCGGTTTCAATTCTCCTGAATAAATGATACAATACTCAAGCGACCACAATTATCCATTAATTCCAGGAGCAAACCTAGCAATCATTCGAACGTGTAAATACACCAAATTGGATCTGCTTTTGCCACAAACAATTTAATTCAGACTTAAAGGCGTTTAAGTTTTTCATGGATAATCATTTTCTGAAAAGTGCTTGAAATGTATCATTTGTCCATCAAAT
>JAKSDO010000007.1 GCA_022360055.1 Cytophagales bacterium | reverse complement strand
GTGAAAAGATGCGGATCTATTTTGTCAAAATCAATGGTCCAGTATCCGTGATATCCGGCGCTGTCTCCCAGGTCATGAATGTTTAAATACACCGGTGTAATCCAAAGCGCACTAATTCCCAGTTTTTTAAGATAGGGTATTTTTGCTATCAGTCCATCAAAATCGCCTCCATGAAATGCTCTGGGATTGGCAAGATCAACATGCTGGTTATTGGAGGTGTTGCCATCGAAAAACCTGTCGGTAATCACAAAATAAATGATGTCGTTTTGGGTGATCATTTTATTGGTTGTTGTAGTTAAAGAATTTAGAAGTGTTAAACGGGCATATTCAAATTTCGGTTTTTTTAATTAAAATTTCTTCCCGTACCCACAAATTATGACAATGAGTACGGTACATTTTTGTGTATACTTAAATTCTTCCGGAATATCCTTTTACTCACAGAGTTTTGTCACCCTTTGTTACAATTGCCGCTTTCCAAAAATTTATTCCTTAACCGTGCAAAATCATCGAAATAAGCCTGAATTCGGTTCGTTCCAATTAATTCGGAATTGTTTGCCAACAGCCACTTACTCAAAGCCATCAAAATACATCCCGGGAAAATTGGCTAAAGCTATGCCTATCCAAATTCCCTCCAATTGAAAAAATGATCCAATATAAGTCAGAGGAATGGATAGTCCTATTTATTCCATGAATGTCCAGTCAATTCCGCGTACGTATTCCTCAAAAGAAGTAAAGGTTACTTCCGGGAAGTCCAGTTTTAATTTTTCGATATCCACAGAATACCCGACCCTGTCAAACCACTCATACATTATCGCAAGGTCTTCGGAAGATTCCCGAAGGTAATCGGGACTAAATCCTTCGAAGACAAATCTCTTACCGGTGACTCGGTTCAATATTTCTACCATTTGATTTCCGGTAAGTTCTTCTCCCGCAATATTGATTCGTTTGCCAATAAAGCTTTCTCTGCGAGAAATAACCGCAGATACAATTTGTGCAATATCCGCCACGGCGATCTGTTGAAGCATTCTATCGTTTGGCATAGCTGTACTGATATTTCCTGTCTTCACCATTTCCATAGTCCAGGGAGAAACCAGGTTATCCATGAAATACACAGGGGCGATAATGGTATATGGGAGCCCCAATTCGATGATCCTTTGCTCAACTTTGAATTTGCTGTCAAAATGGGGAATTCCTGTGTTTCGATCTGCATCCGACACCGAGTTGAAAACAAAATGTTGTACTCCGGCCTCCTTTGCAGCTTCAGCAACTGTTATACCTTGCTCAATTTCTTTTTCAATACCTTCTTCAAAAGGGGTGGTTAGCGCAAAGACGGCATCGACCTCTTTCATTAGGTTGATTAGATCTGAAGCATTGTGAAGATTCCCTTCTTTAAGATCAACTCCGGTACCGATCAACGCTTTAGCCTTCTCAGAATTGGCATTTCTTGTTAATCCAATAACCTGATGTCCATTTTTTATCAAAGCCTGGGTTACGGCACCACCTTGTTGTCCTGTAGCGCCAAATACTAATACTTTCTTGTGCATGAGATTAATAATTTGATTCGGGAACAAATCTAGCAGTGTTGTGCAGCTTTAAAAAGGTAATAATGTTGTGATCAATGGTAAAAATTGGAATAGTATACTATTCTTTCCTAAATGCGGAGGGTGTCTGACCGGTATGTTTCTTAAAGTACTTGTTCATATTTGTGGGCTCATCAAATCCCAGCTCATACGCTATTTGCTTTGTAGCTTTCGTAGTGCCCTTGAGTTGTCGCTTCATTTCCAAAACCCGTCTTTCGTCAATAACTGCTTTTGGAGATAATTTCAATTTCTCCCTGGTGAGTTTACTTAGCGATTTGACTGTTATATTCATTTCCCGAAGGTAAAAATCCACTTTGAACTGCGTTTTATAATGCTTTTCCAATAACTGATTGAATTGCAAAATAAGCTTATCATTTATGGTCGTCTTTGTATGAGTATTGTGCTGGAGTCGCTCACAATTGAGCAAAAAGAGACACAACCAATGATAAAAGCTATTTTGTCTCATCAGGCCTTTATGTGAACGCATCACCTGATTCATGTTATCCGACAGCATTTGAAAATATTTTGCATCTTCCGGCTCAAGGTGAATGATCTGTATTCCATTGATATGACTCGATATTGAAATATGAAAGAGGTGATGCAAGTCAGCATCATTTCGATATATAAACTCCGGTGTGAATACAATAGACTGAAGCTCAACTTCCGTATCGAACGGAATAAAATAAGATATTTGATCCTTTGCCAGCAACACAAGTGAGTTCTCGCTAAACTCATATTTTTGAAAATCAACAAAAAAGGTACCGGTACCTTTTTTGAACCAGAATATGACGTGAAAATTGCGCAAGGTAGGAACAAACAGATCATCCGATTTCATCAGATCCGCATGACTAACGATACCAAAAGGATTACTGCCTTTGTCTTCGGAATTTACTTGTCTTATTTTCATGGAACCGGCAATTACACATAATCGATAGCTAAAGATAATTTATTGGAACTTTCAATGGTAAGCCTTCAAACTAATTAATCCGGAATTATGCTTAGCGAATAGATCTATACCAATATTAGCTCTTTTACATACAATGAAATGTATTCGGTATGATATTATCCGGCTAATTAACGTGTCTGAATTAAGTGTTTTGTGAGGCTAAATTACTTCAGGCCATTTATGAATTTCAATATCAAGCATCGCACTAATGCCTTTAATATTGAATACAGTTTTTTCCGGGTATTCACGAGATACTTTTAAAGTGTCTATCACCTGGTCATTAGAGGGAATTAATTCATTTTTTAATTCCTCCGCAATGAAGCTGACATATTCCGTGAAAGATTCCTTTCCCGGCTCGGTAACAACTACACGGATCAACCAATGGTTATCAAGTACTTTCATTTAATTTGTTAGCATTTTGTGAGACCCTATACCTTGATAACAAATTAATTAGGAAATAATCTCATATTGACACTTTCGAAATAATACTGGCAAACTTCGCCTCTTATTCCACCTTGCTTTAAAGCATCGTCTCTCCTGAAGCGGAAGTTACTTCCGCGACTTTTGCGCCGTTTCCGGACAGGATTACCCGGAAAATTGCACCTGCCAAAATCAACAAATTTAGCAGGTGGATAACTATGTTCCGATATCAATGAAGGCTCAAAAGTAAAGTTCCATTTTCTTGCTCTGAATATTGAATAGAGAAATTCTTTTGGATAAAATGTCCAATTGGTGTTAAAAATATACTCAAACTCATCATGCAATATTGAGTAAATTCGATCCAAATACTTATAGACGTTTTGATCATTGGTGTATTTAAAGTCTTTTTCATCAAGCGATTTTAATTGAACCTTTACAATACCCCTTAATTGTTGATATCTTTGTGGGCATAAGTGCCACCGTATCTACCCGATTTTGAAATCAGCCCTATCGCATCGGTAGCTTCAATCCATTTTTTAGGGGTCAAGTTGAAGCTGTTTAACCCAGCTTGTTTTCTAAAGGTGTCGAATTCGACAGGTTTAAAATTCGGAGCTACGTTCGTATCGCCCGTTAGTGTTTTTGCAACAAGGTACAAAACTTTAGCACCCCACCAACCTAGCTATTTTCTATATGCGCTGTTATGGCAAGTTAATATTAAAAGTTCAATGGTATTTTGTTATCAAGTTTTTCCATATAGTTATATATTCCAGGTCCTAAAATATCTCTCTGCAATTCTTTTGACTTCACCTCAAACTCATCATATCTAGTTGTATGGCCGGTGTAATTAAAGTCAAAACCTCTTGTCTTTATCTGAATCAAGCTGATTGAAAATCCAATAATGAGAATTACGGAAGTCAACTTTTTTGGATGTAGCCTATTAGAAGGTCTTAATAGGCTAACGACTAAGTTCAAAATGATTATTGTTATCACGATAAGGAAAATATCATAGTTATTCCACCACCAGGTATCTCCGGTTCCACCAACGTATCCATGTGAAGGCCAAAAGAGATTTACACCTCCCCATACACAAGAAGGTGTTGGCATATCCTCAATCAGGTGTATTATAAATCCAGATAGAAATCCAATTAGTATTAGCTTTTGGTTTACCAGACTACTTATCAGACCGCTGAAAGATTTTGGTTTTTGTTTTGAAGATAATAAATAGGTTAAACTCCCAATTAAAAGAGCAATAATGATTGCAGCTAAAATAGAATGCAGGAATGCATGGTGTGAATACCAAAATTTTGAAAAATATATCTCCTTGCCGGAATGCTCCAGATTAAATAATCTACCAAACAAGTTATCAAACCGTGACCACAAACTAATTGCATCTAAGTCTGGTAAGGCAGCACCGAATCCCGAGATAGAAAGAATTCCGAGTTTTGCTTTGTATCCCTTTGGAGAAAAACTCATGACAACTGTCCCAGTTGCTACTCCCGATAAAGTGTGTGTAATTATATCCATTTATGTGTTCTCAGGGTACGGCCTTAATTTGCCATAACTCATTGTTAGTATCCATCCGGTTGATTCGAAAAATATATCCGCTTCCTATTGTGAACTCTGCAATAAACCCGGAATAAATAGCGATGCTCTATTTCTAAAAATGTGAGTTGATCTACTACTCTGCCCCGATAAGGATTTTTATCCAGGGACATGGCCTTGTCCAGTATTTCATCAGTTTTCTTGCGGCGCTGTTTTCCGAATGAGTCTGGTATAGATATTCTAATAATTGAAGGTAAAAAATCTCGGCTTCGGGAGTAATATCTACTGCATAGCTCTGTTTTTCTTCCACGCTTCAACGTCTTTTTTAAATTCCTTAATATTTCGGGCTTTACCTTCTTCTACCGATTTTATTGACGCTTTAGCACGAGTAATTAAATCCGCTTCTGTAGTTTTAAAAAAATCCTGTGAAGCTGGTTTTCTGATTTCACACTCCAACAATTTCACATATAGATTCAACAACTCATTATCTTCAATGCGATCTATCAGTTCATGCAGTGTTTTCTTTGCTACTTTCGTATTCATTTCTTCCCCTTTTACCAAAGTTAACGATTTCATTGATTTCTTGGATTATTTCAACGGATGTAATTCATCTATTTGCTCCTGAAGGTTTCCAGGTGGTCTGTCCGGTACCTTTCTGTGCTGCTCACATAGCGATGCCCTGTCATATACTGTACCTGACAGATAGGGTATTTCTTCAGCCACCATGTGATCACCGCTGCCTTTACTTGGTTCGGGTTACAACTTGGGACTTCAGGCAAATGCTTATTTATCATTATATAGTTTTCGACTTCTTCAAGGTTTAGCAAGTTGTATCTTCCTTTAAACACAAAATCCAGCCAATTTGATATTAATGCAACTTTGAGGTACCTAATAATCTGTC